>NVXL01000014.1 GCA_002746115.1 Alteromonadaceae bacterium
AATCAACTCATAAAAGAAATCGCTAACCAAACCATTGATATTCTGATTAATAATGCGGGGATTTTAAGGGATGAGTCTTTTGATAGCTTGAATTATGAACAAATCATCGAACAATTTCAGGTGAATACTTTAGGACCCATTAGAGTGGTTGAAGCATTATTCAACAACTTAAAATCGGGAAGTAAAATTGCGCTGATAACCAGTCGAATGGGATCAATAGATGATAATGACTCTGGTGGGAGATATGGTTACAGGATGTCTAAGTGCGCACTTAATGCTGCAGGTAAATCAATGGCGGTTGACTTTAAGTCTAAAGGTATTTCTGTTGCATTATTGCATCCAGGCTTTGTAAAAACTGAAATGGTTAACTTTGGTGGTTTAATTACTGCTGAAGAGTCTGCAAATAATTTAGCTCAAAGAATAGAAGAGTTATCGTTGGAAAATACCGGAACATTCTGGCATTCCAATGGTGAAGTTTTACCTTGGTAGTTATTTTTCAAGTTATTTGTTGTTTAAGATAAAATCGACTAATGAATCTGGCATTAGTGGTTTTGAATAATAATATCCTTGAATAATATCGCATCCATTTTTGCGTAAAAATTCAAGTTGATATATATTACACAGAGTTACAAGCCGAAATAAAAATGACATAAAGTAGCTTATTACCGTACTTTTATAACCTTAGGTGTTTTTAGCTCAAAAAGAACGATAGCAAGACTCGATACATTTATACTTTACAAACTAATATATAGCTTATAACAAATAAATTTTATATTACTAATATATAGTTGATAACAAATTATAGCTAAAGACGGTGAAACGGTAACATGTTAAGCGGACTCGCTCGAAGACTCGTTAGAGACCAACTGATACCCGAAGAGGAGGCTCAGCACGCCTCCGAACAAGCAATCCGCGAAAAGGTACCATTCCCTCTTTTCTTGGTTAACTCAGGAAGCGTTTCAGCCATCGCCATCGCGAATGCCGCCTCTGAAGAGTTCGGCACCCCGGTGATTGACCTTGGATCCATCACTAGCGACAGTTTCCCTAAAGACCTCGTCGACTCTAAGCTTATTCAAAAACATAGCGCCCTACCGATATTTAAACGCGGTAACCGCTTATATGTTGCCGTCGCAGACCCAACAAATTTACACGGCCTAGACGAGATAAAATTCAACACGGGACTTAACGCTGAGACCGTATTAGTTGAAGCCGACAAACTTCAAAGCGCTATCGACCATTACCTTAATGCTGCAGAAGAGAGCATCGGTGACGCCCTTGGTGGGCTTGATGAAGACGCTCTTGACGGCCTAGACATTGAAACCGTCGAAGACGCCTCTGACGCTAAAGACGACAGTGACGTTGATGAGGCGCCAATCGTACGCTTTGTCAATAAAGTGCTACTCGATGCCATCAAAATGGGTGCATCAGACATCCACTTTGAGCCCTATGAAAAGGCCTACCGAGTGCGCTTTCGCACAGATGGCATCCTTAAAGAGATGGCACGCCCACCAGTAAATCTCGCCATCCGCTTGGCCGCACGTTTAAAAGTGATGTCACAAATGGATATCTCTGAACGCCGACTACCTCAAGATGGTCGGATCAAGATGAAGATATCCAAAACGCGCGCCATTGATTTCCGAGTGAATACCTTACCGACATTATTTGGCGAAAAAGTCGTACTTCGTATTCTTGACCCTTCCAGCGCCAAACTCGGTATTGATGCGCTTGGCTACGAAGACGCTCAGAAAAAACTGTTTATGGCCGCCCTAGATCAACCCCAGGGGATGATACTGGTAACAGGGCCAACAGGGTCAGGCAAAACCGTCTCCCTATATACCGGACTGAACATACTAAATACAGTCGAACGTAACATTTCGACCGCAGAGGATCCGGTCGAAATTAACCTAGAGGGTGTCAATCAGGTTAACGTCAACGCTAGAATCGGCCTCACCTTTGCGATGGCACTGCGCTCCTTCTTACGACAGGATCCCGATATCGTGATGGTAGGGGAGATACGAGACTTAGAGACAGCCGAAATTGCCATCAAAGCCGCTCAGACAGGTCACCTTGTATTATCGACACTACACACCAACAGTGCTCCAGAGACACTCACCCGTTTAATGAATATGGGGGTGCCGACTTTTAATGTCGCAACCACCGTCAGCCTCATTATTGCTCAACGACTTGCAAGAAGACTATGCCCTGCCTGCAAAATCCCAAGTGAAGAATTGCCTGATAACATCTTAACCGAAGAAGGCTTTGATGTAATTGAAATCCCTCGCGAAGAGTTCACGATATTTAAACCCGTTGGCTGTAAAAAATGCAGCAATGGTTATAAAGGCCGAGTTGGCGTATATGAAGTTGTTCGCATCACCCCGACCATCTCCCGCCTTATAATGGATGGTGGCAATTCCCTCCAAATTGCAGATGCCGCCCGTGACGAGGGTTTCCATAATTTGCGCATTTCAGCACTTAGAAAAGTCGCTCAGGGCTTTACCAGCCTCGCTGAAGCTAACCGAGTAACGAAGGATTAACCCAATGGCGAAAGCAACAGTACCTAAGGCAGATATTTTTGTTTACAAAGGTATCGACAAAAAAGGCAATAAGGTCCAAGGCGAGATCAACTGCGCTACTTCCGCGCTAGCGAAAGCACAGCTAATCAAGCAGGGTATACACGCCAGATCGGTTAAAAAGAAAGTTAAACCTATGTTCGGCGGTAGCAAAAAAATCAGCCCGCTGGAGATTGCTCTATTCACCCGGCAAATGGCGACGATGATGAAGGCCGGCGTACCCTTAGTACAAAGTTTTGATATTGTTGCCGGCGGTTCAGAAAACCAAGGTTTAACCGAATTAATATTAACGATAAAAGAAGATGTTGCCTCCGGCGGTGGATTCGCGCCCTCCCTAAAAAAACACCCTAAATATTTCGACGAATTATTCTGTAACCTCGTTGAAGCTGGCGAGCAATCCGGCTCACTAGAAACCATGCTGGATCGTATCGCCGTATACAAAGAAAAAACCGAACAACTAAAAGGAAAAATCAAAAAAGCGCTTACCTACCCCATTGCTGTAGTTGTCGTCGCGTTAGTGGTAACCGCACTACTTCTTGTAAAAGTAGTTCCTCAATTTGCAGAAACATTTGCAGGATTCGGAGCTGAATTACCAGCCTTTACACTTTTTGTCTTACACATTTCCGAGGTAACTCAAGAGTATTGGCTTTATGCTCTAGGGGGTATGGGCGGTTTTTTTATGCTTTACGGAAAATTAAAAGAAAAAAGCAAAACCTTCCGGGAGTTCATGGATCGGGTAGCACTGAAAGTTCCTATAGTCGGCAACATAGTTATTCAATCTATATACGCGCGTTTCGCACGCACACTTTCTACAACGTTTGCTGCCGGCGTGCCGCTGATTGATGCCTTAGACTCGGTAGCAGGCGCCACAGGTAATAGCGTATATCTAGCAGCCACCGTGAGAGTCCGAGACGAAGTCGCCACGGGTATCCAGCTGAACACGGCAATGAGCAACACCGGCTTGTTTCCAGCACTGATGTTACAAATGACGTTGATCGGGGAAGAGTCGGGCGCTTTGGACGACATGCTCGACAAAGCCGCAAATTATTACGAAGAAGCCGTCGACAACGCGGTAGATAACCTAACATCTTTATTGGAACCTTTTATCATGTCGATTCTCGGCGTATTAGTTGGCGGCTTAATGATCGCCATGTACCTTCCGATCTTTAAAATGGGCGCAGCAATGTAAGCAAGCTCCACCCTATAGACTCAAATATCAATACAATTGCAAGTGGAATACAGCATTATGTCATTCGACATCTACGTCATGTTGTCAGCGTTAGTATTAGGGCTCCTCGTTGGGAGCTTTCTCAACGTCGTCATTTATCGCCTACCGCAAATAATGATGGCCGATTGGCGTAACGAATGCCGTGTATTCCTTGCAGAAAAAGCCGGTGAAGAGGTCAAAGAGGAAGAACAAGAAGTATTCAACCTATCCCTTCCGCGTTCACACTGCCCCAAATGCAAAGCTATGGTAAAAGCTTGGCAAAACATCCCCATTATCAGCTATATCATTTTGCGTGGACGCTGCCATCATTGTGGTGTTCACATTAGTTTACGCTACCCAATTATTGAATTGATTAGCGGCCTACTATCCCTGTTTATAGCTGCGTATTTTGGATATTCCCTAGAACTAGGGTTAGCTCTCGTCTTCACTTGGTCGCTCATTGCTTTAACTATGATCGATATCGATCATCAACTATTGCCAGACGATATCGTCATGCCATTAATGTGGCTGGGCTTGCTGGTCAATACTCAAGGTATTTTCGCCAGCCCTATCGATGCGATTTACGGTGCCGCAGCGGGATTTTTAACGCTATGGGCGATATATTGGGCATTTAAGCTACTCACAAAAAAAGAGGGGATGGGTCGGGGTGATTTTAAACTCCTAGCGGCCTTGGGTGCATGGATGGGCTGGCAGCTATTGCCAATGGTTATATTGCTCTCATCCATTGTCGGCGCCGTGATTGGCATTGCCGGTATACTTATTTACGGCAAAGATAAAAACATTCCGATCCCTTTTGGCCCCTATCTCGCCATAGCCGGTTGGATTGCCTTCTTTTGGGGGGAAGACATCACATCCCTATACCTGCAAGTAATGGTCGGCTAAAAAATAGTAACCTTGCCATGAACACATTTATAGTTGGTTTAACTGGCGGTATCGGCAGTGGAAAATCTACCGTCTCAAGCCGATTTACAAGTCTCGGCATAGACATCGTCGATAGCGATTTAATAGCACGTGAAATCGTTGCCCCTGGAAGCGAATGCCTCAAGATAATACAGCAACATTTTGGCGACCAAGTCATTCAAGGCAATGGTGAATTAGATCGTCAGACATTAAAAAGCCTTATTTTTACAGATGCCGAAAATAAGCATTGGCTTGAATCCCTGATGCACCCACGTATCCGCCAACTCACCCGTACCCGCTTAGCACAAACCCAAAGCCCCTACGCTATCCTCGACTCCCCCCTTCTACTCGAAACAAGCCTCAAAGCGCAACAGGAAGGGCGAGAGAATGCCGATGACCTACTCAAACGACAGCTGATTCAGCGTATCTTAATTGTCGATACTACACCTGAGATACAGGTAACCCGCACCATCAAACGCGACAATATGGACGAGCCCTTGGCTCGCAAGATCATTGCGTCACAAATTGCACGGGAACAACGCCTTAGCTATGCTGACGATATCATCAACAATAGCGGCTCACACATAGAGACTTACGAACAAGTTGAATCACTGCATCAAAGTTATTTGCAGTTGGCACAAAATCACCGATAATAGCGCCTCTGATGGCCAATACGAAATACCAGCTATGAACAAGAAAACACTCTCGGTAAACTGCCCTGTTTGTGAGAAAAAAGTACTTATGAATGAAAAATCACCACAGCGCCCGTTTTGTAGTCCGCGCTGTAAATTGATTGACCTTGGGGATTGGGCGGATGAAAAACACGCTATTTCAGGAAATTCGGTAGAAGAGGCGCCTTGGTCAGACGATCTCGAGAACTACTAAGCCGCTGATGTAGATATGAGAGCCTCGACAATGCTCTCATTAGCCTCTGGGAAACTCAATTTCGGCAGCTGTGAGCGTGATACCCACCTTAACTCCTGCCCTTCAGCACCCCGAGCTACACCGTCAAAAACCGTCACCATATAAACATCGAGTAACACGTCCATCTCAGCATAACTATGCTTAATCATAATGAAAGGTTCGCACTCTAGTACTGAGATACCGAGCTCTTCTTGTAACTCCCGGCCTAATGCTTGCGGCACAGCCTCCCCAGACTCAACCTTTCCACCCGGAAACTCCCAGTAGCCCGCAAGGTGTTTACCTTCAGGGCGTTTGGTAATACAAATATGACCGTCTGTATTCTCGATAACAGCAACGGCAACATGTATCGTTTTTCGCTCACCGCTCATAATTTTCCAACTATCAACAAGCTAATAAGTATCACGTAAGCACCAAGTTAACTACGATATTCTGCATTGATTTTGATGTAATCGTGCGA
Source organism: Alteromonadaceae bacterium (assembly GCA_002746115.1). Lineage (GTDB taxonomy): Bacteria > Pseudomonadota > Gammaproteobacteria > Pseudomonadales > Cellvibrionaceae. Next base: position 6,080 of record NVXL01000014.1, read on the forward strand.
CAAATCGGAAGTCCAAAGCTTCTCTCGGTAATCGCCGCGAGCTAAATCAACGATCACAGAAAAACTATCTTTGTCAAACACCGCTTGCCCGTCAGCTTCTTGATAGCTAAGAGCACGACCGCCATTTTCAACAATAAGTACCTCGTCTAACCACATGCGTATTGGATTAACATCAAGGTTCGGTACACCAGCATAGCCGATTGCAGCAACAATACGCCCCCAGTTAGGGTCTGAAGCAAAAAAAGCCGTTTTCACTAGCGGAGAATGGGCAATCGCGTAAGCCACATCGAGGCATTCTTGCTCACTGCCACCACCTTGAACGCAAATTTCAACGAATTTAGTTGCACCTTCAGCGTCACGAATAACCAACTTTGCTAAAGCTTCATAAAGCCCTGCTACAGCCGATGCCAACGCAGCAAACAAAGCATCATCAGCAGATTCGACCCTAGGAGCGCTGGATTTACCAGAAGCAATCAAGATACAAGCGTCGTTGGTCGAAGTGTCGCCATCGATAGTAATTCGGTTAAACGATCGCTGGGCAGCGCGCTTAGATATTATATCGAGCAAGTCAGGCGCTACCGAAGCATCCATGGCCACAAACGCCAACATGGTCGCCATGTTCGGACGTATCATGCCTGCACCTTTAACAATGCCATTAATTTTAATGCTATGCCCATCCCACATAAGCTCATGTGTCACACCTTTGGGCAAAGAATCTGTGGTCATAATTGCTTGTTCAGCGCGCAACCAAGAGTCTGCGCTAGACTCGGTCTCAGATTCAGGGATTACCTCTCCAAGCACCGCTACAATTTTATCTGCAGGCAATAACTCACCGATTACACCAGTAGAAAAAGGTAAAACCTGCTCTACACTCAACCCAGCGTGATCCGCAGCTGCCTGACAGCACTGTATAGCGGCTTGATGCCCAGCCTCTCCAGTGCATGCGTTAGCGTTACCTGAATTAATCAGAAGTACCCGAGGCGAATGGCCTGCGTCACGGCATGCTGATATATGAGCCTTCGCTATGGTCACCGGCGCAGCGCAAAAGGCATTCTGCGTGAAAACACCTGCGACGCTAGCACCATCACAAATACTGATCGCTAACACATCATTGCGATCCGAATATTTCACTCCGGCTGCAGCGGACGCGAGCGTCACGCCATCAATTACATGCATTTGTGGCCAACTAATTTCGCCTACAGCCATTAATTCACCCTCACAAACCAAACTTTGTTTTTCGATTTTAGAAAATTACTAACCTTAAGTAATTTTCCCATGACACGCTTTAAATTTCTTGCCAGACCCACAAGGGCATTGGCTGTTACGACCTACTTTCTGCCCTGAGCGTACATATGGCTGCTCCGCTTGAGCGCCCTCTGCATCAGGTGAACCAGTCGGTGTATCGCTCAGCTGTGATACCTGCTCATGCTCTAATTTGAGTTTCTGACGCTGAGCAGCTTCTCGCCTACTGCGATCGGCTTCGGCGATGTCTTCTTCCGACATGGGCTCTACACGGTAAAGTATACGAGTGACTTCAAATTTTAAGTTGTCGAGCAACTGCTGAAACAGCTCAAACGACTCTCGCTTGAATTCTTGCTTTGGATTTTTTTGAGCATAGGCACGTAAGCCAATACCCTTGCGCAAATAATCCATGCCTTGCAGATGCTCTTTCCATAGCGTATCAAGAACCTGAAGCATAACCTGGCGCTCAACGGTGCGAATCATATCGCCAATACGAGCTTCTTTCTCACTATAAACCTTGTTAGCTTGCTGAAGGATCTTTTCCCTAAGCGGCTCTTCATGCAATTTTTTATCCTCATCCAACCATGCTTGGATTGGCAAGGTTAAACCGAAATCAGCCTCCAATACCTTTTCTAGCCCTTTTATATCCCACTGCTCTTCGATGCTTTGAGGCGGAATAAAGCGCGAAACTGTCTCATAAATAACATCTTCCCGAATACCACTGATCGCGCCGGTAATATCATCCGCATCTAGCAATTCGTTACGCTGGCTATAAATAACCCGGCGCTGATCATTGGCGACATCATCATACTCAAGTACTTGCTTACGATAATCAAAGTTGCGTCCCTCCACCTTACGCTGCGCCTTCTCAATAGCATTGCTCACCATACGATGTTCAATGGCTTCACCTTTCTCCATACCAAGCGCTTGCATAAAGTTACGTACGCGCTCAGATGCGAAAATACGCATCAGGTTATCTTCCAACGAAAGATAAAAACGAGATAACCCTGGATCGCCCTGGCGACCAGCACGACCTCGCAACTGGTTATCAATACGGCGTGACTCGTGACGCTCAGTGCCAATAATATGTAAGCCACCTGCCGCTAAAACAACGCTGTGACGTTTTTTCCAATCAGCTTTTATCGACGCTTTTTGCTCATCGCTAGGATTTTCCAAATTGGCAATTTCAGCCTCCCAGTTACCTCCCAACACAATATCAGTACCACGTCCTGCCATATTCGTTGCAATCGTAACAGCCCCCGGACGCCCGGCTTGCGCAATAATATCGGCTTCACGCTCATGATACTTTGCGTTCAATACTTCATGAGAAATACCCGCGTCTTTGAGTCGCTGAGACATCTGTTCTGAAGTTTCTACCGACGCGGTTCCGACAAGGACGGGCGCATTTTTCTCTCGATACCCCTTGACATCAACGATAATCGCTTCGAATTTATCTTCAATATTTAGATAAATAAGATCATTTAAATCCTTCCGTTCAATCGTTTTATTCGGTGGTATCACAACGACCGGCAACGCGTATATGTGCTTGAATTCAAAAGCTTCCGTATCAGCAGTACCGGTCATGCCAGACAGCTTAGGATACTGGCGAAAATAATTTTGGAACGTGGTGCTCGCAAGTGTTTGACTCTCTGCCTGAATAGCAACGCTCTCTTTAGCCTCCAATGCCTGATGCAAACCTTCCGACAGTCGGCGCCCAGCCATTGTTCGCCCAGTATGCTCATCGATTAATACAACTTGATCCTCTTGAACAATATATTCAACGTCGCGCTGAAATAGCTTGTGTGCCCTCAAGGCCGAATGCACATGATGTAACAAGCCGAGGTTTTGAGCCGAGTATAAACTGCTGTTTTCTTCGAGTAGCTTGGCTTTTACCAACCAGTCCTCAACCAGCTCGTGCCCCATTTCGGTTAGCTCTACTTGACGACTCTTCTCGTCCAGTGTGTAGTGGCCAACTTCTTCCTGTATTTCCTTCTCTTGCCCCTCGGGGGGCTGTGGCTGCAACAAAAGCTGAGGCACCAGTTCGTTCATTCTTCGGTACAGCTCAGAACTATCTTCAGCCGCACCGGAGATGATCAGCGGGGTGCGCGCCTCATCGATAAGGATGGAGTCAACTTCATCCACCACAGCAAAATTTAGCGCCTTTTGCATACGCTCTTCTTTACGTAGCGCCATGTTGTCGCGTAAGTAGTCAAAGCCAAATTCGTTATTGGTTCCGTAAGTAATATCAGCACGATAGGCTTGATGTTTTTCCGCTGGATGCTGCTGGGAGTATATCACTCCAACAACCAGGTCAAGCGCTTCATACAAGGGCTTCATCCAATTTGCGTCACGACTGGCTAGATAATCATTCACCGTCACAATATGCACGCCCTTACCTGAAATTGCATTAAGATAAGCCGCAAGCGTCGACATCAAGGTTTTACCTTCACCGGTGCGCATCTCCGCAATCTTCCCATCGTGCAGCGCCATACCACCGATCATCTGCACGTCAAAATGGCGCATCCCCATCGTGCGCTTACTTGCTTCACGAGCCACCGCAAATGCTTCAGGCAAAAGCGTATCGAGTGTTTCCCCATCCTGGTAGCGCTTTTTAAATTCAGAGGTCTTTGCTTTTAGCTCTTCATCACTTAGCGCCTCAAAGCTTTCCTCTAAAAGGTTAATTTCATTAACTGTTTTTCGCATCCGCTTCAACTCACGGTCATTTTGCGAACCAAAGACAGTTCTGAACATTTTATTCAACATAACAATACCAATACTCAACTGATACTCGATTTTGAGCATCATTGGTGAAAATACTTAAACTAATAGAAGTAGCCAAGCCTCATTCAAATACTAAGCGAAGCAGGGCAAATACAGTTTAGCGACTCAATGAAATATAAGGCTCAAAAGAACCCCAAAAAATAGCAAATAGAAAAGGGGCTTTAGCGGTTGGTGCGGTGGATATAAGCGGAGGGATCGACAGGACGACCGTGTTTATAGACTTCGAAATGTACGTGCGGCCCAGTAGATCGGCCACTGGAGCCCATCAAGGCAATAATTTGCCCTTTTTTGACTACATCGCCGACTTTAACAAGGTTCTCTTTACAGTGGGCATAGCGGGTCGAAAAGCCATTACCGTGGTTGACCTCAACCATATTGCCATAGCCATAGCGCTCATTTGACCAGGTAACAACGCCTGAGGCCACTGCAATAATGTCTGCGCCTTCTTTGCCGGCAAAATCAACACCGCCATGCCAAGCGACACGCCCGGTGAAAGGGTCATTACGACGGCCAAAGCGGGAGGACATCCAGCCTTTTTTTATCGGACGACCTGCGAGGAAGACGTCGCTCTGAATTTGCCTTTTGGCGAGAAGAGCTTCAAGTGTTTCAAGCTGTTGTTGACGGTCATCAATTTGATGGCCGAGCTGATGTAGCATGCCTTGAAAGTCGCCAACGCCTGGCGCTTCGTCTTCGATCTGATGCTCAGGACCACCAAGCGCAGGCGAACGACTGAAATCAAATTCACCATTGTCCATTTTAGCAATAGTAGTTAAACGCTCTCCCAACGCGTCCAAACGCACTAAACGCGCTTGTAACTCCGCGACACGTAAGGTCATCGCAGCGAGTCGTCGCTCGGCACGCTCAGAAATATCGCCTAATTCCCGCTCTTGCTGACCAAGCACATCCTGCCATGCCTCGGCCATCTGCGGAGATATCATATCGTTATTCTGGAACCATAAACTATAGGCGCCAAGCGATACAACTGTAACAGGGATGCCAAGGAGACAGGTCGAAAGCAGTATGCGAGTCCACCCACCCAGCGTAAAGCTGCGTGTACGTCCGTGGCGTTTGCTAACAACAATGACTTTCATGCATTGACACCAAATCTACTTAAATACGGTTTTAATTCAAAAAGTAAGGGACTCTATACGGTAAGCACACCTAACAAATGACTAAGAAGTTGTGCGCTTTTTAACCGCGTACGAGTTACACACTAAGTATAGCCACTGGGCGGCAGCCATAAAGACCACCTCACCAGAAACAAAGTGTCATACGTCACAAATTTTTATAGCCAGAATGCGTAAGCGGGATGAATAATGGCATAAAAGGTATTGAATTGCTATTTCGAATCATCTCGATTGTACAAAATGCACCCAACCATTCGAATAAGCGGCTCTCATAGACTGTATTTGATCGCTTGGATGCTCACCTACGTACTCAACTAGCAGTCTCAGCTAGCCATAGGTAAAGGCTCAATATATGAGATAGGGGCATTTTTCTCTTCATCGAAAGTCACGACCTCCCATGCGTCAGTACGACGAATCAACTCTAAGAGGGATTTGTTATTTAGTCCGTGACCCGACTTATAGGCTCGGTATTCACCTAGCAAACTATTTCCCAGTAAGTAGAGATCTCCAATAGCATCGAGTATTTTATGCTTCACAAACTCATCATCGTAACGAAGCCCACCTTCGTTCATGATACCGTTTTTATCCACAACGACCGCATTATCCACACTCCCGCCTTTAACCAAACCTTTAGATCGCAAATACTCGACCTCATGCATAAAGCCAAAGGTTCGCGCACGCGATACCTCTTTTACAAAAGAGGCACTGGAAAATTCAACCGTTGCATCCAACTTTTTATCACGAAAGACTGGGTGGTCGAAATCAATACCAAAACTGATTTTGAAACCATCAAAAGGCAGGAAAGTGGCTTTCTTATCTCCATCACACACCGTAACTTCCTTAATGACGCGCACAAACCTCTTCGGCTCAGCTTGCTCTTGAATACCGGCAGCCTGAAGTAGAAACACAAAAGGTCCCGCGCTACCATCCATAATCGGTACTTCCGATGCACTGAGGTCGATGACCGCATTATCAACACCCAGCCCGGCCATAGCTGAAAGCAAATGTTCTACCGTAGACACGCGAACATCGCCCTTGATTAGGGTTGTCGATAACATTGTATCGCCCACGTTATCAGCACGCGCTTGAATTTCCACAATAGGATCAAGGTCGATGCGCCTAAACACAATACCGCTATCAACAGGTGCGGGACGAAGCGTTAAATAGATCTTTTTGCCTGTATGTAGGCCGACGCCTGTGGCACGAATTTCGTTTTTAAGTGTACGCTGTCTTACCATATAGAGAGTATCCAGTTAAAAACGCCGAGAGAGGAATCGGAGGATGGTAGCAGAATGTATTCGGCCAACCAAGACTGCGTATGTGTATTTTTATTAATTGTAACGCACACCGAAACAACAATGCAGCAGGGGACTGCACTGTTGTTGGCAAAAGCCTTAAGTAACGCTTAATAAACTATAGCGTGGCGGAGGTTAATCCGCTTGTTTACGTAAAAAAGCAGGAATATCTAAATATTCCATATCTTTACCAACAGCTTCTGCCGCTGCGCTTACAGCTGCACTGCTTGCTTTATTCGCACGCATTACAGTTGGTTTATCTAGATTACTATAGTTAGGCGGTGACTCAGCAGTAGTGCCGCGAGTATTGTCAACCACAACCTTAGTGGTAGGCTCCTCTTTCTTAACAACCTCCCCACCAAGCCCAGTAGCAACAACTGTTACGCGTAACTCATCCTTCATGTCCGGATCAATAACCGTACCGACTACAACCGTCGCGTCGTTCGAAGCAAACTCTTCAACAGTATCGCCCACTTCGGAAAACTCGCCCAAAGATAGATCCATACCGGCTGTGATGTTCACCAAGATTCCACGTGCGCCTTCAAGATTAATATCTTCAAGTAGCGGACTACGAATCGCGGCTTCAGCTGCCTCACGCGCACGATTTTCGCCAGTAGCGCAACCACTACCCATCATCGCCATACCCATTTCAGACATTACCGTGCGTACATCTGCAAAATCGACGTTGATCATACCAGGGCGAATAATCAAATCCGCAATACCTTGAACCGCACCAAGCAAAACGTCATTAGCTGCTTTAAAAGCATCCAAAAGACTAGTGCTCTTGCCCAACACCGACAATAGCTTTTCATTTGGAATCGTGATTAAAGAGTCAACGCGATCTTTCAACTGCTTAATGCCTTCYTCAGCAATCGCTAAGCGYTTACGCCCTTCAAATGGAAACGGCTTAGTTACCACAGCAACCGTAAGAATATCCATCTCACGTGCCACYTCWGCAAAMACAGGAGCACCACCAGTTCCKGTRCCGCCKCCCATACCTGCGGTAATAAATACCATATCAGCGCCAGYCAAAACTTCCGCGATACGCTCTCTATCTTCCATCGCAGCCTGACGGCCAATCTCTGGGTTTGCACCGGCTCCCAAACCTTTAGTAATGCCGTTCCCTAACTGCAATACAGTACGGGAGTCCATATCTGTCAACGCTTGCGCGTCAGTATTAGCACAGATAAATTCAACACCCTCAACTTCGTTATTGATCATGTGTTTAACGGCATTGCCGCCGCCACCGCCGATGCCAACAACTTTAATAACTGCATTTTGCGGTATGCTATCAACTAATTCAAACATACTAGCCTCTCTTTCCCCTGATTAACAATATATAACATTTTAAAAATAACGCTTTAAAAACAGTACTTCAAAAACAACATCCCTCAAATAGTGTTAACAAACAGCACTAACATCAATACCAAAAAGCTACACCAAAAAAAGAAATTATAAAAAGTAATGATGAAAAGTTTTTTAATAAAACATACTCATTTACTATCCGCTAAATATAGCGGCTTTACTCTCTTTCGCTACGCGTGATTTACATATACCGCCCAAACCACGATTTTATTTTACTCACAGCGCCTTCATCTAATTCATTTCTGTAATTTTGCGCGCTCCCCTTGTCCTTTCCGTACAACAACAACCCCACCCCTGTTGAATATATTGGATTGTTAACAATATCTTTTAGGCCCGTTACATTTTGTGGGCTGCTAAGCCTCACTGGCATATGGAAAATCTCTTCCGCCAAATCTACAACGCCTTCCATTTTCGATGTACCACCAGTTAATACAATACCAGCGGCAATCATATCTTCATACCCGCTGCGACGTAGCTCCGCCTGAACCAGCGTAAACAACTCATCATAACGAGGCTCAACAACCTCCGCTAGCGCTTGACGTGATAAGTCCCGGGCTGGGCGATCCCCCACACTCTGAACTTTAATTGTTTCTTCAGCGCCAGTTAATTTTGCCAATGCGCAGGCGTAACGAATTTTAATTTCTTCCGCATGCTGCGTTGGCGTACGCAGCGCCATCGCAATATCATTTGTCACCTGATCCCCTGCAATTGGGATCACTCCGGTATGACGGATCGCGCCTTCGGTAAATACTGCAATATCGGTGGTGCCACCCCCTATATCAACCAGACAAACACCTAACTCTTTTTCATCATCCGTAAGCACTGCGTAACTGGAGGCTAGCTGCTCCAAAATAATATCGTCTATTTCAAGACCGCAACGACGAATACACTTTTCAATATTTTGTGCAGCATTTACCGCACAAGTTACCAAGTGAACCTTTGCCTCTAAGCGTACGCCGGACATACCTAGTGGCTCTTTCACGCCCTCTTGCTCATCAATTAAGTATTCCTGTGGCAATATGTGCAATATTCTCTGATCCGCCGGAATTGCTACAGCTTGCGCAGCATCAATCACCCGATCAAGATCCTGAGAAAATACCTCGCGGTCTTTAATCGCCACAATACCATGTGAATTCATACTACGAATATGACTACCAGCAATACCCACATAAACGGAGTGTATTTGGCAGCCGGCCATCAACTCCGCCTCTTCTATTGCTCGCTGAATTGATTGCACCGTTGATTCAATATTCACAACGACACCTTTCTTCAGCCCAACAGACTTACTTGAGCCAATACCAACAATCGATAGCTCCCCTTCGGGTGAAATTTCGCCAACAATAGCGGCCACCTTGGATGTGCCAATATCTAGCCCGACAATCATTTGCCCTGCATTTGAACTTGCCATCATTTCGCCCTAAATTCGCTTCTCTTGACCATCTAACCAACCGACAGCCAAGCCTTTTTCATAGCGCATATCGATATAATGAATCGTATCTACTTTATACTGTAATTCACGCTCATAAACTAATATGAGTGTCTCTAATTTTGTCTCGATTTTTTCTTGACCGAGATATATTTTCAAATTTTTATCGGCTGTCACCGTAACAAACATTTTTTCGTCAACAGCCAAACCATGAACCCGCAAACCAATGCTCGCCAGCACCTCTGATATCTGCAGGTATTTCTGCGCGATCGCATCGCTGTTTTCAGCATTACCTGAGAGCAACGGCAAATGCACCAAACGTTGCTCTATGTTCACGTATACCAACTGACCATGACTGTTGATAAAACCCACATCCCCCCAACGTGCAATTGGCCGGTGCTCTATCACGCTTAATTTCAGACTATCAGGCCAAACCCGTTGAATCCTAACGCTCGCTACCCAAGGGTTAGCTTCAAGTAATTTTTTTATTTCAGTGAGGTTTATGTCCATAAAATCGCCACTGAGATGTGTTTCTAGCGTTTCTTGCAAACCTTCACGCTCGACAAAGTTAAACTCCCCCTCAATCAACACCTGTGACACTGGGCGATGCGCGAGTGCGTTAACTCGATCAATCGCACCTTGCCATTTAATGTTTAATGCGCCAAACACCACTAATGCGATCACGCCAGCAAACAAAAATGCACGAATGACTGGTATGTTTTTGGGCGGCTCGGCATTAGGCGACTTACTTGCTCCTCGTCGCTTTGCGGTAGTTTTTCGTGTCGCCGTTTTTTTCGTCATTTATACGTCAACCAATATTTCTAACAGTAGGGCTTTAAAATCCAAGCCAACCACTTTTGCGGCCATCGGCACTAAACTGTGCTCAGTCATGCCCGGAACAGTATTCGCCTCTAACAAGAAAAAATCACCATCTTTATTTTGCATAAAATCGATTCGCCCCCAGCCACTGCAACCTAAAGCATTAAAAGCCTTAACTGCGATCGCTTGGATCTCATCACCTTTTTCAGCCGACAAATCGCACGGACACTGATAACGCGTCTCGTTGGATTCATATTTCGCCTGATAATCATAAAAACTATTCGAAGTTAACATGCTAATCGGCGGTAGCGCCTGCCCATTCAAAAGCGCCACAGAGTATTCAGCCCCGACTATACGTTGCTCGACCAGCACCTTCGGGTCAAATGTAGCCGCCAACTGATACGCATTTTTTAAATCCACCGCGTTATCAACACAGCTCATACCTAAGCTTGAACCTTCATGTATTGGCTTAACAAACACCTCGGCTCCAAGCGTATTCATGACCGCTTGCCAATCTGAATCGGCATTTACACACAAATAAGGCGGCGTTGAGAAACCTTCGGCCTGCCATACCTGCTTGCTCTTTAATTTATCCATCGCCAGCGCTGAAGCCGCTAAACCACTCCCGGTATAAGGCTTGCCTAAATACTCTAATAGAGCTTGTATCTTGCCGTCTTCACCGCCCACACCATGCAATGCAATAAACGCGGTATCAAAAGACGCATCGGACAATTGTTCAATAACGTTTTCACCAACATCAATTGCGTTAACATTAACGCCCAATTCCTTTAACGCATGAGCCACCGCTTGGCCACTTATTAAAGAGATGGCCCTCTCTGCGGATACACCACCATACAATACGGCAACTTCACCCAGATCTTCGGGCGTAGCGGCAAAACACTTGTTATAGGCTAATTCACTCACCTTTGTCACTATGCAACCTCAGTCATTATTTTTGGCAATGCACCGACATTGCCAGCGCCCTGAGTAATGACAATATCGCCAGGCTTAACAATATTTTTTAAAAGTGCCGGAACCGCATCAATACCGTCTGCGTATATTGGCTCCATTACTGCCCGGTTACGAATACTGCGACACAAGTGACGACTATCTGCTCCGGGAATTGGCGATTCACCCGCTGCAAACACTTCTAATAAAATAAGTTGATCTACTGAAGAGAGTACCTCGACAAAATCTTCATAAAGATCACGTGTTCGCGTAAAGCGATGCGGTTGATAAATCATCAATAATCTTCGACCAGGCCAACCAGCTCTCACGGCGGCAACCGTGGCTGCCACTTCTGTTGGGTGGTGACCATAGTCATCGACCAGCATAACGGTCTCTTCACTAGAGTATTCCGCTCCGTTAGCGGTCAAAAACGGACACAACTGTTCAACAGAGAACTCGCCATAAATATCGAATCGACGTCCAACACCTTGAAAGTTTAATAAGCCCTGTTTAATTGATGCATCATCAACACCCTCGTCAGTAGCGACAGTAACCGCCGCCGTCGCATTAAGCACATTATGCCGTCCGGGCATATTTAACGAGATGTCAAGCGGTACATCATTACCTGGTCGACGAATTTTAAAGCAACAATTCATTCCTTCTTGCTTCAAATCATATGCTTGAAAGTCACATTCTTCACCAAAACCGTAAGTCAAAATCGAACGAGAAATGCTGGGCATAATTTCCCGCACAACTGGATCATCGCCACATACCACGGCAATCCCATAGAACGGTAAATTATGTAAAAATTCTATAAAAGTCGTTTTTAACTTGGCGAAATCCCCTTCATAGGTATCCATGTGATCGGCATCTATATTTGTAACGACAGCGAGCATCGGCTGTAGATGCAAAAACGAGGCGTCGCTTTCGTCGGCTTCCGCCACTAAATAGCGGCTTTCGCCTAAACCGGCATTGCTACCCGTACTATTTAATAAGCCACCAATCACAAAAGTCGGATCTTTACCGCCCGCAGCTAATACCGACGCAATTAAACTCGTCGTCGTCGTTTTACCGTGTGTGCCGGCCACTGCTATTCCGTGACGATAACGCATTAGCTCGGCCAACATTTCCGCCCGACGTACAATCGGTACACGCCGCTTGCGTGCAGCAACTAATTCAGGATTATCGTCAACGACGGCAGTAGAATTTACTACCACGTCGGAGTTCACAACATTATCAGCACTGTGCCCAATAAATATTGTAGCGCCCATGGACGACAAACGTCGTGTCACGTCGCTTTCTCGGATATCTGAACCGGTAATACAATAGCCTTGATTTAACAATACCTCAGCGATACCACTCATACCGGCGCCTCCAATACCGACAAAATGAATTTGGCGGATTCGGCGCATCTCGGGTATCTGGCATACCGAATTTTTAGGCATTTACGAACTCCTCACAATAATCAGCAAAATGTATGGCAGCTTTTGGTCTCGCAAGTTCACGTGCCAAGCAAGCCATTTTACAGACTTTATTCCGATCAAAAATTAAACTCTCAAACGCTTCGGCAAGCGTGGTTTCGTCCAAATCGCTCTGCTGCTTAACAATAGCTGCGCCTGCGCTGACTAAATATTCCGCATTCGCGGTTTGATGATCGTCAATCGCATAAGGATAAGGAATAAATAAAGCGCCTAAACCCGCAGCCGCTAATTCCGATACTGTAAGAGCACCTGAACGGCAAATAACAAAATCAGCCCAATCGAGTGCTTCCGACATATTTTCGATAAATGGATCTACGCGTGCTTGTACACCTGCTTGCTGGTATTCGTCAACAGTTGCCGCATCTTTTTTATCGCCCGCTTGATGCCAAATATTCACTTGTACCGCATCTCCATCTGCTGCAGCTTTATTTTTAATCGCCAATGCGCAAGCGCGAGGCACTAATTCATTAATGGCTTGCGCCCCACGACTACCGCCAACAACTAAAATATTCAAGGCACCACTACGCTGGTTTATCCGTAATTTCGGTGCGGCTAGGCTTTCAATTTCAGCTCGTACTGGATTTCCAATACAAATCGCTTTACTTATTGAGATTGGGAAAGCGCACAACACCCTATTTGCAATTTTTGCCAAGAGTTTATTGGTCGTTCCAATAACTGCGTTTTGCTCATGAATAACTAAAGGCAGACCTAATAACCTAGCTGCAACGCCGCCAGGCCCTGCAACAAACCCACCCAAACCCACAACCACTTGCGGGTTAATTTTTTTGATGATTTTTAGTGCTAACCATACAGACATCAAAATATTAATAGGTGCCGCCAGTATATTAGTTAAACGCTTACCGCGGATGCCACGCACAGGGATATAGTGCAAAGGTATATTCGCTTTAGGCACCAACCTAGACTCCAAGCCTGCCTCAGTTCCCAGCCAATGTATATCATATCCGCGCTGGCGTAATTCACTAGCTAAATCTAAGCCCGGGAATACATGCCCGCCAGTCCCGCCAGCCATAATCAGCACGGTTTTAGCGGCTTGTGCATTTTGCTTAACTGCGGCGTTGTCATTCATCACGCAGCTCCCAATGGGCACGAAAAACCAAGGCCGTTAAGGCACAACAAATAATCAGGCTACTCCCGCCATAACTTATAAAAGGCAAGGTTAAACCCTTAGTCGGCAACAAACCTGAGGCAACCCCCATATTAATAAACGCTTGTGATGCGAACATAACCGCAACCCCCCAACACAGAAACGTCGTAAATAAATGACCTTTTTCACGGGCTCGATTGGCAAGCAGCATGATTTTAACGATGAAATAAACAAACAGTGAGATCAGCGCTATTGCGCCAACAAAACCAAACTCTTCAGCAATAATGGAGAAAATAAAATCAGTATGCGCTTCTGGCAGGAAAAACAACTTTTGTAAGCTATTGCCCAAACCCAAACCAAACCATTCACCACGCCCAAAAGCAATCAACGATTGCACCAGTTGATAGCCACTATCAAACTGACGAGACCATGGATCCATAAAAGCAATAAGGCGCTCCCAGCGATAAGGCGAAAGTACCGCCATCGCAGCAAAGCCCACGCCAGTCAACGAGGCCAAAACTAAAAACCTTAATACCGGCACGCCTGCAACAAACATCATTGCACCCAAGGTAAAGGTAATCACCACCGCACTGCCAAAGTCAGGCTCAAGTAAGAGCAGCAACACAATCAGCGCCACGATCCCGATCATGATAAAAAATGCTGGCCAGCGCGTGCGCACCTGCTCATTGCGCCGAGAGAGGTAACTGGCAAAAAACAACAAAATACAGAACTTGGCTAACTCGGAAGCCTGCATCGCAAACAAACCAAGGGACAGCCACCGCCGACTGCCGTTAACACTTTTCCCTATACCCGGTATCAGCACTACAACTAAAAACGCCAAGGCCAAGCATAAAAGCAATCCTGAGGACTTCTCCCAAACAATTAATGGCACGCAAGCGATAAGAAAACCACCGGTCACCCCCATTAATAAAAAGATACTTTGCTTTTTAAGCATGCGCCAAGGATCGTCATAAGTCGCGCCAGCAAAGTCCATGGAGCTTGACGCAACCATGACTAAACCAATACTGAATAAGGTCATTAACGCGAGCGATAAGCCCGGGTCAATATTTTTGCTACTAAACGGATTAGAAAACTCAAAGGATAGTAGCGTCACAACCCACCTCCTCTACCGCCTGAATAAACTGCTCACCACGCTCCTCGAAGCCTGAAAACATATCAAAGCTCGCGCATGCTGGAGCTAATAACACTAAACCACCGGGCGCACTGACCCGCGTCGCTTCTCGAACAGCTACGCGCATATCATCCGCATGAATAACATGAACACGCTTGTTATCAATATGCTTTTCAATTTTATCGGCATCGCACCCAATCAACACAAGGGTACCAACGAGCTGATTAATCGTACGCGCCAAACCAAGAAAATCAGCGCCTTTACCATCACCACCGGCAATTAATGTAATCGCGGAGTACTCACTACCCAAGCCACATATTGCCGCTTGCGCCGCACCGATGTTGGTAGCTTTTGAATCGTTAATAAAGGTAACGCCGCTATGTTCAGCAATCCATTGACAGCGATGCGGTAAACCAGTAAACGAGGCCAAAGCCTTTAAACACGCCTGCTCGCCGATACCAGCGGCTTCCGCAATCGCCAATAGGGCGAGGGCGTTAAAGAGATTGTGTTTACCTTTCATCTTGATCGCGTCTACATGCACTATTTGACGCCCCGTGCAACACAAGTAACCGCTATTCACATCGAGGTAATACTGAAGCTCTTCCACTTCAGGGTGCGAGTTCAAACCAAAACCAAAACGCTTAATATCTCTAGCAACAGGAGGGCGGGTAAGCACATCATCCAAGGCGTAAATAACATTTTTTGCGCCGTAAAAAATACGTTGCTTGGCAGCGACATATTCGCCGATATTCGCGTAGCGATCCATGTGATCCGGTGTGACATTCAACATGCAGGCAACGGTTAAATTTGGTCGAGTCGTACTTTCCAATTGAAAGCTAGACAATTCCAACACATAAATATCCGCAGGCTCATTTAGCAACGCGAGAGCAGGCGTGCCAATATTGCCGCCAACACCCACTTTCAACCCAGCATTTTCGGCCGCTTGAGAAACTAAAGTAGTCACAGTGGACTTGCCGTTAGAACCAGTAATACCAATTACCGGCTTATCAACCACACTTAAAAACAACTCGATATCACCAACAACCGGAATACCTAAACTCAATGCCTGCTGCACTACTGGCTCATCGCGAGACACTCCTGGGCTAAGTAATAGTCGATCTGCACCAGCCACGACGTCTTCCGGGATGACCTTAAAATAACAGGCAAGCTCGTCAAAGCACCGTTCAAACTCAATCGCGAGTGAAGCCTGATCACGCGTATCGTAGGCGCAAAAACGTCGACCGTTGTCACGCAAAAAATGCGCGATAGAAAGTCCAGTGGCTCCCATACCAACAATCAACGAATACCTGTCTGACGCAATCATCGTACTCAAGCTATATACCTGTTAATCAAATCTATTTACAACCGCCGCTACTGGCAACAGCGACTTAGCGTAATTTAAGTGTCGCTAAGCCAAATAACACCAACATCACCGTAATAATCCAAAACCGCACAATCACACGTGGCTCAGGCCAACCTTTCAATTCAAAATGGTGATGAAGCGGTGCCATTCTAAAAATACGCCGACCGGTAAGCTGGAACGACGCCACTTGCAAAATAACGGAGACTGTCTCCATCACAAAAACACCTGACATAATAAAAAACACGACTTCGTGGCGAACAATCACTGCAATAACGCCAAGTGCGGCTCCCAAAGCAAGGGCGCCTACGTCTCCCATAAAAACTTGTGCTGGGTAGGTGTTAAACCATAAAAACCCCAAACCAGCTCCGGCCAGAGCACCACAAAAAATCACCAGCTCACCCGCCCCTGGGACAAAGGGAATATTCAGATAGCTGGCAAAATTGAAGTTGCCTACTAAGTAAGCAATAAGTCCTAAAGCCGAGCCAATCATGACACTGGGCATAATTGCCAATCCGTCTAAACCATCAGTAAGGTTAACTGCATTACTAAAACCTACAATCATAAAATAGGTCAATATGATGTAGAAAAACCCAAGGTCAATCGCTACGTGCTTAAAAAACGGAATGTATAATTTTGTCTCTTCAGGTACGACGGCGGTGCTATACAAAGCCACTGCGACCGCTAGACCTAATATGGATTGCCAGAAATACTTCCACTTGGCGGGCAGGCCTTTAGAGTTCTTTTCTACCACTTTCCGATAGTCATCAACCCAACCGATCAAACCAAAGCCGAAGGTCACACTGATTACGATCAGCACGAAACGATTACTTAAATCGGACCATAACAAGGCAGAGAATATAATCGAAAATAAAATCAGCGTGCCGCCCATTGTTGGCGTACCCGACTTACTTAGATGACTCTCAGGCCCATCATCACGTACCGTTTGACCGATTTGTAACTGGTTAAGCTTACGAATAAACCAAGGCCCCAGAAGCAAAGAAATTCCAAGAGAGGTCATAACCCCCAAAATACCCCGTAAAGTGAGGTATTTAAAAACGCCAAAGCCGCTGTAATATTGCTGTAAGTAATCAGCCAACCAAAGTAGCATTATTGGCTCCTCTCGTCGGCGAAATTTTTGTCGCTAAGCTCTCTACCCGAAAGTAAGGCCTGCACGACCTCTTCCATCTTAGTACTGCGCGAACCTTTTACTAACACAAGCGAATCGGCTTGAAGTTGTGACTTTAACTGTGTAACCAAAGCAGGCTTATCCTCAAAAATTTGGGCACCGTCACCAAAAGCTTCGGCTATATATTTTGCAAGGTGACCAATCGCCAATACGCTATCGATACCTTTTTGTTTTGCATACTGACCAAGTTGACGGTGAATGCTAATTTCATCTTCACCTAGCTCCCCCATATTGCCGCAAACAAATACCGTGTTTGGGTAATTAGCTAAATAATCGATAGCGGCTCGCATAGAGTCAGGGCAGGCATTGTAGGTATCATCAACAACTGTTGCTCCAGAATATCCAGCTTGGCATTGCATACGGCCTTTTTCGCCGCTGAACTGCTGCAAGCCTTCCACAATAGCGCCAATGCTTGCACCGCTCGCCAAGGCACAACTTGCCGCAGCTAGAGCGTTACTAATATTATGATCCCCGTACACCGCTAGTATCACTGGCACTTGCTGAGTGGTGCCATCAACCTCAACATTTAAGGTAAAGCGCGCGTGGCCGAGGCGATCCTTACTAGCACCACTCGCATAAACACAGGCTTTAACGCCCGCAACATCGCGCTCAGCACATGCAATTTTTTGCTCTCGGCTAAACACCAACATTTCTCGCCCTTGAATACGCGAGCGATTAGCTAACAACTGTGCATTATCAAGGTTGAAAATCACCGTTGAGGGTTTACCCTCTGGCGTTTTGCTATCGCATATAGACATTTTTTCTTTTGCGATAGCTTCAATACTGCCAAAACCTTCGATATGCACAGGCATCACATTATTCACCAATGCAATATCGGGCTTGATTAGATTCGCCAAATAGCTAATTTCGCCTGAGCCACTTGCTCCGGCCTCAATTACCGCATATTCAGCTTTATCGTGAATGGTCATCAAGCTTAAAGGCGCGCCAATATGATTATTAAAATTGCCGTGTGTCGCTACGCAGCCATCTTCGCGCCCGCTATGGCAGGATAGAATACTTTTAAGTAAGCCCTTAACCGTCGTTTTACCGCAACTTCCAGTGACACCAATGACAGTTCCGGAGAAAGATTCACGCTTTTTGGCGGCGATTTCCCCCAGAGCAATGAGCGCATTTTTAACAATCAACTGGGGAACATTCACCTCGTCACACGGTTTTTCTAGAACGAGTGCGCGGGCTCCCTTGGCAACGGCATCTTGCACGTAGTTATGCCCATCAAAATTGGGGCCTTTAAGTGCTAAATAAACATCACCTAATTGGATATTTCGAGTATCAGTACTGATACTGTCAAAATCCAAATCGGCACCCAAATGCTCTCCAATGCCGCTTGCCTGCAAGCTCGATAAATTCATAGACCAACACTCTTTAGAGAGTTTGTACTCACCTGATCCATAGTTTCAATACAGGCCTGCGCTATTTCAACATCATTAAAACTTATTTTTCCTTCGCCAATGAGCTGATAATTTTCGTGGCCTTTACCTGCGATAATAACGGCATCGCCAATATGGGCATGCTGTACCGCCCAAGTAATTGCCTGCTTGCGATCAACAATACTGGAGACCTTCTCTAGGCAAGATAAAGACTGCTGAATTTCTTCAATAATTACTTTTGGGTCTTCGCTACGCGGGTTATCTGAGGTAATAATCACTTTATCCGCATTCGCAACGGCGATTTCGCCCATCAATGCACGCTTGCCTTTGTCGCGGTCACCACCGCAGCCAAAAACCAACCAAATACGCTGATAGCCGTGTTGCCGTGTTGCCGTCAATACACGCGTTAACGCGTCAGGGGTATGCGCATAATCTACAAAAATATCAGCAGCTGATTGAGCCTTAGGAGCTTGTACTCGCTGCAGGCGTCCACTGACAGGTTTTAAATTTGGAATAAGCTCTAATACTTCCGCCAGAGGCACGCCATCAGCAACACAACAACTAATCGCTGCGAGTAGGTTGCTGAGATTGAACTCTCCGATTAAGGAAGAGCGCAGCTCGCCCTCCCCCAAGGGCGAATGGATATGCGCGGTCAAACCATATTTGCTATAGCTGATTTGACTGCAATACATACCTGCTGCGCTATTACTGACGCTATATGAATAACAGGTCTTGTTATTCGCATGCAGCTCACTCCATAACGCTTTACACAATTCATCGTCATAATTAACGATGGCTGTGGTAACTGAGGAGTCTAATAAAAACGATTTCTTGACACGGACATAATTCTCAAACGAACCATGAAAATCTAAGTGATCACGCGTAATATTGGTGATAATACCGATTTGATATTGAATGCCGGCAACACGATTTAACTCTATACCGTGTGACGACACTTCCATCGCGATCGTATCGGCATGCTCATCGGCTAGCTCCGCCAAAAGACGCTGACAACTAATTGCATCTGGTGTCGTCATGCCGCTATGCGTAATGCGCTCACCAATGAAGCCATAACCTAAAGTGCCAATGATCGCCGTTTTTTTACCTAAAGCCTGATATAACTGAGCGACAAGAGATACAACGGTGCTTTTGCCGTTGGTACCGGTAACGCCAATCATTTGCCGACCGTTAGCGCCATCACCATAAAATTTCGCAGCTATTAAGCCTAGTTGCTGCTGTAAATTTTCAAAATAAAGGCAGGCTATATTCGGATGGGTAAATCTTTCATGCACCAAGAAGTCATCCGTTAATATAATCGCGGCGCCGCTTTCTATTGCATGTTGAATATAATGGCCGCCATTAAATATAGGCGACTTAAGCGCTATAAACGCAAAACCAGAACGCACAGCACGGCTATCAGAACATAAGCCGCTGATAGCCATTTCCAATACAGCTTCCGATAGATTTAACTGCAAAGCTTTGGGTAAAATCGCTGCCAACACCTGCGCCTGAGGTTTATCCATGATGGCCTCCTGCAACACTTGTTACGCTGAGCACTTCAGGCGGCACACGTAAAACACGCAATACCTTTTCCATAGTTTTTGAAAAAACAGGTGCCGCAGCTTTACCGCCGGAATATTCGCCATCTGAAGGAGGCTCATTAATAACCACGACCATTACTACTTCTGGTTTTTCTACAGGCGCAAAACCGGCAAATAACGCAACATATTTATCATCCACATAGCCGTTTTTACCGACCTTATGAGTTGTACCGGTTTTACCTGCAACGTGATAAGCATCGACATGAGCACGCGTGCCCGTTCCACCCGAGGTAACAACGCGCGCCAACATACCTGCCACCTTCGAGGCAACACGGCTATCGACGACTTCGCGTGCAGGCTCGTTATTAGAATCACTTAATAGTTTTACTGGTATAAATTTACCGCCCGAGGCTATCACGCTATACGCCTGCGCTAACTGCACGGCGTTCACCGTTAAGCCATAACCGTAAGCAAGTGTGGCAACTTCTATTGGATGCCAAGATGCTCGATTGGGCAAGTAACCGTCACTTTCTCCAGGGAAACCAGATCCTGAACTTTGCCCTAACCCGACCCGATAATACATATCATGAAGCAGCTCAGGCCCCATTTCTATGGCAAGCTTACTAATGCCGACTTGACTAGATTTAATAATAATTTTATTGAGATCGATCACCCCATAATTAACTGGGTCAATAATGGTTTTACTGCCAACACGCCAGTGGCCGGGGTTGGTATCAATTTGATGCTCAGCAGTATATTTTCCGCTCTCTAATGCTGCCATAACCGCAAAGGGCTTAACCGTTGAACCGGGTTCAAAGACATCAGTAAACGCTCGGTTGCGCAACTGATAGGCTTTGACATTACTGCGATTATTCGGGTTATAGGAGGGCTGGTTGACTATCGCTAACAACTCGCCGGTTTCCACGGCTACAATTACTAGCGAACCTGATTTTGCGCCTTGCTTTTTAATAGCCGATTTGAGCTCTTTGTGGGCGATATACTGTAACCGTAAATCGATCGTTAACTGAAGGTCATTGCCAGGCTTTGGCGCCGCCAACATACCAAGGTCTTTGACCACATTCCCTTTTAGGTCTTTCACCAGTTTTTTTGCACCGGGGGCACCCGCTAGCCATTGCTCGTAAGCAAGCTCTACCCCTTCTCTTCCAATATCATCAATATCGGTAAAACCGAGAACGTGAGCTACGACTTCACCCGCAGGATAGTAACGTCGATATTCCTCTTCGCCCGAAACACCGGTAAAGCGATGCGCCAGAATTTCATCGGCTTCGTACGGGGGAAGGTGTCTTTTTAGGTAAACAAACTGCTTCTGTTTATATTTGAGTAAGCGAGTATTTAAAGCGCTTTGTGACCAGCCCAAGGCTTTCGCAAGTGCCGGATATTGCGACACTTTTAACTGCTGGGGGTTAGCATAGATAGATTTCACCTGGGTACTTACCGCGAGTAATTCACCGTTGCGATCAGTAATAGCACCACGATAGGCATTGATTGCCTCTTTCCGAAGTGTTCTAGCTTCGCCTTCCGTTTGTAAAAACCGAAAACCCCGCTCCTGCCCTGGCAGAACTTGCAGGTGGGCGAGATGCCATAACAAAGCTACTGGCACAAACGCAATCACCCCAGCAACGACAATTAAGCGCCACAACGGAAGTATTTGCATGTTTTTAACTTTCTTGCTTGCCATTTTTTTGCCAGTACCGACTTAGTTTCTACTTACCTTGCTTATGTATTTTTTATCGGTCGTCGAGCTATCAGAATTACGATGCACTAAGACGGTCTTTCCAGGTTGAGGCATTTGCATACCTAGGTCATTTGTTGCAATTCTTTCAACACGGGAATAAGCCGCCCATGAGCTTTTTTCCAACAGGTATTTTCCCGACATCACCTTGAGACTGCTCGCCTCTCTTCGTAATGTTTCAAGTGCTTGAGTCGCTTTACGCGATTCATAGGTGGAACAAACAACACCGAGGGCTGACAACAAACAGGCCAGCCACAGAAGCATTAATATCAACGATGCACGAAAGCCCAGAACCTGAACAGACTCATTACCACTTGCCTTTGCAGCCATCGCTTAACTCTCTCAATTGTCAACCAAACGTCTAGCGACTCGTAATACAGCGCTGCGAGAACGTACGTTTGTACGTATTTCCTCAGGCGTTGCTTTTACAGCTTTACCGATCTTCGCAAGCTTCTTATCTAACATCGCTTCGGTGACTGGCACACCGATGGGAAATTCTCGCCCGCGCGACTGATCTCTAAAAAAGCGTTTCACAATACGGTCTTCTAGCGAATGAAAACTGATCGCCACAAAGATTCCGTCGGGTTGAAGTATCTGTAAACTGCTTTTCAAGGTTTGCTCTAACTCTTGCAGCTCGCCATTGATATAGATCCTGATCGCCTGAAAGCCTCGGGTCGCAGGATTCTTACCCTTCTCCCAGCGAGGATTAGCCTCTTTGAGAATATTAGCCAACTGCAAGGTGGTGGTGATGGGTTCTTCCGCTCGTTTCTCAACAATGGCTCTCGCCATACGTCTGCCAAAGCGTTCTTCCCCATACTCTTTCAATACAAAGGCTATCTGAGCCTCGTCTTCTACTGCCAACCACTGCGCAGCGGTTCTTCCGCTTTGGTTGTTCATTCGCAYATCCAGCGGGCCGTCTCTTAAAAAACTAAAGCCCCTCTCAGCATCATCCAATTGAGGAGAGGAAACACCTAAATCAAGCAGAATACCAGCAATTTTCCCCGTTAACTCACGCTCAGCTACGACCTGCTCCATTGACGAAAACGCCCCATGCACCAAGCTCACCCTCGAATCGTTTTTAAACATCTCACGCCCAGCGGCAATGGCTTCTGGGTCTTTATCAAAGACGGTAAGTCGCCCTTCGGCGGACAAACGTTGAAGAATCGCACGACTGTGACCACCACGACCAAAAGTGCCGTCGATATAATGCCCATCACAATCTTTGACCAAAGCCTCTACCGACTCGTTGAGCATTACTGAGCAATGCTCAGAGCTCTCTTCTGTGTTATTCATAGATTCTTTCAATCGTTATAAGGTTAGCGACAGCATTTCTTCAGGTAGTGCATCACCATCGTCTAGATCAGCAACAGAACTCAACCAGGCTTCTTCATTCCACAACTCAAACTTTTTACCAAGCCCGACGAGCATCACTTTTTTTTCAAGTTTTGCATAGTCGCGCAGTGTAGGTGGCACTAACACACGACCATTGCCATCAAGTTCCAAGGGGCAGGCATAACCAATTAACAGGCGTTGCGCGCGCAAGGCGGCACGATTGAAACTTGGTAAAGCTTCGATTTTTGGCAGAATGTTGAGCCATTCGGTCTCGGGGTAAACTAAAACGCAGCGGTCTTGGGTGTGTGCGGTCATTACGATACGCCCTCCACAGGCAGAGGCCAACATATCCCGGTATTTCACAGGAATGGCCATACGCCCTTTGACGTCCATATTGATCGAATGACTACCTTGATACACTCAACATTACCAACCCTAATTCACCACTTCAAACACGCTTAGCACCACATAAAACCACTAAACCCCACATTACTCCACCTAACTGCACACTATATTTAAGTGCGATACAAAGTCAAGGGAATTGAATTCAATACAGGGCATAAGGTCTTGAAATATCGAGTTTTTTTGAATAAGGAGAATCGAAACACGCTAGAGCACAATTGAAAACTAGATAAGAATCAGCAGGGTGGAGCTAACACCTCGAAGCTACATTAAGCTCAAGAATGTTTTTGCGCATTAAGAAGATCCCGATAGACTCAGAATACATATAGCAGGGAGGTAAAACAGAAGAAAAAAAGGAGTTGGCCGATAAGCCGGGTTCTGTCGTGGACAATCATTCATCTGGGACCAGTGTCACCACTGACCTCAAGCGACCTACCCGAATCCGATGCGGGCCGCACCAATGGATTCCTATTTGGTCTTGCTCCGAACGGGGTTTACCATCGCCACAGACTGTTGCCAGCTGCGCGGTGCGCTCTTACCGCACCCTTTCACCCTTACCTGCTCACCCAAAAGTTAGCAGGCGGTCTTCTCTCTGCTGCACTTTCCGTAGGCTCGCACCTCCCAGGCGTTACCTGGCGTTCTGCCCTATGGAGCCCGGACTTTCCTCGGCAGTATTAAGTGTAAATTCTCAATACTGACGCGATTGTCTAGCCAACTCCGAGCGGAAAGATAGCAGAAATTGCTTTTAAAGTACAAGAAAACTAAGCGGTTTTGGCATTAAAAATAAACGTACCTCTCTTTATCGACCAGACGTTTAATTTCTGCTGGACCGTAAGGCACGGTACCAACGAAAGGAACAAGCGTCGATTCTCGCTCGCCCATGCCCCGCATGCGAGTGCGGCAGACTTTGACGTTGACGACATTAAAAGCGGTGAGCTTTGCAGCAAGATCGACAATTGACCGGTATTGTTCGTAATTATCTTTAAAGAATATTTTCACTTCAGGCCCGTGAAGCACGAAAGCCATCGGCTTATCGCCTGGGCCGACTTTCCCACTGCTAAATAGCTCCTCTGCGCGCAATAAAGCTTTATTCACATCCTCAGGGGAATTCAATAAAACACGCGCTAAATAACCGTTAGGCTCCAGCTCCGCTATCTGCGGCAACTCAATTAGCTCACCAACATTAGGCTCCAATGATTTCACACCAGAAACTGGAGGCATCACTTTGACGGAAGCGATTTTAAGTAGACCATCTTGGTTTATGTTTGACGTAGTCGGCAGATCGAGCTTTGCGGCAGCGAGGTCAGCACTACGATCGTTAAGCTGTTTTTTGAGGAGGGTATCGGGCTGGGTTTCGAACTGAGCTTCGCCCCCAACACCGCTATTAATTTCAAGCTCAGAGTTAGCGCTAGTCTCTATAGGCGACTTTGACGCCTTCCGCACCACAGGATCTACCCTCGCAAGTTCAGAGCTATCAGTGCTGGCGGGGAGCTTAGGAGTGTTATTTTGAAAGTGTTTATTAGGGCCTCCTTCACCTTGAAGCTTAGATGTATCGTTAACACTGAACCCCTGCCATACAGCAGCGAGCACAGCAACGAATACAAATATGCTTAACAAAGGTTTCAAGTGGTTCTCCCGCGTAGGCTAAGCTGGCCACTATAGTGGCGAAAAATTTCCGCTATATACGGGAAGATCTCAAATAGAAAACGATGATCCACAACCGCAAGTGGTCACAGCATTCGGGTTTTCCACTTTGAAGCGTGAGCCTTGTAGCCCTTCTTCATAATCCAAGTGAGCTCCAACCAAGTAGGGGTAGCTAACAGCATCGATCACCACGGTGACGCCATCGCGCTCTATCGTTGCGTCATCCTCGGCATACTCTTCATCAAATGCAAAACCGTACTGGAAACCCGAACAGCCACCACCAGTGACAAATACTCGCAGTTTCAAATCCGGATTACCCTCTTCATCTACTAAGCTCTTAACCTTGCTGATCGCACTATCGGTAACCACTAACGCTTCAGGGGTAAATGTCTCGGTTATGTTTTCAGTCATTAAGCGCTGTCTCCTCTATATCGTTCCCATGCCGTCATGGAACCCTCATTAAGGCGCATTATCCAATTATCTGAGTAATTTAGTCAACTATTAACAAAAAACACTACCAACAGCCGCCAGACCTCAATAAGTTTGGGCACTCAGAACATCTTTTTAAACAGCCTTTGCTGGGTTACCCATAGCAGTCGCTTTTTTACTATCAGCTTTATGCGTCGTTACCTTTACAGGCTCAACAGGGGCGCGCTCAATACCAGCATTGAGCGTTTTTTCAGGATCAGTATGAACCAAACTGCCGTTAACCTCAGCACCTTTAATCATCTCGATAACGCTATAATGAACATCACCATGAACCACAGCGGACGAAGCCAACTCTAAATGCTTGGAGGAGTATATATTCCCTTCCACCGAGCCATGCACAATCACTTTGGGCGCTATGATTTTCCCCTTCACAACACCTTTATCCATCACACAAATAAGGGCATCGCTTTGCTTATCAGCAATAACATCACCGATGATCGTGCCTTCAAGATCCAAATTCCCACTGAAATTAATGCAGCCTTTGACTTGCACCGAATGATCGATAAGCGTGTGGCCGCCACTAACAAATTTTGCATCTGATTTTTTCTTTGAACCGAACATTGTTTAGATCTCCTCTACCAGCCAACCAAATTGTTTGTCGATAACGACGGCGTTTTTCCCTGTGGATTTTGCCACCAACTCAATACCTTCAGGCTCAAAACCAGGAGGAAGCGTTAGCTCCCCTTCAATTGTTTGAAAATACTTAAACCGTAATTTAACCAGCGCCGTGTCTTGCTGTGCCGACACATCGTGAAGCGATAAGCTTGCCGGAGCCTGCTCAAAACGCCCCTTAATAGCATAACTCAAGGTGCCACTTAGCAATCGATGATCTGTAGCTAACTGCTGCACAACCACTTTATAAGCAAAGACATTAGGCCGATCGGTTTGGCGAATTTCGATTTTACCAAAACTTAAACCATGCTCATTATCCGTCGGCTCCATTAGCCCGCGATAAAAGCCATTCTGCTCTTGTAGCTGCGCGATTTCCGCTTTTAGCTCAAGAACACCTCGCCTAACATTCTCATTGGCTTTTTTGTCCACCTCAGTGCCGAGATGAACATTCGCTAACTGCTGCTCTAATTCGCGAACCTGCTGCCCGCGCGTATGCGCTTGCTGTTGTAGGGCAGTAATATCTGCTAGGGTCTGACCCTGCGTCACCACGCCATTATGATAGCCGCTATAATAGCTCACCACCGCAAGAGCAATACTGCCTAGCGCGCAAGCAATAATGATAAGCCAACGTAAGCGCGGCCGGTGCTGTACCACTCTTACGTTGTACGGGGAGTTACGTTTCATTATCACCTGTTTAACCTAATTAACTCTGCAACTAAGGCAACTACTAAGGCAGTAAGGCCGGTGCCTGTAAACCTTCGTTTTCAGCAAAATCGAACATTATATTCATGTTTTGCACCGCCTGACCTGATGCGCCTTTTGCCAAGTTATCAATTACGGACATAACAACAACCGTATCTCGCCCTTGGGGCTGACTAATAGAGATACGACAAACATTGCTCCCCTTTACCGAACGTGTCTGCGGGAAAACCCCCTGCGGCAATATATCCACAAAAGCTTCGTCTTTATAGCGAGATTCAAACAAAGCCTGTAGATCACAGGTATCCGTTTTGAGCTTGGCATAAAGCGTGGAGTGAATACCGCGAACAATAGGTAATAAATGCGGAACAAATGTTAAGCCTAGCGCTTCAGAGGCATCCACCTGCATCGCCCTTAGACCCTGCTCAATCTCTGGCAAGTGCCGATGCCCCTCCACCGCGTAGGCTTGAAAAGAGTCGCTATTTTCAGCAAAGAGACTACCGATTTTAGCCTGTCGGCCAGCACCGCTAACACCTGACGCGGAATTAGCAATCAGTTGACCTGGCTCAATCAAGCCCTGCTCCAACAGTGGCATAAAGCCTAACTGTACAGACGTGGGATAACAGCCAGGACAGGCGACTAGCTGGGCGCGCTTAATCTCTTCGCGATAGCGTTCAGGCAAACCATAGACTGCCATCTCGACCAGCTCGGGACAGGCATGCTTTTGCGCGTACCAATGCTCCCAAGTAGCGATATCTTTTAAACGGAAGTCGGCTGACAAGTCAATAACTCGGGCGCCACCGTCTATTAAAGAAGGCATCATTGCTTGTGCAACACCATGAGGCGTTGCAAAAAAGACTACGTCGCAAGCTAAAAGCGCGTCAAGGTCGGGCTCACTGAAAACGATATCGTAATGCCCACGCAGGTTGGGGTACAACTCATGCACCGGCCGCCCGGCTTCAGCACGAGAGGTAATGACCTTCACCTCTACCTGAGGATGGGTCGCTAAAATTCTGAGTAGCTCAACACCGGTATAACCTGTGCCGCCAACAATGCCTGCTTGAATCACTTACATCACCTTATTCATTCACGTATGATACTGACTTGGATGGCAAAGCATCTATGGTAGCAAAAAATACGGTGAAAATACGCCACCACCACACAGCAATACCCATTCCAACCAACAACTTTTGAAAATTGATGCAAAAACACCCTATTAAAATTGCAGCTAAGCGACGTTTTAATCGATTTCGGCGCTCACTTGCCCACATCGACGCATTACCTCAGCTGTCTTTCCTCGCCGCGATAATCGGCGTCATTATTGGGCTAATTATCGTTGTTTTTCGACTGCTGATTGAGGTGCCGTTAAGCTTTTTGCTGCCTGAGCATAACGAGAATTTTGAAGCACTTGCCTTTGAGCATCGCTTATTTCTGATCGCCATAGGCAGTGCGATATTAATACTTTTCTTTTCTAGGTTAAGTAAATCGAGCACTGAAATCAGCTTGAGTCATGTGGTAGAACGCATGCATAACCATCAGGGTAAACTTCCCTTTAAGAATTGGCTTGTTCAATTTTTTGGCGGTGTTATCTGTATGGTTACAGGGCAGTCGGTAGGGCGTGAGGGGCCAGTCGCGCACTTAGGCGCAGGTGCCGCCAGCCAGCTAGGGCAGCGCCTAAAGCTGCCAAACAACAGCATTCATACGCTTATTGGTTGCGGTGTGGCTGCCGCGATTTCAGCCTCGTTTAACACCCCTATGGCTGGAGTTATTTTTGCAATGGAAATCCTTTTATTGCAATACACTACTGCAGGCTTTCTACCGATCATACTCTCTTCGGTAATTGGCGCATTGGTCGCTAAAGCCCTACTTGAAGATAGCGCCTTTGTTTTTATTGGCGATACCAGCATTGCCAGTTTAAAGGAGCTACCCTTCGTCGCTCTTGTCGGTTTAGGAGCTGCGCTTTTTGGTGGCTGTTACGTCAAATTAAATCTTTACGCGTTAAAGTTTAATCATCTCCCCATAGGCATACGTATTGGGTTAGCCGGGGTGCTCATGCTAATCGGCGCCGCCCTCGTCCCCGAAATTATGGGGCTTGGTTACGATACCATCAACATGACTTTAACACTCCAAGGCGAAGCGGCCGTTGGCACACTAATTATTAGCTTTTTAGTCATTGCCGTGACCAAACTCATCGTTACCCCTATTATTATTGGCCTAGGGGTTCCGGGAGGATTAATAGGCCCTCAGCTGGTGATTGGCGCTTGCCTTGGAGGAGCTATCGGTCATGCCGCAAACGCCCTAATGCCAGAGCTCGGGGCAACGCCAGGGTTTTATGTCGCACTTGGCATGGCCGGCATGATGGCCTCGGTACTAAACGCTCCACTAACGGCGCTCGTCACAGTACTTGAATTAACCTATAACCCTAATATTATTTTCTCCACCATGCTGGTCATCGTGGTTGCCAGCGTCACAACACGACAGCTCTTTGGTGTTAAAGGAATCGTCTCCGAGCAGTTACTTCAAAGTGGACGCGAACCAGACGTAAGACCGGTAAAGCAGGCGCTCTCGCAAGCTGGGGTTGCCACCCTAATGAATACAAACTTTGTAACGTTAAAACAACTGATCTCTTACGATCAATTAGAAACGGCACTAAAGCTTTCCCCCGAGTGGGTCGTGATTGAAGACGACTACGGCAACTACCCCCATCTTCGCCATACAACGGGATTACGAAATTATTTAACATTACTCAACAAGTCCGCACAAAATGACGACACTAACCGCGCATCATTAGTTAACACATTTCACACTATAAACTTGCTGCAAGTACCCGGTACAATACATTGTCTTAGTGCAATCCCTGAGCCCTCAAGCTTATACGACGCGTTACAGGTTATTAAAGACAGTCAAACTGATGCGCTTTATGTAAGCGCTTATAATCAACAAGAAAAAGACATTATTTGCGGGATTATTACACTCGAAGCAATTGAGCGCTATTATATTCCCTCGGAGTTTATACATGCTAGTTCTTAAAGCCCTCCACATTATCTCGGTTGTTTGCTGGTTCGCGATGCTTTTTTATCTGCCAAGACTCTTTGTTTATCATGCCGCCACCGAAGACGAGGCAGGCAAAGAGCGCTTTAAAACAATGGAACGTAAACTTTACCGAGGCATCGGTACGCCATCAATGATTGCAAGCCTACTCTTTGGCGCTTGGACAGCCCACCTCAACTGGCAGTATTACGCTGAAAGCACTTGGTTTTGGCTAAAAATGGCACTCGTTATTGTCTTAGTAGGCTATCATCATATTTGTGGTGTTTATGTGAAGAAATTCAATAACGAAACCGTTAACAAGAGCCATATATTTTTTCGCTGGTTTAATGAGTTTCCTGTCATTATTTTGATCGTGGTAGTGTTTCTTGTGGTACTCCAGAAACCTCTTTAAGTAGGTAGCATAAATAGCCAAATAAGTAGCCAAGTTCAGTTGTGTTAAACTGAATGGATAAGCCATTTGCTAATAGAATGAAAACTATGAATGAGTCCAGTGCCAACCCCCCTATCGTCCTCACATTTTCAGCTCTCGACCCCACGGGCTGCGGAGGTATCCAGGCAGATATCGAGACCGCTTCTAGCCTAGGCTGTCACTGCACTCCTATTGTTTCCGCCCTCTGCGCCGACGCCTCGCGCCCCGAAGCGGCACTATACCCGACAGATGCCACTATTATTATTGAGCAAGCACGCTCAATATTAAAAGGCATGGCAGTAAAAGCAATCAAGATAGGCTTTCTTGGCTCAGCGGCAAACACTGAAGCGGTGCACTCTATTTTACGAGACTACCAAGATTTACCGGTGATATCCCACCCAACCTTATGCCTTTGGGATGGCCAAAGCGACGACAGCGCCGACTTTGCTGAGGCTTATTCGACATTAATACTGCCCATGTCTAACGTTGCGATATTCTCAGTATACGAGGCCATTGAAGTCTCGCAAGAATCCGACACTGTCAGCACTGCAGCAAGTGCGATTGTTTCCAGCGGCTGTGAGCGCACCTTGATTACAGGTACAGGCAAACACACCAAGGCATTTCAAAATAGCCTGTATGGCGAAAAGGGCTTAATTCAACATTACCCCTGGGAACAAGAGCCTCCGAGTGATCACGGCTCCAACAGTACACTCACCACGAGTATTGCCGCCTATATGGCACATGGTTTTGATGCCCAGCAAGCCGTCGAGCACGGCTTGAACTACACTTGGCAAGCTATGCGCGCCTCGCGTGATTTAGGCTTTAAAAAACGCACGCCTCACCGCTTTTATTGGGCGGACAAGAATATCCCACCGCCTGGGGAGCTCCCTGTCGAAAAACACTCGCATTAGCGACTAACACTTAACGGCTTCCGTACACTGCTAAATACACCACTTAAACATATTAAGGTTTTTTGTTATGCCCACAAATAGTCAACTTTTTGAGCGCGCCAAACAAGTCATACCCGGCGGAGTTAACTCCCCGGTGCGCGCATTTAAAGCCGTGGGCGGCGAACCAATCTTTATTGAACGCGCAAAAGGCGCCTATATTTTTGATACCGCTGGTAAGCGCTACGTTGATTACGTACTGTCTTGGGGGCCGATGATATTAGGCCACGCCGATGAGGATGTCATCAATACCGTTAAAAGCAGAATAGAAGACGGCCTAAGCTTTGGCGCCCCAACGCAAATCGAGACCGAACTCGCTGAAAAAGTTTGTGAGATTTTCCCAAGCATCGACAAAATACGCTTTGTGAGCTCTGGCACCGAAGCCACAATGAGCGCCATTCGTTTAGCCCGAGGTTTTACCGGCAGGGATAAAATTGTTAAATTCGAAGGCTGCTACCATGGCCACAGTGACTCCCTGCTAATCAAAGCTGGTAGTGGCGCGTTGACACTTGGCGTGCCGAGCTCTCCCGGCGTGCCGGCGTGTTTAGCCGCTCACACCATCACCCTGAGCTATAACGAGCCCGAGCAAGTCATTGAGGCTTTTAAAGCTATGGGGGATCAAATTGCCGCGATTATTGTTGAGCCCGTCGCCGGTAACATGAATTGTATTCCGCCGATACCAGGATTTCTGGAGACCTTGCGCCAGTGCTGTGACCAACATGGCAGCTTACTAATTTTTGATGAAGTGATGACAGGGTTCCGACTCGGACTTACAAGCGCGCAAGGCCGCTTTAATATTCGCCCCGACATTACCACTTTAGGTAAAGTCATTGGCGGCGGCATGCCAGTAGGTGCCTTCGGTGGTCGCTCAGAAGTAATGGATAGCATCGCCCCCTTAGGGCCGGTTTACCAGGCTGGCACTCTCTCCGGCAACCCTGTTGCCATGGCTGCTGGCCTGTGCACATTAAACAAACTTGCTAACGAGCCTGACATTTACACCAAGCTGTTCTCACAAACAGAAAAGCTATGTAAGGGCTTACAAGCCGCTGCGGATGCGCAAGGTATTCCGATGACGACGAATCACGTTGGCAGTATGTGGGGAGTGTTTTTTACGGAAGACAAGCACATCACTAACTTCAAGCAAGTGATGTGCGGGAATACTGAACGTTTTAATCAATTCTTCCATGGCATGCTAGATGCTGGCGTCTACTTAGCACCCGCGTGTTTTGAAGCCGGGTTTATGTCCCACGCCCATAGCGATGAAGATATCGCTTTTACTATTGAAGCGGCAAAACAAGTATTCAGCCAGCTAAAGTAGCGGGTTTAAAGCATACACTACAATACATACCCACTAATGGCCAAGCTGGGAGATAATCTGCTTGATCGTCTCCTGATCATCGTCGGATAAATCAATAATATGAAAGCCTGCCCAAGCTAACTCGCCTTCCGCTGATGGTTTGAGCCACAAACATTCGGCTCCCAAGGTCATCTTTCCATTGCATCGCCCGGGCTTCGGAAAGTGAAAATCGAACTGATATATACAGCCCTCTTTCACAGGCCCTTTGCCCATCAACATAAAACCCTCATCATTCAAATTCACTAGTGTTCCGACATCCGAACCTGAAATCGAATCTTTTACCAGTATTAATGGGTCTACATCAGAGCGTGTCTTTCGCCGATGATTCTGAGCGTCATTAGGCATTAGCGCCTCCACTTTCGACTGGCGCTTTATTAGCTTCAGCATTTTCGTGTAATTTACGGAAAATATTTTCAAGTGCGCGCTCAAAGAACGGCTTAGAGCTACCTGAGATGATCTTTGTTTCACCCGAAATCATCTGGCGTGCCATTTCGATCCCCGCCATCATATCCACACGCTTACCCATTTGATCCACCAGCATATAATGGGAGGTACGCGCGTTATACCAGGCAACTTTGAGACGCTTGCCGCCTTTAAATTCGAACCAAGTACCAAACTCGATCATCTTAAGGCTTTCAACCATATGATCTTCTTCCGGCGTGACATCGCCGTCGGATATAATCGGTGCGCCTGCCTTTTCAGCCGCTTGCCGCTCCAGTTTACGACGCTCCTCTATTGCGACCGACTCCACTTTTTGACGTCGAATCGCCCTCTGCAACAACAGGGATAGCCCTTCTACAAGCTTTTTGCCCTTCGCTTGATCGTAGCCAATCGTATCAAAACCGCGCTCGATACTTTCTAGTAACTCTGCGGACATTTGCTTTTGTTTTTGCTGCTCATAAGCGTCTAATTTGGGCGTAATACACCAAAGTAAATGATCCACCAAACTGACTGCATCGTTCCATTTGGGAGACTCCAAGCCAAAACGTAATAGCGCAAAAGACATATAGTCAGACCAAGGCTGCAATAAAAACAATAATATTGTCGAAGGGAGGTCGCGATTGTCTGTACGTTTTTTTATCTCACTGTTTACATGAACCTTCACCTCACGCAGACGCTCTTCCCCTTGAGCCTTTTCGGTCGCGCGCTTTTCCATTAACTCTTGGCGGCGTCGAATATTCTTCGTATAAGAGCTAAATTCAAGCAGCTGCGTTGTAATCACCTTAATTTCATTGCTGAACTCACGCAGGATGACGTCAACCACTTCTTTAATTTTACTAAAAATTTCAAACTGTGACGTTCCGTCGTTACCGACCCACCTAGATCCAGCATCCGCTAAGGTGTTCAGTAATAAACGCGCCGGATGATCTGTTTGCTCAAAGAAGCCCGGGTCAATAAAGGCCACTTTCAAAAATGGCGTATGCAAGTAACTCAACAAGGCTTTAACCGTATCGGGGAGGCTCTCGTCATTCAGCATGTACTCAAACAACATACCGACCAAATCAATGGTCGCCATACTTCCGGTGCCAACAGCCGCATTGTCATCCTCAACCTCATCCTTGAGGTGCTCTCTCAAGCCAGTCATAAACTGAGAGAGATCCGCAGGCGCGATTGCAGCACTGTTTACCTCTGAGAAATTGGCGACTGTCGCCTGAGATTCGCCCTGTAAGACTTGTAAAGCATGCACCAAATCTGACTCTGTTACCGCGACGCCTTCAACCGGCATGTTATGCACACGGTTACTGACAATTTGATTTTGCAAATTACGTATCGCGCCCAGCAAATGATGCTGATACTCATCAGGGGATAAATCGGGGTCGAATGCCGCCAAGTAAGATGGGCGAGCTTCACCCTCAAGCGGATCGAAAGCCTGCTGATCATCGTCACTTACGTCCTCAAAAGGGGCTTGAGCTTCTACCGACTCCTGCTCGACAGCTTGTGCGCGGTTTCGATCACGCGGCATAGCATAGCGTAAGTGCGGTAAAACGCCTTCCGTTTTTAAATACTGGTTTAACTCCTCTACCACCGCACCGGTCACGCTCAAGAGCTGACTATCAAAGACTTTATAAACAGTGTTACGTACCGCAGACTGGAGCTTTATTAGCCGCAATGCCTTACGCAACGATTCACAATATTGTACAGGCGCTGCAGGGTTAGACGCTTCCGTTACTCGCTCGCCTTGATTAAGCACTGCCAAGCGATGATTAAGCGCCCACAACGGCTCCGCAAAATAAGCATCTGCACGCTGAGTTAAGGTGGTGATAGAAATCGCTTCTTCCAAAGCGTCGTTACCGACAAGGGACAACTGCTCGGTACTCGCTGACTCAATATCACTCCCTACGAGGGTATTGAGCTGGCCTTTTTTAAACTTTACAAAACCTTCTGCTAGATAACCGCAATAATAACGCGCTAAATCCTTAGCACGCTTCCTAAACACGTGCTGCATCTCCGCCATTTCGGTGGAGCGCTGATTGGAGCGGGAATGTTGAATTTCCTGAGAGAAAGCAGCATCGAGATCCTTTAAATAGGCGCCAAAAGATACTCGCGCACGCTCGGACGCAATGTTTTGACACGCCTTAAGGTACTTAACAACGGTTGAGCCTGAGGGGGAACTTATCGAAGAGCCATTGCCGTTATTTGTACCGGCAACATCCTCAGCATCATTACCCGGGTTATACATTGTCATATTGCCTCAATACCGACCATGTGAAACTTTGCAAAGTCTGCAGTGTAGCAAACTCACCATACCGCTTCGACATTAAAATTATATCCAAGTATTTATCATCGAAAGTTGTTAGAATCTGCTCCGCTATGGCTTTAACTGCATTCTTGTAACTTTCGAATTTTTATCACTTTTTTACGAATTATAGTAGGCAAATATGAGTACGTACGACATTTATGGCATCGGTGCTGCTTTAGTGGATACCGAAATCGAAGTAAGCGATCAAGACTTAACACAATTTGGTATTGAAAAGGGCGTCATGACCTTAGTTGACGAGCCAAGACAAAACCAACTTGTTGAGGATTTGAAAAACCACCTCACCGCCTCTAAACGCGCAAGCGGTGGCTCTGCCGCTAACAGCATCATCGCTGCCAGCTACTTCGGAGCGCAAACGTTCCATAGCTGCCGCGTTGCCAATGACAACAACGGTGATTTTTACCTCAAAGACCTCTCGGACGCAGGTGTTGCCTACCATCAAAACAACGGCTCACTGGAAGGTATCACGGGTAAGTGCTTGGTGATGATTACACCAGATGCCGAACGCACCATGAACACATTCTTAGGTATAAGCGAAACCTTAGCCGCTGAAGATATCGACGTTGAAGCCCTGCAAGCCTCAAAATACGCCTACATTGAAGGCTACCTAGTCACTTCCGCCACCGGCAAACCTGCGGCAATAAAGCTTCGTGAATTGGCACAAGAGTTCGGCGTTAAAACCGCACTCAGCCTGTCAGACCCAGCCATTGTTGAATACTTCCACGCTGGCCTACAAGAAATTATCGGCGACGGTGTCGATATCATTTTCTGTAACGAAGACGAAGCGATGAACTTCACCAAAACCGACTCGCTTGATGCCGCCTTTGAAGCGTTAAAACAACACGCTAAGAGCTTCGCGATTACGCGTGGCTCTGAAGGTGCGTCACTTTTCGACGGCGAGCAACGTATCGAGATCGACTCTCACCCAGTTAAGGCTGTGGATACAAACGGTGCTGGCGATATGTTCGCAGGCGCATTCTTGTACGCGATCAGCAAAGGCTTATCATACGAGCAAGCTGGTGAGCTCGCTAGTGAAGCCGCTTCTATTGTGGTTTCCCAGTTTGGACCACGACTAAAAGCAGAGCAACATGTTGCACTACTAGAAGGCTAAGCCTTTTCTGCTCAAAGCGCCCAACTCAAACGCCCGATTCAACAAGAGCAAGCAACCCATATTTGACCGCTCAGCATTAGCGTCAAATATGGGCTTAGTCCACACCTAATTGATTAGCGTGTTTAATAACTGGCATCTCAACGAACCATGACTGGCCGCCCTTACGATGCAGGGATATCACTAAGCGTCTGCCGACTTTGTTAGCGGCATCACCCCGTCCGAATCACCCCCACGTCAATGCCAGCCGAACATTAAAATTCAATAAAAAATAAATTAATTTTTATAAAAATCCGGAAAGTAGTTAACCTAGAAAGCACCCTGACAAATTAAGCCACTATTTTCTCAAGCGGTTCAAACTCGACCCTATGGCGCTGCATAAAATGGACGGCTTTGCGCGCTAAGGTTCTAGGATCTTCGATATGCAACAAATGATCTGTACCAGGCACGATATCAAAAACACCATTATTCAACTGATCAGCCAAGTATCGTGACGACTCAGGCGTTGTTAATGGGTCAAACTCCCCCGTCAGTAAAATAGTCGGCACAGTAATACTATTTAAATTTTCAGGTCGATAACAAAACAAGCGCAGGCTATTCTCAATAAAACTGGCAATATGCTGCTCTGGGGACCGAATGGTTTGATGAATTGCCGCTTTACGAATCACATCAATGCGCTTGACTTGACCAGTCATATCGGTAAGTAGCTCAAGGTACTTCTCTGCAAAGGCTTTTCTATCCGTCTGGCAGATATGCATAAGCTCCAGCGTTGCCATCCGGCAATGCTCCGGAACCTCAATGGCCGCCGCAGCCAAGACTTGTGAGGTAAGCTTATACTGTGCAATTTTAGCGTACTCAAGAGCAACAACTGTAGCGTAGCTCGCTGCAAACAAGTGATGATGATGTAAAAACAACCTATCGGTGATGTCGTTAAGGCACTCAGCTAAAAAAACGAAATCGTAGTTTGCCTTCAAGGGCTCAGTGTCCCCCATTCCAGGTAACTCAATAATATATGTATCGTAATCACGCGCAAAGATAGAGGTTAACTTACTTGTCGCCTCAATATTTTGCAGATTGCCCATCAGGTATATCAACACCGGCTTTCCTACATTATAAAGGTGTGCATAGCGCGCCAGCTTGCCTTTCACGGCAATACTCTTAACCACCAAACACCCAACTTCAGCGCTCTTAACTGTCATACTCTCAATTTTCATACTCTCAACTTTCATAAACTTCACAACTAAACTAACTATTTTTTTGGGCGGGAGAATCAGTCAAGCTAAAAAATCATGACTTGTTCAAATTTTTACTAAAAGACCACAATTTTTAATCCGCAGTAATACCCACAGATAAATATGTGTATATAAAAAAACCAATTTAATGTAATTAAGTGACGGGTTTTTTTACACCACAATTCAAACTAGCGGCTGTGTTTATAGGCTCAAAGCGACGTTACTTATATAACGTCATCATGCACCAACAAGGCTGTACTTCCACAACCACCGTATAATTTAAGACGATATCCATATCCTTATTGAGTCGCAGCTATATAATAAAAAGTTAATCTGCATAGAACAAGTAGATTTTTTATTTTTCGTGAATTTTCACCATTTTTTCAACGCTACCCAAGTAATCGATTCATTTTGGGTCAATCATTAAAACTACGAATCAAAATGACACACTGGGGCTATTGCCACAATATTGCGATTGCTATTTTTTAAATCTTATATTAAACGTAAAACAATCTACGCCTAAACCGCAGGAAAACCCGCGTTTTTTTGTGATTCCTATGCTGTCAATAGCTGCCATGGAGAGAATAGAGCTAGTATTTTTGACTTAAGTTTAATCAGCAAAAAAAAACGTCAAAAAACACACCTTGTCAATTCTTTTTAAAAATATATTAAGCGTCAACATAGACCATAATACTTGCCCTAGTAGCTACTGAAATAGCAGCAGACTTGAGGCAGTACTTTTTCCCACAAAATTTAGCCCACAAAATACAGCCCGATACTGCGAACGCAGGATGTGGAAAATTGAATCAATCGCCGGCACCAACATACGAATAAACGGCGCCTTCTGGAGGTGCGGCTCCAGCCATACCTACACCTACTGATCCTGAACGACAGCACAAAACACGACAGAGAGAGCTATACTGTAAAATATTAAAAGCAGACGACAAGCGAAACGTATAGCAAATCAATGTGCAACCCTCAAGAACCTAAAACTCTACCCAAGCCCTGCCTCGCTAGCCAACTAGCGCTACACACCAGACAATGGCTAATAGCAATCGCCATACTCACTTGCGCCCCCCTGTACAACACTCACGCTCAAGCACTTAACAGTCGGCCATTTTTTGGTCACAACGAGACCGTTAGCCACCGCTTTGAAACCATCAACAACCCGGAAGTTAGCTCACTCGGCTTCGTCCATGCCATCGCCCAAGACGATGAAGGCTTTATGTGGTTTGGCGGCGAGAACGGCATCGCTCGTTACGACGGCCATGAATTTACGATCTTTCGCAGCAACCCCAAAGACCCCGCGAGCCTAAGCAGCAACCTTGTCAACAACATCATAGTTGATCAACAGGGCACTATCTGGGTAGCTACCGCGCGGGGCTTCAATCGCTACCACCCCGAAACAGAAAGCTTCACCCAGTACATGACGGGGCAAGGGACGAGACTACCCAACCACACGCAAAACCTCATCACCGCTTTAATCGAAGACCGTCATGGCGACAGTTTATGGTTGACCACCGCTGGCGGCGGCTTACACCACTTTCACAAAAAAAGCGGTAAGGTCGAACATTACCTATATGGAGAACCCAACACAGACGGCCTCCAAGGCAGCTGGCCTACAGCAATCGCTCAAAGCTCCGACGGTGACATTTGGATCGGCATGCTCAACGAGGGCTTGCACCGCTTCCGACCGAACGAGCCTAAACCGCCAACAGAAGAAAGTGATGACGCCACTTCCAAGAAATACACAATGGACAATTACCGCTTTAAGGCTCCAGAATTTGGCTCTGAAGAACTCAAAAATTACAACTCCATTCGTGCCATAACGTTTGATCAGCAAGGCAAGATATGGCTCAGCAGCGTCGGAGGACTACTCACTTTTGACAAAGCAAAGAAACAACTCCATCGGGCATCAACAGGAGAAGCCTCAGCGCCGTTTAGCCCAAAAGAGCACGAACTACTGAATACACACAGCAATGCCTTAATAACTGATAGCAAAAATCAACTCTGGCTCACAGTCGAGAAGAAAGGCCTTGTACTACTTAACCCGTCAGCACAAGGCCTTCGGCTAATTAATTACAGGCAGCAAGACAACGAAGCCTACAGCCTACCGAACAATATGCTTAAGGCAATTTTTGAAGATCGCAAAGGCGGCCTCTGGTTCGGCCACTACCCATCCGGCATTTCAAAAGTAGCCCCCTATGCCAGCTCCTTTCGCAACTACCAGCACCACCCCTATGACGAAAACTCCCTAAGTAACAATATCGTCCTATCAATAGAGGAGGATAACGAGCGTAATTTATGGGTCGGCACCGAGCAAGGCCTAAACCGATACGAACACGGCAGCGGAAAAGTCACACGCTATCTAGAATTCCCCTACCAAGGGGAATTAGTTGAGGCAGCTCCTGCGCTCACACTGCTATTCGATAAAGCTAACGCGCAACATGGCGACTCACTCTGGATTGGCACTTGGCGTAACGGCATTAAACGCTACGACTTAGAGAGCAAAAAAATTACCGCCTACCCCAGGCATGGCGACGACATACCAAGCAATATTCTAAAAAGCGATCAGTCCATCTGGAAGCTATATCGAGACAAGCAAGGCAAGATATGGGGAGGAGGCTCAAATGCAGAGATTTATACCTATAACAGAGGCAAGGATCAATTTGAAAAATTCGAGCACCATCACGAACTCAACTTTAACCGGGCAATAGACTTTAGCGAAGATTCTCTAGGGCGCTTTTGGCTAGCGACAGATATAGGCTTGCAACTTATTGATCGGCCCAATAAGCGCATTATCAACTACGGCAAGGTATTTCAAGGCACAATCGCGCTCAGCACCCCAGCATTACACGTTATGCAAGACAGCCGAGGCGGTATTTGGTTTGCCTCCAAAGAGATTGGCGCCAACTACTGGCCTAACGCTACAAGCCTACAAGCCCAACAGCAAGTACCCATCCCCACACCCGCTGCCAACAGTGGGCCGTTTAATTTACGCCCCAAAACGACAGATAACCCCGTTCAACTTGAAAACTACTCCAGCATGAACGGGCTGCCTGCCAACTACATCGGCGCCACCGTCGAAGATGACCTCGGTCATATCTGGTTTGGCACTAACAAGGGCTTATCTCGCCTTGATGTCAACAGCGGCCTGTTTCGCAATTTTGATGACAACCACGGTTTGCCCCACACCTTTTTTACCCGTCAAGGCTACCTTAAAACATCTTGGGGCGACATAGCCTTTGGCAGTCCAAAAGGACTCACACTTTTTAACCCCGCCATGTTAGCGGACAACCGCACCCCGCCTCCAGTAGTTATCACGGGTTTTTCCATTCTCAATAAACCCGTTTCTCATCACAGCCCTAACAGCCCATTAAAGCATTCGATTAGCACCACCAGAAAAATAGAACTAAGGCCTGAAGATTCCGTTTTCTCTTTTACTTTTGCCGCGTTAAACTACGACGTAAGTAAATACAATCAATACGCCTACCGCTTAGTGGGCTTTGATAAAGATTGGAATTATATTGGCAACCGTCGTAGCGCGTCTTATACCAATATAGATCCTGGAAATTATATCTTTGAAGTCAAAGCCGCCAACAACGAAGGCGTATGGAACCAACAAGGCAAGCGTATTGCGATTCGCATCCTCCCACCCTGGTGGCGCACATGGTGGGCTCACACCCTTTACCTGCTCGCCTTTGCCACAATTGTCGGGCTTGTTTTTTACACTCTGTGGAACAAAAAACAAGCCAACAGCGAACGCAAATTAAATCAAAAATTATTACAAGTCGACAAAATAAAAGACGATTTCCTTGCAAACACTTCACACGAACTACGTACCCCACTCAACGGAATTATCGGATTATCAGAAGCGTTAATAGCTGGAATAGCCGGGCCGCTACCAGAAAAAGTGACTCACAATTTAAACATGATCGTCAGTAGCGGACAGCGCCTCTCATGGATGGTAAATGACATTTTAGATTTCTCCAAATTGCGAGAACAAAACATTCAGCTACGCCATAGCAGTATTAATCTTTTTGGTTTAATCGACCTAGTATTAACGCTTACAAAACCACTCATCAGCAACAGCGAGATTAAATTAATTAACAACATTCCTGCCGTGCTTATCGACATCGAAGCTGACGAGGATCGTTTACAACAAATAATGTACAATCTCTTAGGTAACGCGTTTAAATTTACCGAACAAGGTAGCGTATCGGTTAGCGCAAAATTAAAAGGAGACGACCTCTGGATATACGTACAAGATACAGGCATTGGCATAGCAAAGGAAAATCAGGCCGCCATATTTAAAGCCTTTGAACAGGCTGATGCCAGCACGGAGCGTAACTTTGGAGGCACCGGGCTCGGACTTAGCGTCACACGTAAACTAGTTGAATTGCACGGCGGCAAAATACATGTAAAATCACAAGAAAGCCAAGGCAGCACCTTTTATTTTTCGTTACCGCAACAAATGACGGATGAAGCAAAAAAGACTTTTACATCACAACTACAAAGTACCTCATCAACACCCGACACCTACACGCCACGAGCATTAAAAACAAAAACAAGCAACCCATTACCCGCGACTACCAATTCAAACAATTCCGAATTAAATTACAGAAAACCAAACAGCACTAATAGAGACAAAAACAAAGACGAAAGCAAAGAACGAGTCGGTGGCCACATACTCGTCGTGGATGACGAGCCAGTCAACCGCCAAGTGCTAGCCGATTTATTATCACTACATAATTATCGCGTATCTGAATGCCACAACGGCCAACAAGCCCTAGACCTACTTACCGGCGAGCACGAYATTGACTTAGTACTACTCGACGTGATGATGCCTAAGATCTCCGGCTACAATGTCTGCAGTTTATTACGGGAACGCTATCAAACCCACCAATTACCCATCCTGTTTTTAACCGCCAAAACCCAAATGAGCGACCTTGCTCAAGGCTACGAAGCCGGCGGAAACGACTTTTTAACCAAGCCCGTTGCTAAAGAAGAGCTCTACGCACGTGTCAACACCCATCTCCAGCTGCTCCACATTAGCCGCCAC
Source organism: Alteromonadaceae bacterium (assembly GCA_002746115.1). Classification (GTDB taxonomy): domain Bacteria; phylum Pseudomonadota; class Gammaproteobacteria; order Pseudomonadales; family Cellvibrionaceae. The sequence goes on from NVXL01000014.1 coordinate 49,134, forward strand.
CTTGAGCAACGGGTGCAAGAGCGYACAGCGCAACTTGCAGAGAGCCACGAACAGCTCAACCAAGCACATAGCCGCCTATATGATACACACCGTGAATTAAAAAAATCGCACGAGGAAGTGTGGGCACTGAAAGACAGCCTCGAAGCACAAGTACGCCAACGTACCGAGCAACTCATTCAAAGCGAGCAAATGGCCAGCATGGCTACYTTAGTGCGCGGTATTGCACACGAGATGAACAACCCAGCCAACATGGCTCAGGTGGGCAGCTACAATCTAGAAAAAAAACTCGAGAAGTTCAGAGAATTTATAATTGATCTAACCAAAGACGACGCTGACCCAGCACTTATTGAAGCATTTGAGCAGCACTTTCACGACTTATTCCGTACGCTCAGCCCCGTTCGCGAAGGCAGTACGCGACTACAAAACATTGTGGAAGATTTTCGCTTATTCTCACGAGTCGATCAACTCGCCTATAAAGTCGACCGGCTTGGCGCCAGCCTTCTAGCCTGCCATAATATACTAAGCGCAAGTTTTGCCAACCAAATGCAACTAACATGCGACATCGATCATGACCCTGCGTTTTACTCTAACGTAGGTGAGCTAAATCACGTATTTAAACACGTACTTATGAACGCATGCCAAGCGGTACTTGAAAAATTTGGCGAGCATCACATCGACGACGTTATGCAAGGCCACGTTAGCACCCGACTCTACCAACAAGGCGAATTTGCCGTCATCGAGATCTGCGACAACGGCAATGGCATCGACCCCGCCGACAGCCGCGCCGTGTTCGAACCGTTTTTCACCCGCCGTAAAGTGGGCGAAGGTCGCGGACTAGGCCTCTCTATTAGCTTCGGCATTATCAAAGCTCATCACGGAAATATAGCCTTACGCTCTGAGCCTGGCAAAGGCACTACAGCCTGCATCCGCTTACCTCTTATTCAATACGATCAAAATTCCGATCATAATAATGACAAAAAGACAGCCCCGCTAAATAGCTCAAGCACGATAACGACTGACGAAGCACGACCTGACGCACTAGATTTTACCTAGCAGGTGCGGGAGCTGGTGCCAACGGGTTCGTGCCTTGAGCCGCTTTGATTTTCTCTTGAAACTCTTTCATCAAACCCTGAACCTGTGGCGAAAGCGCTTGCATCATTTGCTGACCAATGCTCATAGATTCCTGCATGACTTTTGGTAGCTTTTCAATACTGGCTTGACCGACAGGCGTCTTGTAAAACGCGATCATTCCGTTTATTTCTTCCGAGGTAAAATTACTGCCGTAGATATCAACCAAAGGTGCTTTATACTTCTCCCAGTCGGCCTCTTTTTGGACAAGCCGCATGACGCGAGCAACATACTCGTCGTACAGACCCTGGTGCTCAGGCGGAATCCCCATTTGCGCACCAGCGGTTCTCATATAAGTATCAATCTCTGAATAGAAGGCATTCATCATATTCTCTGCCTTTACCAGCACCATGAGTTCTTCAATTTTTTTTGTATTATTGTTACTAGCCTCAACCTCCCCTTCAGCTTGTGCAAAAAGGGACACTGATAACAAGAAAAGTAATACAAAAGTAAAGAATTTCATAAGCAAACCAAGTGGGTTAAGTAAGCAGAGGATGGGGCATTTACCCCCAAACAAGAGTGCTCACCAATCTCTGCAACCGATAAGCTCCTAGGCGCAATTTAACGACTAGTACGACTACCGTCAAGTTAAGCCGTTGTAAAAAATGGGTCAACGAAGGGAATGCAGGAAAGGACGAGGGAGAAAGCAGAATAAAATAAAAGCAACAGCAGTTTAACGCTCAAAAAATCGCGCTAAACTGACAACTGACATATAGGATAAAAAACAACAAGCATCTCGAAACTATGAGGGATAGCAAACAAATTCAATAATATGTCCGCCCAAACCCGGCAACGAACTATCCACTGCAAATTTAAGGCTACTACTCGCATCACCCGAACTATGGCGTATACCGCAGTCAAGAATGATCACTCGATCATCAGTAGACGCAATTTCCAGTAGAGACTCTAGCGCTTGAACACCCTGCTCCAGGCGAAATGCGATGTGGCGCGCAGGCAACCTTGATGCGTCATCAAGAGCAGTGAAACAACCGGTCTCGCGAGCTAAAGTTTTACAATAATGCTGATGGAATGATAACAGCTCAATATGGTAACCCTTATCACTACCTAAACGAAGCCTATCGACCTGCTTAAGATGCGCATCCGCTTTACGATAAAGAGCCAACATACTAGCTGACTGCGAATACTCGATCGAACGCATATCGAGCATAATAGAAGCCAAAATTAAAGGTTGATAGGCTTCCACTGAGCCTAAGCACTCTAGACCAATATGATCAAAGACCGGGGGGGGGAAAGCTCAAAAAAAACGACGACTTGCAAACTAAAATAACACGCCAAAAACCTACATGCATCAACACTACCTTGCATAAACTCATATTTGTGGTATTTAATATTTTCGCGCTACCGACCTTAATGCCGTTTATAAAGCATATACCCTGAAAAACCACAACGAAACACTTGCTAACAACCAAGCTCTCCATATAGATTAGTATAGGTCGCGGTATACATGTATCACTAATAAAAACCCTTAATATAGAAAACCATGAGATTTTTTTATTCTACGATTGCGACTTCTAAATATAGAAAAGCATAACAGATATAAGAGAATATGCCTGACAGACAAGATCGCGCACCGGCCACAGAAGCCCTAGCGGTTTATCTCCAGAAAGTTATCAACAACAGCCTCCACCGCCCCTACAAACCATCTAACATCTAACATCTAACATCTAACAACAGGATCGCCGACATTTCATTATAAAACACCGAGTTTATTGCCCAATTAATCAATAACTTTAACACCCAAAAACTAAATGGATATATTCACTTAAATAAAAGACTTAACTCCCGAAAAACTTAACCGATCAAACCTAAAACACACATCAAAATCAGACAAACCACTAAGCTCGGTCACTCACCACAACCCCAAAACGAGCTATTGCCTCAACAATACTAAAACCAAAACAACCACCCAGAACAGAATCGCTATCGCAGCCACAAAAACCGATAAGGCCGATAAAACCAGCGTTAAACGACCACAAAGTGACCAACAAATAATGTCAAAACCCTGCTAATACTGATTCAATCAAAACATAACACCAAACATGTAGCAGGTAAAACAAACTTACGTCACAGTAACAAGTTAACTTAACTTATATTAACTTTCACGCCGGATAAAATACCTAGAACCCAGATCACACTTTCAAGCTTTTATCAGCCAAACAGGTATTCATCCATAATTACCTTTAGTATAGTGGCGACCGCACGAGCAAAGGCGAAAAGATGTGCTCAGCACATCATCATAAAAATAAAAAGCAATGCCGTTTTGTGCCCCTGTATTATAAAAAGAAATTATAATAATAATATATTTTTATTTATAGCTAAACACAACCTGTAATGTGGATCACTCAGCATACCTCTCCACATTACAGGCAGTCCCCCCTACTCCTCTGTATTTCTAGGCATACTAATTGCTGCCCCTCACAGACAATTAAGATACAAACCCCATATGCAACCATCGTAGAACTGGTCTACCATTAAATATATGAAATCTTGCTTCTTCCTCAATGGTATTGCCATTATTATCACTTGGCTTATAGCTACCGCTGCTATTGCGGCACAAATCACTGTGCGTGTAGACTCCCGCGGTGACGCTAACGCCGTATACGCCCTCGAGATGATTCGCCTAGCCTTAGATAAGACAGGGGGAGACTACGAGATATCCATTAACGATGCCGAAGTGTCTGCCTTGCGAATGCGCATGCAAACACTGGAGGGCAAAACTGACGTATTCTGGACAGCAACATCAACCGATCTAGAGGAGGAGTTTTTACCCGTTAGAGTTCCCCTGTATAAAGGGCTCCTTGGTTATCGAATCTTTATTATTCACAAAGACAACAAAAATCTTTTTTCAAATGTCAAAACGTTCAAAGACTTGGACGCTTTTTCCTTCGGCCAAGGGCGTGGCTGGACAGATACAACCATCATGGAAGCCAACGGCCTCAAGGTAACTCAGGTAACAAAATATCACGGCCTGTTCTATATGGCTGACGGCAAGCGCTTTGACGCCTTCCCCCGTGGTGTCAACGAGCCTTGGACTGAAATAAAATCACGTCCAGATCTAGATCTAACAGTGGATGAAAACCTCATGTTTGTCTACAAAATGCCCTACTATCTACTCGTCTCCCCTAATAGAAAAAGTCTTGCCAAAAGACTAGATCGCGGCTTAAAGATTGCAATTTCTGACGGGAGCTTTGATGAGATATTTTTCAATAATGAAACTGTTAAATTAGTCGCTGAAAAAGCCAAATTGAGTGGTCGGAAAATATTCAACCTCGACAACCCTGACCTACCACCAAACACACCATTAACTGACGAAAGCTTGTGGTTCAACGTTGCCATGTAAAAAGACCTTAGGGGTTTCAAAACATCTCAGCACTCATCCGTACGACACATAAATCCCGTATTTTTTAAGTCACCGCTAACCAATAAGATAACTTGGCTTTTAGCACATCGAAATTAATCGGCTTGCTAAGATAATCATTCATACCTGCCTGTAAACACTCAGCACGATCAATACTGGTGGTATTAGCCGTTACGGCAATAATGGGGGCATTTTTAATCGAGTCCTTGGACGCACGAATTCTCCGAGTAGCCTCAAAGCCATCCATCACCGGCATTTGGCAATCCATCAAAATCAAATCAACAGCACTGGTATCCAGCACGGTTAACGCCTCTTCACCGTTCACAGCCGTCAGTGCATGATAGCCGCAGCGCTCCACAACCTTTTTAAGGATTAAAACGTTGACCTGGTTATCCTCTACAATCAACACGTTGCGGGAGCCGCCCTCACACTCAGAGCAGACTTCAGACTCATCAGAATGTAATTGTGCATCCGATTTTGACACCATGCACATTGGTAGCACCACATGCACTTGCGTCCCACGATTCAACTCAGAATCCAGCGTGAGTATCCCGTCAAGCAACGAAACTAACGAATGACACAATGGTAGGCCTATACCTAAGCCGCCAAAGCGTCGGTTACGGTTACCCTCTACTTGGCGAAATAATTTGAAAATTGTTTCGCGTTGATTATCTGCAATACCAATACCTGTATCCATCACGCTAATACGAATGGCAACTCGCTCCTCATCCGATGGCATTAGATCAAAGTCATCATCTAGCATGATACTAAGGCTGACCTCTCCTTCTCGCGTAAATTTGACAGCATTAGAAAGTAAAGAATCAACAACACGAGTCACAATCGCTAAGTCACCCATAAGCAACTCCGGCACTTGTGGGTCAACATTAAAATTGAAGGTAATTCCTTCGCTGCTCGCGGAGTTTCGAAAATACTTAATAATGTCGTTAAAGCCCCGTCTCAAAGATAAAATCTTCTTCTCGGGTTTTAGTGCGTTAACATTTGTTTCGGTAATTAATAAAATACTTTCAACAATATCGACAAGGTGATGCAACGAAGAGGATGCCGCCGATATTAGCTCTTGCTGCTCAGATGACAAGTCAAAATCATTCAGTAAATTCAGCGCACCCTGAACGCCATTCAAAGGCGTACGTAACTCATGATTTATAACAGCAAGGAATTGGTCTTTTACTTGATTACTCTTAACTAACTCTTTCATGGTTTCATGCAAACTTTTCGTTCGCAACTCAACCAAGCCTTCCAGCGATTGCTGGTAATGCATTAAAGCACGCTTTTGCTCCCAAAGTCGCTGAAACACAATGACCTTGCTTGTTAGCAAATGCTCATCTACGGGTTTAAATAAATAATCAACCGCACCGGAGCGATAGGCCTCATGCTCAAAATGCTGAGCATGCACGTTCGCAGTAATAAAGATAATCGGCGTGTCTGCCGTATCGGGGTGATCAAGAATACGCCGAGCGGTCTCAAAGCCATCAAACCCTGGCATCTGAATATCCATTAAGATCAGAAAAAACTCATTCTCCTGGCATAAATCAATCGCATCCTGACCAGAAAATGCCTTATAAGTTGCGAGTTCTAAGGGCTCAAGTAAAATATCGAGCAGCTCAACGTTGACTTCCTGATCATCGACCAGCAATACCTTAGGTTTACCGCTTGGCATCAGCTAGCCCCCAATAGGATTTCGACACTAAAAGCATTCGCACAACAAGCAAACAATGACGTCAAAAACAACATCACAGTTAAGCTTTAACGCTACGAGCGTCAGGCAGCGACGATTACCTTTAATTTAAAAAAGTAGATGACCAAAGTATAGTAAGTCACGCCTCTAGCTTCCAGGTTTTAGCTAAAGCACTTTTAATTTTTAAGATATATTTTGAAGATCAACGCTAGCATGTCGCGTAACACTGAATTTATTGACATAGTAAAGCAGACACTGAGAGCCGGCGCTAGAAGCTTACAGTGAAGTCTAAATTATCGGGCTGGACACCCGAAGAGATGTGCTATTTTCTGTATTAGCTCTGCAATTTCAAGCTTGGCGCCAAACACCGCAAAAAACCCAAAGCTATTTAAAACTCAAAGCTAAAGCCTTTATCACAGAGTAAATCGTAATTTTCCTGATCAAATCGATATAAAACGCCCGCCCGGTGCGGAACATTATCTTGAGTTTCATTACAACAAACGAGAAAATTAATCCGTAGCATCTTGCGACGAAAATTGGGTTTATCAAGCTTTTCATCAAGAATGGCTTCATACAACTCTTGCAGCTGTCCTAAGGTAAACTTAGCAGGCAGCAGATTCACGCCAATCGGCTTATAGCGAATTCTACGGCGAAGGTAAGCAATACCGACATCCACGATTTTATCATGATCAAAAATCAGCTCGGGTCGCTCTTTAACATCACACCATATCGCATCAGACGCATCAGAAGAGATGGCCAACTCATAGTGTTCCGGCTGCACTAGAGCAAAGAAAGCAAGGGTTATCACACGCTTCTCAGAGCCTGCCCGCTCAACATCACCAAAGGCTTGCAGCTGCTCCATATAGATGCCTTGCACTCCGGTTAAATCTCCGAGCATGCGCGAAGCAGCTTCTTCAAGCGACTCCTTAGTGTAAACCACCCCGCCGGGAAGCCCCCACTCGCCTTTACTATCACCAATAGCATGCTTAACTAATAAGGTTTTAAGGCGCTTATCAGAGAGCCCAAATATAACGCAATCCACAGTTAACGACGGAATTGACTCTAATGGCTCACTCGGAAGCTCAGCCACCGGGTTTGCGGGCATATTTTGATCAAAACTTCCCATTTTTACGGTTCCAGGGTCACACTATCATTGAACGAAGCACTGTTAGACGAGAAGCACTAAAAGGCGCACAGTTATAAGCTTGTTAGGTACAATTTTTGCGTACGCCCTAATTCAAGCCCGAAATTGACTAAATATCAAGTCATCAATCAAGCTTAAAGCAATTAAACCCCCGGCTTAGCGGTTTTAAGGCCTAACCATTGGCGCAACACTTCCGAATGCTTAAACAAAACTTGCTCCAACAGCCATAGAGCCGCCAAGGACGCCAGCAACAAAGGTAAAAATAAGGCCAGTGCGATTACAATCAGAACCACCCCCTTCGATAGGCTATCGCTCGGCAAATGTGTTGGCGCCCCTAAAACACCATCAGGAGCCCGTCGTCGCCACATGATAAAACCACTGCAAGCTAAAGCAACCAAGCCTAAAGCTGTCAAAACGCCCAACAACTGATTAAACCAACCAAACAACTGCCCTTCATGTACTGAAATACCGATGCCAATCAAGCGATCAAGCGGCTTACCTTGGTCAAATGTTTTCGAGCGTAATTGCTCACCGGAATTGCCATCAACCCAAACATCGGCACGCAGCATTCTGTTTTGGCTTTTTGAGCTAATTTTCCATTGATTAGATGTCCCGCTAGCCACAGAAAGCTGTACCGGCGGCGCTAAATTCAAGGTTTGAGCTGTGCGGAGTAAAGTAGGAGTAAGATTGTAACCTTCCGAGGCTTGCGGCATCCAACTCACTTTCTCTTGCTTTCGCCCCTGAGTCCAGTCCTGTTGAACCACGGGTGCCTGTAGCTTGCGCACCTCCTTAAGTGCACCGCCCCAAACCAAGCTCCACGGCAGCCCTGAAAACAACAAAAGCAAGGTAAACAGTGAGATCCAAATTCCAACGACGGCGTGTAAATCTCGCCAAAAAATACGCTTATTCGAGCGTAAGCGCGGATACAAAACGCCTGCGAGCCCGTTCGCTTTACGAGGCCACCAAAGGTAAAGGCCTGTAATTACTAAAACAATCGCCCAACAAGCCGCCAACTCAACCAATACGGAGCCAAACGTACCAAGTAGGAGTTCACCATGGAAGGTTTTCACCATGTGAATAAAGCGATCATCAACCGCTGTTTTATTCAATACCGTTAAACGGTAAGGGTCGACATAAACCTGAAAGCTTCTACCCTTTTGCATTGCGGTAATAACAACTGCATGCGTGTCTTTTGCCGGTAGAGTGTAACCGATAAATTTTGCTCCCGGAATCGCAGCAAGTGCCGTATCGATTTGCGCATTAGGCAGGGCGCGCTCGCCCTGCGGGATAATATTATGATAAGGCTTATCGACCCAAGCATCTATCTGAGGCTTGAATAGATATATCGCCCCAGAAACAGACAGCGTCAGTATAAATGGAATACAAAAGATACCGGCATAAAAATGCCAGCGCCATAATGTCCTATAAAACTCTTTTTGACCCTGCGTCACAGCTGTTTGAGACGTCATAATGTTGTTACCTAAAAAAGCCTCCAACGAGGAGGCTATTGTTATTATTACGGTATTAAGTTACGCCAACTAAAGCGTCTTTAAATATTATAAATCATATGAAAAATTAAGATATAAGCTTCGTTTTGGCCACGGATGAGCGACATATGACGACTCGTTAGTCAGGTTGTCAACGCCAACGCTCACCTTAAAGTGCTCGTCTACACTGTGTGTCGTTTTCAAACCAACTCGGGTAAAGCCGTCTTGCCCACCCATCACATTATCTTCAGTATCAGTATTATCAGTACGACCAAAGCTATCGCTTGCATACTGCAAACTACCACCAACATCCCAACGACTACTCAAATGATAGGTCGCCAGTACATTACCACGCCAATCTGGCATACGAGGGAAATCATTACCTTCAATGCTCGGATTAACACTATTACTCACGATTTCAGAGTCGGTATACGTCAGGTTAAAGCGAATATCTAGCTTGTTAATGAACATATTGTATTTGTTGGCAATAAATTCAACGCCGTGCGTTTCTACTTCTCCGAGGGGGACAAATGTCCGCACTGAGGCTCCGCTTTCTAATACGGCTGTTTGAGACTCGATAACATCATTAATGTTTTCACTAAAGATATTTACACGTAAATAACCTTCGTTAATTTCACGCTCTATCATAATATTATGATGTACACCATCTTCAGGCTTAAACTCAGGGTTTGATTCATTAACAATATCAAAGGCCTTAAACTGACTAAACAATTCTTCTACGATGGGGAAACGATAGGCCTGAGCTACCGAGTAGCGTAAACGCCACTTATCCGCTGGCACATAACCCACGGATAATTTAGGCGAAAATTTTTCATCGAAAGCACTAGTAACGGGCACTAACTCAAACTGAGGAGTGTTAGGGTCATCATCACTAAAATAGCCATTTTCACTCTCCCAAGACTCAAAACGACCACCAATAGCAAGATCCCACTGCTCATTAACATCCCAGTTAAACTGAGCATAAGCGGCCGTAATATTGGTCTCGCCACCGCTCGCACCGCTCATTGTGGTTTTCTCGCCACTACGCCAATCATCTGAGCTAAAGATGTTTCTATTTAGTTCATAAGCCTCGTGACGAATACCGGTAATTAGCTCTAACCCGTCAACACCAAGATCACTAAAAATCAATTTTGCTTCAGCCGTTTGCCAGCCACTGTCATCAAAATCCGTCACTTGACCATTAGCGCCAGCAATCGGGCTTGCAGGGTTCGCTGCTGATGCGATGTTTTCATCCTTCAAAATACTGAAATCGTTAATATTACCTTCAAAGAAAATATTATCACTAATATCGCCTTTTATTCGCAAACCAACTGACAAGCTTTGGCGGTTTAACTCACTGGCATTTAGACGCGAAGAGGACACACTGAATTCATTGCCGCCTTGTGATAAATTACCGGACCAAACGGTATTGCCATCTGCATCACGTAAGTAAGAATTTGCGGAATCCTCAACAGAATTACGGTCTTCATAAGCAACGTTCAACAACGCAAACCAATCACCAAATTCATAACCTAGTTTGAATTTAAAATTATCAGTGGTGGTATCAACAACGCCTGAGTCGCCAATATAGGTTTTCTCGTTGCCAAAAGTATCGTTACCAAGAATCCCGCCGCTTACAGGCGATAACGGAAAGGGTGTTGGTGTAGGAGCAGAGCTGTCTGGGAGCGGTGTCGGAGTGCCGACACGACCACCAAAATAGAAAGACTGCGGCTGACTCTCGTTTTCAAGGCGGTTGTAGGACAAATACAGGCTTAAATCGCCAATTTTATCGCCATAAGACATGAAGCCTTTAAAGCCATTGACCTCATCATCAAATCCATAGGCGCTAAAGTCTTGCGTAAAGAAAGAACCATCCACATGAAATTCACGCTCTTCCGGAATTTTTGTTTCAATAACAACAACTCCGCCCATCGCATTACCGCTGTACTCAGCAGAGAACGGCCCGTATACAACCTCGACTTGCTCAATTTCGCTCGCGCTAACCATCGTCCAACGTGGCGCACCGTTCCAGCGAGACTGCAAAAAATAATGTAAAGGCACACCGTCGGCAAATACCATCGAGCGCGGTGTTTGGAACATATTGGAGCCACGCATGCCAAGCGTTCCGTTCGAGTCACCAATAAAACGACGACGAATCACAAGGCTAGGCTCGTACTTCACCAAGTCTTCAGTCGTTGCTACATTGATACTGACCATGTCCTTCTTGGTTAATACACTAATCGGGCTAGTATAGCCGGCGTCGGCACTATCTCGGCTTTGCCCCCAGACATTCACTTCTTCCATCACGTGATCCTGTTCAGCCGGGCCAGGCTGAGCCACTTCGGCCTTAAGCGGCAAGGCGATAGCACTTAAAATCGCAACGCACGCTAAACCAAAGTTTTTGAATATCGCTGTTATCCCAACAAATTGAACAATATTTGTTTCTTTCACTACTTACCGCCCTATAAAAATCAAATAGATTACCTTCGGGCTGAAATTTAGTTGAACATCGAGCGAAACACAATGCGGCATATTGTCGCAGATATTAACAAAGCAAATAAAAAGACCAAAAACTGAACTAAATTATCAGAAATAAAAAAGTGATGCCCCTTTTAAATCAGGGAGCATCACTTAAATTGACAATTGCTCGTTAAGCACTATTCTTACTGATCTATTTCTACAGTGCTATTATAAAAAACTATCAGTTACAACCACTCATACTACTAATCCACTCGCTCATGAGGTTGGTAGCAGCTGTATGCTCCACTAGAGTTCCCAAAGGCGGCATTCTTGTTCCGCTGTCGAGCGATTGCATACGTAACAATAT
>NVXL01000162.1 GCA_002746115.1 Alteromonadaceae bacterium
AAACTGTCGGCAAACACCGCCCAAACAAATCCCTCCGCCATTGCCCTGCACTGGTTCAAACTCGACCAGCAGCCAGCGCTTAACCTGCCCCTGGGCATTCGTTTACGCTGTAATATCGGTCGGTTTTTTTGGGCTGGCAATAACGATAGCACCTCAGACCAAGACCCAGAACCTCTACTTCGGCTCGCCATTTACGATGATGATCCCGGTGACGAAAGTATTCACTTAAATAATCCAGTCGGTACAAACAACACAGTCATAGCTCGTGGCGATCAATTGCCCTTTAGCGCACAAAAACACAGTTTCCCCCAAGCACAGTTTCGACAATTTCTCCCTGAAATCACCAGTAATTTATTCCTTACGGTGGATATTGCCGACTTAACTTTACGGTACGCAAGATGAGCTTATTGGACGACCTCAAAGGCATCGATTTATCCACCGTAGTTAACGGGCGGGTGGAGATATCCGCATCCCTTTCCGGGGACGACATGCAGGCACTGATCGGAGGAGAAGGTATTGCCGCCTCCCTTTCCGAACTGGGCGAGACCATCAGCGCCCTAAAAAATGCCCAGCAAGACCCGCAAGCCCTGCTTGAACCTCTGGTCGCAGCCATCGAGCCCTTACTCAGCAACTTCGATACCAGCGACTTAGATTTAGCGGAGTTTATTGAAATCGTGCGCGAAGGCGCTCAAATTGTCACCCAAGTATTTACCATGATTGGCGGTGGCGACCCCAGTAAGTTCAGCATACCCGGCGCGGGTGAACTGGGGGATGTGCTCAACCACACCGCCAATTTTAATAAGCACTTTTCAAAAATAGGTTTTGGTGACGCAGGCAAAGTTAAAAGCATTATCGATCAAGTGGAAGAAGGCTTCCCGAGTGACCCTCAAGCCTTTGCTGAGCAAGCCGTCGATTTATTAATCCCCTTTAGCGTATCCAACTTAGTCGCCATTCGTTCAAGTTTGACCACCATGATTGACGGTGCCAGCAACATTACCATTGATACCAATATCAATAGCGGTATGCTCGCCAGTATGACGCGTTTGCGCATTGCCGCCGAGGCAAAAAACCTCGTTGCCGTCAATCAAGAACTTAAGCAGCTAAGCAATATTCGTAATACCACCTTAAATAGTATTCGCACCGCACTTAGGCAAACCAGCGCCCAAATTAACGCCTTAAATATCGAGCAGCATATTGCCACTATAGAGAGCTTTGCAGACAGCTTTCAGGTAAACCCCGCCGGAGCCTTGGAATTTTTGCAAAACCTTGAAAACCAATTCAAGGCCATGCGCAACATGATAGAGGGCGCCGACTTCCCCGATCTAACACCGATACTTGACGATATTGTGGTGCAAGCTGAGGCTTTATTGCGGGCGAATGTCGAAGCGCCTATCGATAAATCCGTGGAAGATTTAAAAAACTGGTTACGCAGTCAATTAGCCCATTTAAACCTGCGTTATTACCGAGGTTTATTAACTCAGTTTTTCCGCGATATCGAAAAAGCCATTCGCGATGCCAACATCGACGGCCCCGCTCGCGATGCCAGAATTTTTCTCGATGAGCTAGAAGCGGCGATTAATAATTTTAACCTCGGCGCAGAAATTCAAGATTCGCTAGGCGAAATTGGTACCACGATAGGCAACACGGTAACGACAATTCAAAACAATTTACAAAATATCGTCACCGGCGTGAACACCGCCGCCGCAAGCGCGCAAGCCATTCTCGATCAAGTCGTCGTTAAATTAGAAGAATTTCAACAAGCCATTGACGGGATTACGCAAACCGTTGAGCAATTGGGGATTGAACAAGCACGAGATGCCGTTATTGCCGCGATTGAAGAGTTAAAAACTACCGCTGAAACCGTTCTCGGTATCATGCCATTACCGGACGCCATGCGCCCGATGGTAGAAGGCGTCATTCGCGAGCTGGATAAAATTGACTTGAACGAGGTGCTCGCCCCGATTCACGACGCCCTAGGTCGCTTAAGCATTCCTGATACCGTCTTGGCGCCAATTAACGAGGTCCTGCAAGAGGCCGAAAAGGTCATCCAAAATTTAATCACCGACGAGCTGATTAATTCATTAGAAGCAGAATTTCAAAATGCACTTAGCGAGTTAAACAAATTCGACCCCGCCAACTTGTTATCAGAAGTCACCGACTATTTTGACGAAGCCGCCGATTTTGTCGAAGGCCTCGACCCTCGCCCCATTGTTGCGGATATTCGCGGCCCTTACGATGCCGTCTTGCAAGCCGTGGATGCCGCCCACCCCAAGCGAGTATTACGGCCTGTGATTGAAGCCTACGAAGGCATCTTCAGTGCACTCGAAATGCCCGACCCCAGCGAGGCCTTGGCCCAATTAAACAACACCGTTAACGACGCCGCTGAAGGCATTGGCCAAGCCCTTACCCAGCCTTTAAGCGAGCTGACCGGCCAGCCCTTGCAAGCCGCCCCCGAAAGCGAGGGCGATCAACAAGCACCTCAAAACGGACCGCCCCCATCCTCCCAACCATCTACCCAAGGCCCAGAAGTTCGCCCCGGCGATATTATTCGCTTGCTCGGCCACATTCCTAATAAATTGCGCGAGGCGGTTAACGAACTAGAGGCCGGCCCCGCAGGCGAGGTGATGGAAGCCATCGCCTCTTTGTGCAGTGGTTTAGCCCTACAGCTACGCCAAGTCCAACAAGATTTATGGCTGGTCGAGCGGCGCTTATTTAATAATGTTGAGGCCATCCTAAAACCCCTTAGCTCCGCACAAATGCAAGCACAGCTCGCTCTGCAAGCCAACTTTAGCGCTGAGATAGAAGCCGGTGAAATCGAGTTTGATTTGCAAGGCTCAGCAATGGCTCTGGGCAGTTTAAGCGCCGGTGCCATGCGCCGTGATTTACAGCAAGAGTTGGCCGCCACACGTCAAAGCATCGCCACAGTTATCGGCAGCGCTGGCGGCTCCGGCGGTGCTTTTATGGATCGCCTAGCAGGCATTCTAGAAAATTGCGCCCTCGCGAATATCGGTGACGACCTTGAGGCCTTCTTAGCCGCATTAGACCCGGAACCCTTAGCCGAAGAACTCGATAAGCTCGCCGTTTCCATCATCAAYYTATTACCCCARCTCAGTGAGCTATTAGATGAGACGGCGATGGCCGCGATTAATCGYTTGATGGATTTAATTCAGCAATTTAGCCCCGTTGCCCAAGGCTTAAAATTYCTGTCGATATTTGAAGTGGTTCAGGAGGAGTTGGCCTTACTTAACCCACGCCGCTTGGCCGCAGAACTCGGGGAAATCCACGGCGCTATTCGCGAGATTATCCTCGCCTATGACCCCGCCATATTTGCCGAGGAGATGTACGATGTGCTTGAAGCGATTGCCGCTCAGATACGCGCCTTAGACCCCGGTGAGCTGCTTGGCGATATCAGCCACTTTGATGACTTGAGCGCCTCACTAGAAGCCCTGTCCCCGGCCACAGCCCTTGCCAGTATCGACGGCTCTTTAGATGAAGTCGGCGCCCGTCTTGGGGCCATTAATATTGAAGACCTGCTCAGTACCGTCAATGACTTACCGCCGCGCATTGGCGACTCGGTTGACGCCGCAGGCCTTGCCGTCATCGACAATCTTAAAGCACTGCTTGAATCCATTAAATATTTTTCCGGTATCGAAGTCAGCGTATCCGTTGAAGTTTCCACAGGGTGATTTTAAATGTACTCAGAGCCATCAGCGTTAAACCTAAAGCCGTCAGCGTTAAACAAAAAGCAAACCAGTGCTAAGCAAACAACAGCTGAGCAAGCTGGGGCTCCCCTTGAGAATCAAGCCTCTCGCATGCGCGACATTATTCCCGGTACTGACTTTGAGCAAATCACCCAATGGGATGAAAGCGGTTGCTTGCAGAGCATTAGCATCGGCGGTCACTGTTACCTTGAAAAGCGCCACGGCCAACTCCTGTTTGATCACGACTTTGTCAGCATCCGCACCACCATGACCGCCTCAGGCATGCTCAAAGCCGTAAAAACCCCCTACGATAGCTGGCAGGAGCACTATAAAACCGATTTTAAACGCCTCCCCACCAATGTTGATGGCATGCACATAAGCCGCGATGACGACGGTCGGGTGACCCGCAGYAAAGGCCATGGGCAAGACTGGGGCTACTCATTTGAGGGAAATAGCTTTAARGAAAACAGCCAACAAACCARMCAACTCAAAACAATAAMYGGCCCCTTTGGCGAGCGCCAAATATTMCGCGATAAAAACGGTCGSCCAATACGTTGGACTCAAGCACATTACAGTAAAAACATTCACTACGACGACAATGACCAGCGCAAACAAATGCCAAGCCTGCCTGAAAATTATCATTTTGATGATGACGGTCGCCTACGCTGCATTACCACTGACACGTTAAGTAAAAACACGTTAAGTAAACATACTTTAAATAAAACCGATTTAAATAAAAACGCTTTAAACACCAACTCTTTAAACACCAAAAAGAGCACCATAAAATCCATCTTCATATGGGACGGCTACAACTGCATTGCCCGCTTAGACGGCGAGCCCGGCTCGCCCTTAAGCTACGTTTACTCCCTCGATATGACCGGCACCCCGGTACGCATCATCTCCCGCAGCCAACAAATCATCGTGCCCCGAGATGCCTACGGCGAAAACCTACTCGCCCACCCAGACCACCCAGGCCTATTCGGCGGCGCCCAGTACAAAGGCTACGTCTGGTTCCGCTCCCGAGTGATTGACCTCCAAACCGCCTCCTTCAACGCACCCGACCCCTTGCACGGCGGCAAAGAAGATCCGCGCCGCAAACAAGGCTTCGAAGGCGAGCTAGTCGTCGAAACCCCCAAAGCCGGCCCCTACGTCGTCTGCCAATACGACCCCATTACCTTTTTTGATCCAACAGGCGAAATCGCTTGGTATTACATGCTCAGCACCCTCACCTGGGCCTTCCCCAACAACATCCTATCCTGGGTTGGCCTAGAAGGCACCGCGAACTTTTGGGGCACTTTTTTTACCGGAAATTGGAAGGATTGGGCCAAGGGTGAACATTGGAAAAGTGAACGCCTAGATATTAGCGGTGTACAACGCCAGTCCCTTTTTGCGCCCTCCCCCGGCGGTGCCTTTACCACCCAGCACATCATCTGGTCACAGCACGATTATATTCAGAGCAAGCGCCTCGTCACCGTGTTCGACCCCCTCGGCGATTACAGCCCCCAGTTATACGCCTCAATGTTGCGTATCGTACCGACCGATGGCTCGCCCTTTTTATTAGCCGGTCAGCAAAACTTCGGCACCGCCACACCCAACGCAAATGAACAATGGACCCGCGCAGGCGGCGAGGCTGTGCCTGTGGCGCCCGGTCAAAAAGTGCCTATCTTCCCCCAAGGCGGCCTGCATTTTCAGTTGCGAGATACCGTTTTTACCGGGCTGCCCGTAGAGCAACTTTATGGCCCGCAAACGGCCACCATTACCGAAGTAACAGCAAGCAATCAGGTCGGTATCGGCACACTGGATAACAGCTCAACCTTGAGCCTTGCACTTGCCGGGCTGAGTCTAAATCGGGGGGATTTGCTACTGCTCACCGACGGTGCCAGCGCCCTAGATATCGTCGCCGTATTTACTACCATCCCCAACGGCGCTCTGCAAACCGTGCGTTTAGCCGCAACACCAAACTTTGCTACTGGCCCCTCGCCCACCACCACAGGTATTACGCTCCGACCCTTGCAAGCCTTGGCTTGGACGGAGAATTTACAAAACAACGCGATGCCAGCGATCAATTATCTGGACGCCAGCACCACAACTAACGCCTACCAAGTCAATGATGCCCTGCGCTTAAACGACGGCACGGATGACTTTGGCGCACAGATTAGCGCCTTTGAAACCCAAGTCACCCTAGATGCTCCCCTTGATTCCGGCCTCAATGGCACCCCAGTCACGCCAATGACGATCTTCGCCATTAGTGAAAACACCACCAACACGTATGACGCCACTATAAACACCCTCACCGAGGTCGACTTTACCAGCGGACCCGCGCCCACAGTCGGTAGTTTTGCCACCTTAAGGGATGGCAGCCTGACCATAGCCGTGTTTATTGTAAGTTCCGGCGCAGGCAATGTGCGCACGGTGGACCGCGACCTTAGCGGCCTTAGCGGCCCCACAATCAACTGGCACAGCGCCACGCGTGGCAGTGACTTAGGCAGCGCCAATACCCTACCTACGGCTCAGCTTAGCTATGCGCCCGCCGCCCTAAATGTTGTGCCTGCGGCGAGTGATCATATCGGTATTGAATATGGTCCCGCCGGTGCCGTTGTGACGCAACTACGCAGCGTCACCGCCCTTGATCATCACGCACTGGTATTGGGTACCTCCGCCCCACTGCCCGCCAATACCAGCTTTTCTGTCGATCGTCATCCGGTCGGTGCCCTAAGCACGGATTTGATCTTAAGCGAAAGTTTAATTCTCGGCCTCACCCAAGGCAATGTCACGGGCGCCGTGGCTTTGCAGGTGTATCAGTTTAATACCCCAACGCCCGCCCCCGGCACGCCAATAGAAACCGCAATGGATTTAAGTGGCGCGATTGCCAGCCATCAAATGATTCCAGATCCTACAGTCCCAACAGGCCCAACAGGCACACTAACGCCAAACCAAGCCGTAATGATCGACTCCGGAGCGGCTACCGAGCTGCTGGTAAGCGCGCGTATTACCCGAGAAATATTCATTAATTTTGACCTAGGCACTCTCGATACTAATCTCGAAATTGTGCCGATGCAGCCCACAGGCTTCGCCTTTGACTCCGAAGTCATCAGCCCAACAGAAGTACGCGTCTCCCCTATCGTCAACACCTCGGGTACCGCCGTGACCGTGGATATGCCGGTGTTCTCAGAAGGTGAATGCGTCGAGATACGCAACGCCGGTACTATCGTCGGCCAATATCGTATTACCGCTATCCCAGAGGGCACAGTCTTAGAGCTAAATTCCGACCCTGCATTGCCTGCCCTTAGCACCACCGTAACGGTAAGGAGAATCACCGTTATTGCCTCTGGCACCGGTAACTCAAGAATAGCCATCAATGGCCGAAC
The DNA here is from genome assembly GCA_002746115.1 of Alteromonadaceae bacterium. Classification (GTDB taxonomy): domain Bacteria; phylum Pseudomonadota; class Gammaproteobacteria; order Pseudomonadales; family Cellvibrionaceae. Next base: position 7,070 of record NVXL01000162.1, read on the forward strand.
CACCGCACGTAGCGCAGGTTTTAGCCGCGTCATTGAGGCCGATGTTTGGAACCGAGATCACTTCCCCAATGGCACATATATTGGCGTGGTGACCACTACTGGCACCTTTCCCTGTGTCATCACCAACAATCAATATGATGTCACTGTGCCCGCGAATAATCAGGTCGATGTCGCCCCCTCGACAATCGCAGGTGTTAACGTCGCCACTGCCATCCTTGCCGCCAACGACATTATCCAGCTTGACTGGCAAGATGCAGGTGCTCAATTACAGAATTTTCGGGTGGATAGCCTCTCCGGCACAGTATTGTCGTTAACACCAATTGGTGGCCCCGCCATAGCGATTAACAGTACCAGCGCAACGGATGTGCTGTTATCGCGCTTTGCCCGCCTAGAAGTGGAATTTACTAGCACGCCAAGCCTTACAGGCCCCCTCGACCTTGCACAAATCCCCGGAAATACCCGACAGTTTTTTGGCTCCTTCACTCGCGAGACAGAGCAATCAATCCTCATGCCCAATGTCGGCACTCTAAGCGCGCCCAGTACCAATGCTGTCATGGTCGTGCCGCTCATTAACACCGGCACCCCACAAACCGGGACCCTAGGCTCGGGTAACGGCAAGGTGCCGGTGGACCCCGAAAATACCAAACACGGCGAAAATGATCGCCACCAAATGTTAGTCGAACATGAGCTGCGCCACACCGAGCAATACCTCTGGTGGGGGCCGATGTTTTTGACAGCGCTTCCGGTATGGCCACTGGAATTGGGCTTAGAACTCGGCACCGATATTGAAGAGCCGGACTTTGGCGCCTATCAAGAGGCGAGCTTGTGCATTCCCGCAAGCTCCGACCCGGGTCCAGGCGCCATGAAAATTACCTTTAGTGGTGGCCGCGACGGGGGTTTTGCCCTTGAACAAGAGGTACAGTTCACCCAAGGCGYAAACAACCATACCAGTAAGCTTAAAGCTCCCGCCGACGGTGAGGACGGCTTTCGGATCACAGCGCACAGTGACTTTAGCAATGGCACCATTTACCTRCGCTCAATTAACAGCTTTCCCGACTGGTATCGTAAAAGCATTGACGCCTTCWCTACCACCTTAAGCATTGGCGGCCTCACCCAACTKGCAGGCTCACTCACCTACGGTTTATTCCCTCAAATTCTCGGTCGTTTTTTCTACATGATGTATCGCGGCATTCAAACCCTCTGTTGCGACGACCGTCAAGAAGGCACGGTGCAAAATGACGGCAAAGAGGTGCTCTTAAGCAACCCTGCCGGTGCGGGGGCTTTGGCCAACATCGAGCGTTTATTGGTGCAAGAACCCCAAGGTTTTGGCAATACGGTATCTGCTGGTGTCATACCGCTCCTCCCTTCAGGCATTGCAACGGTGGTTCGTAATCGTGTCGGCGCCATCACTGATGGCGTTATCACTCTATCCGCGCCGCTGAGCTGGGAAGACGGCAGCACAGTGGACATAGGTCCCTACGAGAGTCGCACGCCCGGGCAATTATTAGACTGGAAATCCTATTACCCGGCGACGGTGCAAAGTGACAATTACAGCCGACTACAGCTGCACGCCGTCGGCGGTGATACCCTAACACTGGAGCCTTTTGATCGTTTACGAGTGATTGCGGAAAGCGCAGATTTCGGTATGTTCAACTCGATGCGCACAGTGATATCGGTGAGCGGCGATATTATCGAACTCGACGAAGCTGCCCCG
>NVXL01000015.1 GCA_002746115.1 Alteromonadaceae bacterium
AAATACTGCCCAATGGTCAACATATCAATATTATGCTCACGCATATCCTTCAAGACCTCAAAAATCTCCTCTTTCGTCTCACCTAAACCCACCATCAAACCAGACTTAGTTAAGACCTCAGGGCGACGCTCTTTGTACTTGCGTAACAACTCAAGCGACCACTTATAATTAGCACCTGGGCGGGCTTGACGATAAAGACGCGGCACGGTTTCCAAATTGTGGTTAAACACATCCGGAGGCGTCTCGGTTAGAATATCCAAAGCAATGTCCATACGACCACGGAAGTCAGGCGTTAGTACCTCCACTTGTAAGTTCGGCGATAAACGCTTGGACTCACTAATACACTCAGCAAAGTGCTTAGCGCCACCGTCACGCAAGTCATCACGATCGACTGAGGTGATTACTACGTACTTAAGCCCCATATCCGCAATGGCTTCCGCCAGTTTAAGCGGCTCTTTCTCATCAAGAGGGTTAGGCTTGCCGTGGCCAACGTCGCAGAAAGGGCAGCGACGGGTACAGATTTCGCCCATGATCATAAACGTCGCAGTGCCACCGCTAAAACATTCAGACAAATTTGGGCAGTTGGCTTCTTCACAGACCGTCGATAAATTGTTTTTACGCAACAGCTTCTTAATGCGCGACACCTCTGGCGAGGCGCTCAAGCGAACACGAATCCAATCCGGTTTACGTAAGACTTCATCCGTGGCGATGACTTTGACTGGAATACGCTCGACCTTGTCGGCATCCCGGAGCTTTTCACCTTGCTTAATACGGCGTGTGCGTTTTACCGGGGCTATGGCTGGCGTGACATCAACGGCTAAGTTGTTATCAGATCGAGATACTGGAGTCGCTTCTGTTGTACTGGTTTCGTCGGTCATGTTTACGGGTTTCTAGCTGTTAATTCAGGTGCTGGAAGGGCGGCAAGTTCTAGCTGCATATCGAGCTGTGATGCGAGGATATGCGCATACTGCACGGCTATCTCTGGCAATGCAAGTGTCTGGGCGCCTTGGTATAAATCGCTCAAGCGCGTCATCTCCAAATCGGCATAGCCGCAGGGGTTGATGCGCTTAAAGGGCGTTAAATCGATGTTGATGTTAATCGCCACACCATGAAAGGTGCAAGCTCTACGTATACGCAGGCCTAAAGAGGCGACTTTTTTAGCGTCAACGTAAACGCCGGGAGCATCTGGACGCGCGGCGGCGTCTATGTCGTAGGCTTTTAATAAGGCGACGACGCTGTCTTCTAACACGCTAACCATACCACGGACGTTTAAACCTAAGCGCTTGAGGCTAAGCATGGGGTAAGCCACGAGTTGGCCGGGGCCGTGGTAAGTGACTTGGCCGCCGCGATCGGTTTTGACCACGGGGATGTCACCGGGGGCGAGTAAGTGCTCAGCCTTGCCTGCTTGGCCTTGGGTAAATATCGGCGGATGCTCTAAGAGCCAAAGCTTGTCTGGGCTGTCGGCGTCGCGCTCGTCGGTATAGCGGCGCATACGCTCCAGTGTCTCGACGTAATCGGCTAGGCCTAAATACTCAGCATAAAGGGGGCGTATGGGTTTGTCTTCTGGGCGGGTGGACACGAGTGGTGATTAACCTACAAAACCATTTTTGTGGATGGATGCTTCTTTAAATCATCAAAAATGGCTTGAAGCTGGGGCAAACCGGTGGCGACGATAAATACCGTCACCGAGATAAAGCGGCCATTACGGCTTGGCTTAACGGTGACTTTGTCTAGGTCGTAACCGGGGGCGTGCTTGTCCATAACAGCGAGCACGGCTTGCTTGTAATCGTCGGTCGCCACGCCCATGGATTTAATCAGGTAATCCGGGCAAGGGAATTCAATTTTAGGGGGTGTTTGTTCTGACATTTTTTGGAGTTTCCTAAGGCTTACGCTTCTGGCCCGCTGATCATTAACATCACTTCATCCCACATGCGGGAGAAAAAACCGGCTTGGGCTATATCGTTGAGGGCGACAAGTTCTTCCTCAGCGAGGACTTCACCATCTAGGGTGATGACGAGTTTACCTAATACTTGGCCTTTAACGATTGGGGCTTTAATGACGGTATCGACATGAGTTTGCGCTTTTAGGCTGCTGCCTTTACTGTCAATATTGCTGTCGCTGCCTTTGGGGATGGTGGCGATGATGGAATTTTTAACCCCTAAGGTAATCTGCTCTGCCTCCCCAGCCCAAACGCGTTCGGTGCTGATGACTTTGCCGATCGAGAATAAGGATTTAGTGGTGAAGTAACGAAAGCCGTAAGCAATCAGGCGCTGTGACTCTCTGGCGCGCTGCTTGGTAGAATTTGTGCCGAGTACCACGGAGATAAGGCGCATCTCGTCACGCTTCGAGGAGGAGACTAAGCCGTAACCCGCCTCTTTGGTGTGACCGGTTTTGAGGCCATCGACGAATTTGTCGGTAAATAAAAGCTTGTTGCGGTTGGCTTGGTTAATACCGTTGTATTTAAAATACTTCTCGGAGTAAATCGAATAATGCTCTGGGTGATCGTTAATCAACGATTTAGCGAGCAAAGAGAGATCGCGAGCGGTGGTTCTATGATAATCCGCTGGCCAGCCGGTGGCATTCATAAATTTAGAGTTAGTCATGCCGAGCAGTTGGGCTTGCTGATTCATGACATCGGCAAAGGCATCTTCATTGCCGGCGATGTGTTGAGCCAGGGCGATGGAAGCGTCGTTTCCGGATTGGATAATCACGCCGCGTAACAGGTCAATCACTGTTACTTCCGAGCGTGGCTCCAAAAACATGGTGGAGCTGCCGCTTTTTGAACCACCGCGTCGCCAAGCGTCATCGCTAATTTTGACGAGGTCATTTTCAGTTAAGCGACCCGCGTGAATCTCTTCAGAGACGATGTAGCTGGTCATCATCTTGGTCAAGCTTGCGGGGGGTAATTGTTTGTCGGCGTTGTGCTCGACCAATACTTTGCCGGTGGTGGCATCAATTAATAAATAGGCTTTCGCAGAAAGCTCGGGTGGGGCGGGGATAATCACTTTGGCAGCGTAGGCCTGAGTGCTAAATGCGCCAAGGCCTAAGCCTAAATACATCGCCATTAGTGCGCGTTTTACTAAAAGCTTAGGTGAAGCACTTGAACAAACAGAAAACGTGCGTAGAGACTGTAATAGTAAAGACAGTAAACGTAAAGAAAGCATAGTGGCAATTTGACCTTTTGGACGGCTCAGTTTGAGCATCGCTACAGATGATACCGCTTGAGTAATAGGCACTCAGAGCTGATAGCAAGGGAGCAGGATTGTAACAGGTTTACGGCTAAAACCCGAATGCCTAAGCAGGGGGGAATAGGCATGTTATTGGTAAACCACGTGAGGGTTTGGAAACTTGGCGTCACTGAGTTTTTGTCGCAATTTCATCATTTGTAAACCATCGTCAAATGGCCCGACTTGGACGCGGTAAAGCTGCTGTGTGCGCGGTGTATTTGCACTGACATTGACGGGGGCAATAATGGTAACGGGAAATGAGGTGATGCTGTTTAACTGTGTTTGCATTTGTTTGGCACCGGATTGCTGGCTGAAGGCGCCGACTTGCAAAAAGGTGTTTTTGGGTAACTGGTAGCCGTCTGAGTGTTTTGGCGTGGGCGCGGCGGGTGCATTGTCATAGGCCGCATTTGCTGAAGTGCGCGGTGAAGTGCTAGGCGAGGCGCTGGCTTGGCGACTGGCGACTGGGGTGTTCTGGTTGTAGGTTTTAGGGTCGATGTATTCGACTAAAACGTTGGCGGTACCGGTTTTTTCGAAGCCGAGTTTCTTGGCTCCGCTGTAGGTTAAATCAATAATGCGTCCGCCGTGAAAAGGGCCGCGATCATTGACGCGTACAATGATGCTGCGCTGATTATCTTCATTGGTGACGCGTACGTAGCTGGGGATGGGAAGGGTTTTATGGGCGGCGGTCATGCCGTACATATTGTAAATTTCGCTATTGGAGGTGCGGCGACCGTGGAATTTTTGGCCGTACCAGGAGGCAACGCCGCGCTCGCGGTAGTGTTCGGGCGACTCGATGAGGCGATAGGTTTTGCCTAAAACTTTGTAGGGGTTTTTGTTTCCGGCAATGGTGCGCAACTCAACTTTGGGTACGGCATCGGGGATGTGTGCGACGCCAACGGGGGTGGCGGGACCACTGTCGCGCACGACTGGCTCGGATTTACCCATGAAGGTGTCGCAGGCAAATAAGGTGAGGCCTAAAAGGGCTGTGCAGCTGATACGCGCAATGCGAGGCAGGGTTTGTGCTGCTCGCATTGTGGTTTGTTGATGCTTTCGTTTTTGGAGCCGTAGTTGTTGAAGCATTAGTTGTCTGTTTACCTGTCCTTGTTTATTTTATTAACGGTGCTGGCGATTGCGCGGAGGTTGTTTGTTCTGCCTTGGAAGTTTTTTGATAGCTCTGAGCAATTTCCTCACTTAACTGCCATACCGCAAGTGCATACATGTGGCTGCGGTTGTAGCGGGTGATCACGTAAAAGTTATTAAAGCCGATCCAAAACTCGGTGCCGTGCACGCCTTGGTAACTTAGGGGGATGGCTTTGCTGGCGGCGTATTTCTCGGTATTCTCGGCGTTCACCAGTTGGTAGCCGTTGCTGTTTAACTCGCTAAGCGTTGACTTAGGTTTGCTTCGGCTGTTGAGCATTGATTTGGTATAGGTTTTTGAAATTCGTGCACGCTCAACGACAGGTTGACCGGCTTTCCAGTGGTGGCGTTTAAAATAATTGGCAACACTGCCGATGACGTCGGTCTCGTTTTTCCAAATATCGGCTTTTTCATCGCCATCAAAATCGACTGCGTAGGCGCGGTAACTGCTTGGCATAAACTGCCCGTAACCCATCGCACCGGCGTAGGAGCCTTTTAAGTCCAGCGGGTCAATTTTTTGTTCCTGGGTTAATAGTAGAAATTGGACAAGTTCTTTGCGAAAAAATTTCGCACGCTTGGGGTAATCAAAAGCTAAGGTACTCAAGGCATCGATGACGCGGTATTTGCCTGCGTGGCGACCGTAGCGTGTTTCAACCCCAATAATGGAGACGATAATAGACTCAGGCACGCCATATTTTGCACTGGCATTGCTCAGTTGTTGTTGGTTTTTTTGCCAAAACTCGACGCCTTGATCTATGCGGGTTTTGCCTAAAAATATTTTACGGTACTCGTGCCAAGCTTTGGTTTTTTCCGCTGGGCGGGACATTGCGTCGAGAATGGATTGTTTTTTAGTGGCCTCGCTCAGTAAGCCGCGCACTTTTTCGGCATCGAACTGGTGTTCTTCTACCATGGTTTTGACAAAGTCTTCCGCTAAGGCGTGTTGGCTGTAGTCACTCCAGCTCAATGAGCTGAAAGTGAGAAGACAGGCGGCGCCGCTGGCGGCGATGTAACGACTAAGGGCGCGAGGACTGAAGATGCTGCGCAGCTTAGTGGTTGTATTAAAAGTAATGACCGAATTGAGAGTAGCGATGGTATTGAGCGTATTTAACGACATAACCTTCCTGCTTGCTTATAAATGTGGTTTAAGTATCTGGCATGGTGAACGAGGGCTTAGCTGCCGACTTTTTTCTTTTCAGTGGCGATTGCCATAATAATGCCGAAGCCGGTTAACAAGCTAACCAGAGACGTGCCGCCCAAGCTTACTAAAGGCAGGGGAACACCGACGACAGGCAGTAAACCTGTGACCATACCGATATTGACAAAGATGTAGACAAAAAAAGTGAGGGTTAYACTCCCCGCTAATAAGCGATTAAAGGTATTTTTTGCTWGAGCCGCGATAACTAGGCCTCTACCGATAATTAAAATATAGATGGCTATCAGACAAATGACGCCGACAAAGCCAAACTCTTCGGCTAAAACCGCAATAATAAAGTCGGTGTGGCTCTCGGGTAAAAAGTCGAGTTGGGATTGGGTGCCACCCAGCCAGCCTTTACCGTCCATGCCGCCGGAGCCAATGGCAGTTTTAGATTGGGTGATATTCCAACCGGAACCGAGCTTGTCGGCTTCTGGGTTGAGCAGGGTGAGCACGCGTTGTTTTTGGTAATCTTTCATTACAAACTGCCACATCGGCCAAAGGCTCGCGGTTACCACCGCCACGCTGCCCCACATATAGCGCCAGCGTAATCCGGCGAGAAATAAGACGATAAAACCTGAGGATGCAATTAGCAGTGAGGTGCCGAGATCGGGCTGTTTTAAAATCAGTACGGTTGGAATCAAAATAATCGCGACACACCAGGCGGTATGTTTAAAACTTGGCGGTAATAATCGGGCGGAAAAGTACGAGGCGACCATAATCGGGACGGCAATTTTGAGTAATTCGGAGGGCTGAAAGCGGAAAAACCCTAAGCTGATCCAACGCTGCGCGCCTTTCGCCCCGACGCCGATGACATACACCAGTACTAACATGATGATGCCAAAGATGTAAAACCAAAAGGCACCTCGTTTTAAAAACTGTAGGTTGACCTGAGCGACGGCGAACATGGTGCAGTAGGCAATGACGTAAAAGACCAACTGGCGCTTGATCATGCGCTCACTCTCACCACTGCCGCTGTAGAGTACTAGCAGGCCATAAGCGGTGAGTAGTAAGAGCAGCAGCAGCATAAAGGGGTCGATGTGTATTCGCTGCCAGAAACCACGCGACTTCTTGAAATGGTGAGCGGAGCCGGGCAGGCGGCGTAAAAAATCTTGCGCATTAAGGCTCATAGCGGCGTCTGCTCTTTGGTGGCTTGGGAGGTGGCTTGGGACGAGGGGCTGGGCTTTAATGGCGGCACGTTTTGCTGCATGAGTTTTAGTTGCAGGGCGATTTTTGCTTGCTGTTTGTGATGAGCATCAAACACGGCTCTGGCGACAGGCATGGTGGTTTTCCCTGATTTTTCGCCGTTTTCAACAATGACGGCGATGGCAATTTTGGGGTCTTCAGCACTGCTAAAAGCGATGAACAAGACGTGATCGCGATTGCGCTCGGAGAGGCTGCTGCCGTCGTATTTAGCGTCCTGGGCGATGCTAACCACTTGTGCTGTCCCGGTTTTACCGGCGACGGTGTAGTTTTTTAGTTTGCGGCCAAAATTGTAGTAGGCGGTGCCTTTGGCTGAGTGCACGACGTCGCGCATCGCGGTGTGCACTAATTGCCAGTATTTATCGGGCAGGTCGAGCTCACTGACGAGTTCAATTGGGGTGTCGACACCGCCGATGCTTTTGACTAAACGCGGGCGTAGTAACTTGCCTTTGGAGGCGATGGTGCTTGCCATTACTGCGAGCTGCAAGGGTGTTGTTAACACATCGCCCTGACCGATGCCCATGTTAAGGCTATTGCCTGGGTACCAGCCTTGGCCGCGTGTTTGTCGCTTCCACTGGCGGGAGGGCCAAATACCGCTGCGCTCACTGGGGATATCTAAGCGGGTTTTGCTGCCAAGGCCAAAATTTAGACCAAAGGCGTGCATACGATCGACGCCCATTCGAAATGCCGTGTCATAAAAGAAGATATCACAGGACTGGGTGATGGCTTTATGTAGGTTGACGCGATGGCCGTGGCCGCCGGGCTTCCAGTCGCGGTATTTGCGCTCGTCATTTTCCAGCTGATAAAAACCGGGGTCTCGCACGGAGGTGAGCTCGGTAATGATTTTGTGTTGCAGGCCACCAAGGCCATGCAGGGGTTTGATGGTGGAGCCTGGGGGGTATTGCCCCTGAATGGTACGGTTAAGCAGAGGTAAGTCTTTTGACTTATTGAGTGCCCCGTAGTTGCGATGACTGATACCGGTGACGAATAAATTCGGGTCATAGCTTGGCGCGCTGACCATGGCGAGAATACCGCCAGTGGCGACTTCAATCGCGACTAAGGCGCCACGGTGGCCTTCGAGGGCTTTGGCGGCGGCGCGCTGAATCTCGATATCGATAAACAGGTGTAGGTCGGCTCCGGCAATCGGAGTGGATTCTTCGATGATCCGTTGCACGGTGCCGTGGGCGTTGATCTCGATGTACTCATGGCCAACGTCACCGAGCAAGGTGGACTCGTAGTATTTTTCTAGGCCGATTTTACCAATACTATGAGTGCCTCTGTAGCGCTTGTAGGTTTCTTCGTCAAAATTTTTGACTTCACGTTCATTAATGCTGTTGACGTAACCGACGGTGTGGGCAAATAAGTCCCCTTCGGGGTAGGAGCGAATTAATTCGGCGGCGATTTTGACGCCTTTTAAGGCGTATTTATCGACCGCGATTTTGGCAATGTCTCGCTCGTTTAAGCGGTAACGTAAGGGTACGGCTTCAAAAGGGCGGCGTCTTTGTTTGAGTAATTTGTAGAAATTATCGATGTCGGATTGTTCGATAGCAACTAAGGCGGACAGGGTTTTTATCGTGCTATCAAGGTCTTTAACATGCTCACGCACGAGGAATAAGGTAAAACTTGGGCGGTTGTCGGCGAGTAACTTGCCATGGCGATCATAGATGAGCCCGCGATTAGGCGGCACTGGGCGTACTTGGATGCGGTTATTATCTGATCTGGTGACGTAGGTTTGGTGGTTGAGAATTTGTAAGCTGTAAAAGCGTGCTATTAACACTGAAAATAGTATTAATGCGAACAAGGCGGCGATGATGACACGGCGAACAAAGGCATTTGCCTCTGATGCGTGATCTTTAAATCGGTGATGATCTGCGCCAGCCCAATTCATATGCGTCGCTATTTGTGATAAGGGTGATTTTGCAAAATAGTCCAGGCTCGGTAGAGCTGTTCAATCAAAACAATACGCACGAGGGGATGAGGCATGGTCAATGCGGATAAGGACCATTTCTCATCGGCTCTGCTGAGGCATTCTGCCGAGAGGCCATCGGGGCCTCCAATCAAAAAGCTCAGGTGCTTGGTGTTCATTTGCCACTGTTCAAGTTTGCTGGCAAGTGACTCGGTACTGATCGATTTACCACAAACATCTAATGCGACAACTTGCCCGCCTTTGGGGAGGGCTGCGATGATGTCTGCGCCTTCCTGGGCTTTGGTTTTTGCCACATTGGTAGTTTTAGAACGGTTTGCGAGCTGAAGTTCAAGCAAATGCGGTTTTAATTCTTTGGGCAGCCGTTTTTCGTATTCCGCGTAGCCTTGCTGCACCCATGCAGGCATTTTGGTGCCGACGGCGATGAGGGAGACTTTCAAAGTGTGCACCCAGCCAGAGTCAGGCGGCTGGTTGTTGTGCCGTTAGTTGTCGTCATAGTTTTCTTGGCTTGTTCTATAGGGCTTGGTTTTATTCAGGTTGACTGCTGCGCGATGAGGGTTCCATTGACCATAGTTTTTCTAGGGCGTAGAACTCGCGTGTTGCGGCTAGCATGACGTGTACAACGGTATCGCCGTAATCAACTAATACCCATTCGCCAGCGTCCATACCTTCCACACCGATTGGGCGTATATCCTGACGCTTACCGTCTTCAAGCACGTTGTTTGCAAGGGATTTTACGTGACGGTTGGAGGTGCCGGTGACAATGACCAGAGTGTCCATAACGTCGCTGAGTTCTGTGACGTCTATTACTTTGATGTCTTGCCCTTTTAAGTCTTCAAGTGCTTGTTGAATGAGGTCTTGTAAGTTTGCTGCCATTATTTTATTGCTCAACTGATTTTGGTATTTAGATTAAATGTTCGGGTTAAATGTTCGATTGTTGTTACCGGTATAAACCGGCGTTTTCTATAAATTTGGCGATATCTATACCGACTAGATTGTCGACTAGGTTGTCGATTAAATTCTCGGTTAAATCACCGCTTGCTTTGTTTGGCGCTTGCCGGGCACCTACACATTGGCGTATTTCACTGGAGGAAATATTCTGCTCGGGTGCATGTAAATAGCATACTCGCCCAGAGCTGAAATCCACTAATTGCTCTGCTGGGATTAACCATTGCTGTTGGAGTTGCTGCTGGTCATCGCCTACCGCTTGACTATAGCCCGGGCGGTTAATAATCACCAAATTTGCCAGCGGCAAAAATGATTGCCAGTGGTACCAAGTGTGAAAGCTCTGCCAAGAGTCCCAGCCCATTATAAAGTTTAATTGGCAGGCGGAGCCGAATTCTTGCCGAAAACTTTGCAGCGTTTTCAGTGTGTAAGAGGGCTCTGTTCGGCGCATCTCCCTGGTATCAATGTGCATGTAAGGCTTACGGCCGATTGCCAGTTCTAACATCGCAATACGCTGTGCGGATGTGCTTTTCAGTTGCGTTTTGTGCGGTGGTATATGGCAGGGGAGAAAGCGTAGCTGGTCGAGCTTTAATTGCTTGATGGCGGCTTTCGCGATACCTATATGCCCCTTGTGCACAGGATCGAAACTGCCCCCAAGTATCCCAATACTCTGAGGGCGTGTAGCTTGATTAACGGTTGGGCTCACGGATGCGCAATTACGTCAAGATGTGGCCGTCGCCGAACACTACCCATTTTTGTGAGGTTAAACCCTCTAAGCCAACAGGGCCTCGGGCGTGAAGTTTGTCGGTGGAAATTCCAATCTCAGCGCCAAGGCCATATTGAAAGCCGTCGGCAAAACGCGTCGAGGTATTAATCATGACTGAGCTGGAGTCTACTTCGGTAATGAAGCGACGGCCTAAGGTGTAGTTCTCGGTCACGATACTTTCGGTGTGCCCGGAGCTGTATTCGCTGATATGAACGATCGCTTCGTCAATATCGGCCACTGTTTTGATTGATAATATCGGCGCTAAATATTCGGTGTTCCAATCTTCTTCAGTTGCAGTTACGCAGTCTGGCAGGATTTTCAGTGTCTTTTCACAAACGCGTAGTTCAACGCCTTTTTCACCGTAGGCTTCTGCGAGTTTAGGCAAAATATCCGCCGCGACGGACTCAGCAACAAGCAAAGTCTCCATGGCGTTACATACGCCATAGCGATGGGTTTTGCTGTTAACGGCAATGCGCAGGGCTTTATCAAGGTCGGCGGTGCCGTCAATGTAAACATGGCAGATGCCGTCAAGGTGCTTGATGACGCTGACGGTCGCATCGTTAGATATCCGCTCGATTAAACTCTTGCCGCCGCGTGGCACGATAACGTCGACATATTCACTCATAGTGATCAACTCGCCCACCGCAGCGCGGTCAGTGGTGTTGATCACTTGTACTGCATCAGCCGGTAGGTCGGATTGCTCTAGGCCTTGCTGAATGCATTTAGCAATGGCTTGGTTGGAGTGAATGGCTTCACTTCCGCCGCGTAAAATCGTGGCGTTACCGGATTTTAGGCAGAGGCTTGCGGCATCGATGGTAACGTTAGGGCGTGATTCATAAATAATACCGACGACGCCTAAGGCGGTGCGTTGTTTGCCGACTTGGATGCCGGATGGACGATAGGCCATGTCGGTAATTTCACCGCAGGGGTCGGGAAGAGCGGTGACTTGTTTTAGGCCTTCGATCATGCTGTCAATGCCGGCCGGTGTGAGTTCGAGGCGATCGAGCAAGGCTGGGGCAAGACCATTGGCTTTGCCGGCTTCGAGGTCTTTAGCATTGGCCGTAGCGAGCGCTTCGCGAGCTGCGTCTAGTGCGCTGGCAATGGCATGTAAGGCGTCGTTCTTTTGGCCTGAGCTGCAGGCCATCATTAGTCGGGATGCTTTGCGGGCATTTTGACCAACGCTGGTCATATATTCTTTGATGTTCATAAACTCACACTTAATCTGATACTAGTACTTAGGTTAACGCTTAGATACAGGGGTTAACGCTTAGAAGCAGGGGCGCGCGTTAAAACGGGCGGTCTGATGTGCCCAAATAGGCTTGCACTGCAAGCGCGGGGCGGTATTAAACGGGTAGTCTATAACAGCCTATAGCTAACTACCACCGTGGTGGCGAGCAAAGCGGGGTTTTTGTGCGTACAAGTCGTATTAAGAAGGGGTAAATTAGGCTTGGGGGGATTTGTAGGGGCGAGTATAGGGTCTGGCAATGTCTGGATAATGAGCATACGAGCTGCCCCAGGCTAGTGCCGCCAGCTAATCACGCCTTTTTATTAATATGTTCTTTATCTATAATAAACTTTCACGCTTAGCATTTTGCGCAAAGTGTTTACAGGTGCGGCGTAGTTTTCGGTCACGGTTCTTGGTTCTTGTTGAGGCCTTGTGAGGTGTGGCTATCACCTAAGTCGGTAACACGCTGCAAATGATTGATCTAGATGAAATCCATTGGAGTTTTGATGACTCCGTGACAGACGATAAAATCACCTCATTATTAGCCCCTCGTTTTCAGCTGATTGCACATGTTGAGCCGGAAAAAACCTATACCTTGCTGGATGATCACGACTGGGCGATATGGCATTCAGGCGCTGCCTTGTTGCGAGATCAGGAGGGGGGGTGTCGTTTACATATCGGTGACGAAGAGCCTGAGCTTGACTGTTGCGAGCCCGGTGCAAAAGCGCGCTTTTACTGGGATTTCCCTCAAGGTCAGTTACGGGATGCTCTGAAGGAGCGGGTCAAGCTACGTGCGCTGACTGAAAAAGCTCAGCGGATGGTGGTGCATAAGCGCTACCAAGTGCTTAATCGCGATGACAAAACCGTCGTGCGTATCTCGGTTTTAGAACACCGTCTTGCGCCCCAAAAAGAAGATGGGCAAATGTCCTGTAGTTTAATGCCCAGTAGCTTAATTACGGTGACGCCCTTACGAGGGTATCAAAAAGAATTCAAAGCAGTTGTTCAAAAATTACAGCGCTGGTTTGATACCCTTGATGTTAAACCTGAGACGCAAAAACCTAGTCTGCGCAGGGTGTTTACTCAGCCCTCAATTCAAGTTAAGCCTCTGCCGCCTATGCGTTACGGCATAGCCGCGGGAGAGGCCTCTGAAGTCGCCATCCGTAAAATGGGCGCGGTGATGTTTACGCGCGCAAATGCGCAAGTCGAAGGGGTGATTGGGGATATCGATACTGAATTTTTGCATGATTATCGTGTATATATTCGTACTGTGCGTTCATTGATAAACTTAACGAAGCAGGCAATTACGGCAGATGCCCATCTGTTTTTAAAAACCGAGCTTGCGCAACTTGCTGGTGCCACCAGTCAGTTGCGAGATCTCGATGTTTTTCTGCTGACTGAGCAAGATTACCGCGATTTACTACCAAGTAATTACGATAGAGGCTTAAGCGAGCTGTTTAAAATTATGGGGCTAGAGCGTAAGCGGGCATGGCGCAAAGTTGTTCAGACGATGAGTTCTGAGGCTTTTGAGCAGAAGACAAAAGCTGTGAGTGATGAGCTTGAACGCGATGCTGACTTGGCTTCAAAGGCGGCTAAAAAATCAGCCCTTACGCTGGCGAGCGGCTGTATTTTAAAGCGATATCAGCGTATTTGCCGTTTAGGTGGGCTAATCGTCGAAGATACACCGGATGACGATGTGCACGAGGTGCGGATTGATTGTAAAAAGTTACGTTATCTGATGCAGATCTTTGCCGAGTTGTTTGAGCAAAAGCCGCTGGCAGGCTTGATTAAGCAGCTTAAAGGCCTGCAAAACATTTTGGGTTTGTTTAACGATTATTCTGTGCAAAAAGAATTTTTACAAAACTACACGGAAGGTACAAATCGCAGTGTTGAGCTTGTTGCTGCGGTGAACGCGCTAATTGGTGTGTTGCATCAAAAACAGTTAATGGCGCGTCGCCAAGTTGAATCTGTGTTGGCAGTATTTGCCACGGACGATATTAGTGCAGAATTTGAGGTCTTATTTACGGTTTCCAGCAAAGCTGATACCGGTGTTGCCCTAACCGCCTCTAAAAAAGAAAAACAACAACAAAAACAGAAAGAAGAAGGTTAAGTAAGTATGAAAGTGATCGCGTGTTATAGCATGAAAGGTGGCGTAGGTAAGACTGCAACCGCTGTTAATATTGCTTATTGGGCCGCAAAATCAGGGATTAAAACCTTGTTGATTGACTTGGATGCCCAAGGCGCGTCTTCTTTTTACTTCAGAGTAAAAGCGAAAAATAAAAGCTGGGATAAGCGCTTTTTTGATGCTTATAAGCACTTGCTTGATCAAGTTAGGGCCAGTGATTATGAAAACTTGGATGTGATACCAGCGCACTTAAGTTTTAGAAATTTTGATACGCTTTTATCGACGCTGAGTAAGCGTAAAACACGCTTGAAGAAAATACTACGTGGTTTAAGTAATGAGTACAAACTGATTATTCTTGACTGCCCTCCGACAATTAGTGCCTTATCTGAGTCGGTTTTTACTGCTTCGAATACGATTTTTGTGCCGGTAATCCCGACGACTTTATCCGAGCGAACTTACGACCAGTTGAATAATTTTTTTGATCAGCATGATTACTCTAAGAAGAAGCTGGTGCCGTTTTTCTCAATGGTGCAGGGGCAAAAGAACTTGCATCATCGTACGATGGATACCATGCGCAGTCGCTATAAAAGCTTTATGAAAGCGTTTATCCCTTTCTCAATCGATGTTGAGAATATGGGGGAATACCGGGCACCGGTGGATGTGTATGCGCGAAGTCGCCCGGCGAATAGGGCGTATGTTGATCTGTGGAAAGAAATGGTGCCGCTCATTCGCAAGCGCTAGACTAAGTTTTTGGGTCTTGATTTTTCGCTAGTAAAATCGCTTTAATTTCCGCTATGTCGGCTCTTAGCTGCCGCATCTTTTCCTGCTCGTTTTCGGCTTCGGCTTTGTGTTCTTCCGCGAGGGCTGCTTGCTGCTCTTTTTCCATGACGTTAACGACAATACCGATGACCATGTTGAGAAAGGCAAATGCGGTAAAAAAGATGAAGGTTAAATAAAATATCCAGCTCAGCGGGTAAACGGCTTGCGTCTCGTACATCACATCGGTCCAATCCTCAAAGGTCATGACGCGAAATAGTGTGAGTAAGCTAATGGCGATATCACCCCATAGCGTAGGGTTTATCTTCGCAAATAAGGTACTACCGACGGCGGCATAGATATAAAAAATAATGAACATCAGTAACATGACATAGCCTAGCTGAGGCAGGGCTTTTAGTAGCGATGTGAGCAGTATACGTAGCTCGGGTATGATGGATATCATACGTAAAACACGAAATATACGAATGAGACGGCCGATAAAAGCCATTTCACTATCTTCAATTGGGACAATGCTAATCAGGACGATTAAAGTATCGAATATATTCCAGGCGTGTGTGAAGAAACGTTTTTTATCCTGATCCCCTAAAAACCGTACGACTAATTCAACGATAAAAATCGTGGTGATGAACCAATCTAAAATGCGAATCGCTTGCGCTATGTTGGGTGAGATATCATAGGTTTTTACGCCAACGACAAGCGCTGAAAATATAATAACGCCAATGACAAACATTTCAAATGCGGTGTTTGAGCGGACTTTTGAGAACTTAGCTTCGATGGTTTTAAAATTTAATGACATGTTAATTCTGTAGCAAGGGGGTGATTAGATAGGCGTGTTTTATGGCGTGTAATTAGGTTGTTTGGTTGAAGCGGGCAAGTAGGTCATTGACAACACTGTGTGACTGGTCGATCCATTGTTGGAGTGTTTTTGCGACGAGCACAATGTTTTTACTCACAATATTCATGCATTTTAAATGCTGCTGAGCGGTATCGAGTATTAGACCCTGATGGGTACTCAAGGTTAATCGCTGCCAGTAATTTAGCTGTTCAAAGTAGTGGCGAATGTCGTGCTCTAAGGTCATGCTGACGCGTAAAATGCTTTCCAGCTCCTTTGGGTTAACATCCTCTTCCTCTGACCTTCCGTGTTGTTTGTCGGAGCAGGTGCCGGGCACGCTGCGGTTGACAATCTGATAGCAGGACTCGCGGATCTGCTTTAATTGCTTCAGATCCGCTTCGGCAGCGCGCAAGCGCTTTTCTATCTCAGAGGAGAATATTTGTAGCCGTGCTTTAGRTGGGCTATCCATACTGAGATATTTGCCTCAATCATTCGTTAACTTTTCAGGTGACGACATTATGTACTAAGTCGTCGTTAGATTTTAATGCGCTTCGTCCCAATTATCACCGATTCCTGCTTCAACTACCAATGGTACGGATAACTCGACAGCATCAGACATCAATGCGCACAGCGTAGATTGTACCTCTTCGAGTTGATCTTCGGCGACTTCGAGCACTAATTCATCGTGAACCTGCATAATAATCTTAGCATCGTAACTACTTTTGTTTAACCAGTCATCTACTGAGATCATTGCAATCTTAATAATATCAGCAGCGGTGCCCTGCATTGGCGCGTTGATCGCGGTGCGTTCAGCGGCTTGTCGGCGCATACCGTTTTTTGCATTGATCTCGGGYAAGTAGAGGCGACGACCTTTTAGTGTCTYKACGTAACCTTGTTGGGAGGCTTGGGCGCGAATGTCGTCCATATAGGCGGCAACACCCGGGTAGCGCTCAAAGTAGGTGTTGATGTAGCGCTGGGCATCGTTACGCCCAATATGCAGTTGCTTGGCTAAGCCGAAGGCTGACATGCCATAAATTAAGCCAAAGTTAATGGCTTTGGCGCTGCGTCGTTGTTCAATGCTGACGCTGTCGAGGTCGGTATCAAAGACTTCTGCGGCGGTGGCTTTATGAATATCCATGCCTTCAGAGAACGCCTTCTGGAGGCCTTCGTCACCTGAGAGGTGAGCCATAATACGTAATTCGATTTGTGAGTAATCGGCTGCGAGTATTTTATACCCTTTGGGCGCGACAAAGGCTTGGCGAATACGGCGACCTTCTTCGGTTTTGATGGGGATATTCTGTAGATTTGGGTTGCTCGAAGAGAGCCTACCTGTTGCGGTGACCGCTTGATGGTAAGAGGTGTGCAGACGACCCGTTGTGGCATTGACGGCCAATGGAAGCTTGTCGGTGTAGGTAGACTTAAGCTTTGATAGTGAGCGGTATTCCATCAGTAGTTTGGGTAGTGGGTAATCCAGCGCGAGTTCTTGCAAGACTTCTTCAGCCGTCGATGGTGCGCCCTTTGGGGTTTTTTTAATTACCGGGATGGCGAGCTTTTCAAATAAAATATTCGCCAGCTGTTTGGGCGAGCTGAGGTTGAACTTCTCGCCTGCGACTTCGTAAGCCTCTTCTTCTAGTCGAGCCATGGTTTGGCCATGCTCGAGGCTTTGTTGGCGTAATTGCTCACAGTCAACATAAGCGCCATTACGCTCAATATTGGATAAAACTTTTAATAATGGCAGTTCGATATCTTCAAATACGGATTTTAACGCGCTCTCGTTGCTTAATTGTGGCCAAAGCTTGTTGTGCAGACGCAAAGTGATGTCGGCATCTTCAGCGGCGTAAGGTGCGGCTTTCTCGACACTTATCTGGTTAAAGGTTAATTGCTTAGCGCCTTTACCGGCAATATCTTCAAAGTGCACGGTGCTGTGACCTAGGTGGGTAAGCGCGAGTGTGTCCATGTCGTGTCTGCTAGCGGTGGCGTTGAGTACGTAGGACTCTAACATGGTGTCGTAGGCGATGCCGCGTAAGGTAATGTCGTGGTTCATTAGTACGCTGGCGTCGTATTTTAGGTTTTGACCGACTTTTTTGTAGTCGTCGCTTTCCAATAAAGGCTTTAATTTACGGAGTACAAGTTCAGTGTCGAGTTGTTGTGGGGCGTCTATATAGTCGTGACCGAATGGCACGTAGGCGGCTTTGCCCTCTTCAACGGCAAAAGAGACGCCGACTAGGCGAGCATTCATGTAGTTGAGGTCGGTGGTTTCGGTATCAAAAGCAAAAAGGTCGGCTTGTTTGAGTTTTTCTATCCAGCTATCTAATGCGCTTTCGGTGAGAACCGTGTCGTAATCGGTTTTCATGGCCTCAGGCAGAGGGGCATCACCTTTTACTTCTTCTTGTGTTTCGATCAGCCAGCCTTTGAATTCTAGCTCAGCATAGAGTTTGACGAGTTTTTCGGCGTCTTGTGGCGCTTGCTTGAGGTCGCCTTCTTTAAGCCCTAACTCGACATCTGTTTTAATGGTCGCAAGGGTATAGGAGAGTTCGGCTTTGTCCTGATTGGCTTCAAGTTTGGGCGCCATCGTTTTAGCCCCGCGAAAACTCAGCCCAGCGACTTTATCTAGGTTCTTATATATGTCGCTAATGCCGCCAAGGTTTTGCAGGAGTCCAAGGGCGGTTTTTTCACCCACGCCTGGAACGCCGGGGATGTTATCGACTTTGTCGCCCATCAGTGCCAATAGGTCAATGATAAGCTCGGGACCTACGCCAAACTTTTTGTGCACGCCGGCGATGTCCAGGATGGTCTCGGTCATGGTGTTAACGAGCGTGACTTTTTCGTTAACCAGTTG
Organism: Alteromonadaceae bacterium; assembly: GCA_002746115.1. Taxonomy (GTDB): domain Bacteria; phylum Pseudomonadota; class Gammaproteobacteria; order Pseudomonadales; family Cellvibrionaceae. Next base: position 18,190 of record NVXL01000015.1, read on the forward strand.
GGCCATATCTTTATCGCCAGTGGAAACGACAACTTCTTGGCCCATATCGCCCGCTTGTTTGGCTAAGGTACCAATGACGTCGTCAGCTTCTACGCCGGTGACGACGAGAAGTGGCAGTCCGAGTGCGCGAATGACTTCGTGAAGAGGGGCTATTTGCTCGCGCAGTTCATCTGGCATGGGCGGGCGGTTGGCTTTGTACTGGTCGTAAATGTCGTCGCGAAAGGTTTTGCCTTTGGCGTCAAAAATAACGACTAAATCGCTACCTTTGTAGTCCTTTGCGAGACGTTTTAGCATGTTTAACACGCCTCGAATGGCGCCAGTGGGCTGGCCTTTCGAATTGCTTAATGGCGGCATTGCATGAAAGGCTCGATAAAGGTAGGAAGAGCCATCGACAAGTACTATAGGGGGCACGGCTGCGCTCATGTGTTTACTACTCTCGGTGCGGTATTAATTTTGGCTGCCAGCATACAGGAATTTGCTGAGGCGCCTGAGTTGAATAGATGAATGTTACTAGGAATCCACGGTTCATACTTTCACTGTGAAGCGTGTCACATGTGTTACCGTTAAACTCAATAATAAGCTTATTTCCAATATTTAAGTTATAGATAATTCGTGTTAATAATTTATTGGTATATCAAAGTGTAGTAAGATTTTTCTTTGAGCTTACTTATTAGTGCTATCTAAGTGAATAGACACAACATGTAGTGGTTTTGTGTAACCATTAAGGTATATATGGTGTGTCGCCTGATTCCTCTACCTTGTTTTATTCTTCATTGCAAGAATATTTTTTTAAAAAGCTTGCATTACATCAAGTGTGGCGTTACTGTGTGTAACGTGAGGTAACACTTCACGCGAAAGTCTAATCCATTACCCGTGTATTGGGCGTTCGGTATCAACTAATCACATATTTTGGAGTAAGTAACATGAAATTAGCTATAGTCGCGCTGATCGGCGTACTTTCTGCTAACAGCTTATTCGCTAGTGAAGTTGGTGCCCCATATCCGCAGTATGCAAGTTCTGTCACAGCAAACTTTGCATTATCTATTGTGGAAGCAGGCGCCAGCTCCAGCTCGGCGATACAGGCTCAAGAGAAAGAAGCCAGTCATCTACAGATCGAATTATTTAATAGTGGCGCTGAAGGGCTCGGCGCTAAAATCAGTCGGGAGCTTGAAGCCAAAATGGCAGAGAAAATGTCTCGCATTTTTGACCAGTAAGTCAGGGTTTTAAGCGGAGTTCATCAAAGGTATTTAGTTTTTTTACCCGGTACTTTTCCATGTGGAATGTGTCGGGTTTTTTTTGTCAGTCTGTTAGGCAGGTAGAAACGCTTTGGGTAATTTGGCGGATATAGTCTTGGTAGGTTTTTATTGATGGGTCGAGTGCGAGAAGATCGATCTCGATTAGCTTGAGTTTAAATAAGCGTGCGTAACGTTTGGCGGTGGTAGCTTCGCCGGATTCAGCTAATAAACATTTGGCACCGGATAGAGATTGGCGCATTTTTGTGATTTTTTTCGCACTGACTTGTTCGTCGGGTACGCTGGTGAGGGCTATTGCGTTTTGGAGTCCGAAAGCTTGGCTAAATGTGTTGTAGCCATCGTGATAAGCGCCAAAGAATACCTTGTGATAAGGGCTGAGTTGGTCTTTATTGCTTGCCTGAATTTCAATAAGTTTTTGTTTGTATGTCTGAAGTTGTTTTTCTAGCTGCGCTTTGCTTGCAGGGCGTAATTTAATTGCCTCTCTTATAATCGCTTTTGCGAGTATCGCAACATGTTCTGGGTTTAGCCAGAGGTGTAGGTCTTCAGCGTGAGCGTTTTCTTTGCCGCTGTCGTAGCTGTGATCATGGCCGTGATGATGGTGGGCGTGCTCATCACTATGATGCTCGTCTTTTGTGATCGCCTTCGTTCGGCCTAATTCTTCTTGTAAAATAATGTGTCGCTCCGGGTGTTTGCTGGCTTTGCGGTAGCGAATTAAAAATGTTTCTAGCTCAGGTGCGACGGCTAGGACTATATCCGCTTGCTCAAGTTGGCGGACTTGTGAAGGTTTGAGCGTGAAGTGATGTGGTGATGCATTGTTTGGTAAAACCGTCGTCACCTTGGCTGAATCCCCCAGTAAATCTTGCGCAATAATTGCGAGTGGGCGGATGGAGCTTGCGATGTTGATTTTATTTTGTTCGAAAGCGAATACGCTTTTACTCATGATTAAGCTTAAAATAATGAGTGATATGCGAATGCTGCGGGTACGATATTGGTGGAAGCTTGTAAGCATGTTTGTGTATTCTTGGTGATTTTGTTATCGGTGAGCTGTGATTTTTTTGCGTTTGATTCGTGTTTACGGTCAAGTGCAGAGACTCTCAATAAATCTGTGTATAGGCTATGTTAACATAGCCCGCCTGCCAGTTTGGCTCCCCGGATGTACATGCTCGACCAACTACGCGATCAATAATAGGCCTCATGACCACTACAACATCTTCGCTGCTGCTCTCTTTACATGATATTGGTGTTCAGCTAAATCGCAAAGAGGTATTGCGCAATATCAGTTTTGATATCCAGCGTGGTGAAATTACGACAATTATCGGTCCAAATGGTGCCGGTAAAAGCACCCTGTTAAAGGTGATTACGCAATTACAGCGGCCCTCGACTGGTAAGCTTGAGGTGGCCAAGTCCCTCACTTATGGTTACGTCCCTCAAAAACTCTCACTGGTTTACAGTATGCCTCTTAAGGTGAGCCGCTTTTTGAGTTTGGCTCGCTGCTCCCGTGAAGAATACAAGTCGGCGCTTGCCTTATTAGGGATTACGCATCTAGGTGCTCGGCAAATGCATAATTTGTCAGGTGGGGAGTTGCAGCGAGTATTGCTGGCACGCGCTATTGCACGAAAACCTGATGTCTTGGTGCTTGATGAGCCTCTGCAGGGGGTTGATGTCGCTGGGCAGGTTGAGCTGTATGGGATGATTGCAGGCTTACGCGAAACCATTGGTTGTGCGGTTGTTTTGGTTTCTCATGATTTGCATTTGGTGATGGCGCAAACTGATTTGGTGATTTGTTTGAATCAGCATATGTGCTGTTACGGTAAGCCTGAAAGCGTGAGTCAGCACCCTGAGTATCTCAATCTCTTTGGTGAGCAAGCGGCTAAGAATATTGCGGTGTATACGCATAAGCACGATCATCATCATGACTTAGCTGGTGAGGCCGTCTCTTGTAGTGACGATTGCCATCACGATTAACGGAAATGTTTATGTCTTTTGTATCCCTCGTGCCTGATTTTCTCTTGTATGCGCTCCTTGTGGGGACTGCTATTGCGGTAGTTGCAGGTCCTCTAGGATCCTTTGCAGTATGGCGTAAAATGGCCTACTTTGGCGATACTTTGGCGCACTCTGCACTTATCGGTGTGGCCTTGGGTTTATTTCTCGAGTTAAATTTAACGCTTTCAATTACGTTTGTTTGCGCGGTAATTGCCTGTTTATTGGTTATTTTCGAGCGGCAAAAAGATCTGGCGACGGATACGCTTCTGGGCGTATTTTCCCACGGCTCTTTGGCTTTAGGTTTGGTGTGCGTGAGTTTGTACTCGGAGCGTCGGGTGAATTTATTCGCCTATTTGTTCGGCGATTTTTTAACGGTAACAATGCAGGAGGCGCTTTGGATTTGCGGTGTTGCGTTTGTGTTATTGCTGTTGATTATTCGTTTGTGGCGACCCTTGTTAATGGTTTCAATGGATGAAGACTTAGCCAGAGTTGAAGGTTTGCCGGTATTGCCGCTTCGCTTAACCTTGATGATGATGATCGCGGTGATTGTGGCGCTAGCCATGAAAGTGGTAGGGGTGATGCTGATAACAGCCTTGCTTATTATTCCTGCTGCTGCGAGTCGTCGCTTAAGCTCTTCCCCGGAGGCGATGGCAATCATCGCCTCATGTGCGGGTGTTTTATCGGTTATTGGCGGTGTCTTCGCCTCGTATTGGTTTGATTTACCCGCGGGGCCTGCTGTGGTGTTATCGGCTAGCTTACTGTTTGCCCTTACAAGTCTTGTCAATCGGCGCACTTAATTCCAGAGCTTTTTTGGTGGTTTAAAGCGCGCTGCTTTTGTTAACTCATAAATGATGTTATAGCGGAGTTCATCAATTGCAAAGCTAGGCTGATGACGTAGCCTACTACCCCCCCCGCAAACAGGAAGGGTATGCAGAGCGCGCGTTTCAGCGGCATTCTTCCCAGCTCCCGATATTCGTATATAGTAGAGAGTAAGAATTGAGCGATCGAAAACAATGATATCGCCCAGATACCTACCCAGATATCAAAGCCAAATACCGCAATAGATACGACAATATAAAACCCGATAGTTTGAATAAGGATCATGTTCGAGGCTAGCTTGGATTTGCCTTTTGCCATTAGTAGCTGCGAGCAAAGCAGTAAGCCAGAACCGATAATTGAAAAAGATAATATTTGCAGCATTCTGCCCGCTTGGGCATAGCGATCATCGTATAGAAAGCTGATGACCTCTTGGCCAGACATAAACACTAAGCCCGCTAGGAAGAACAAGACCGAATCCGCTTTTAGCCGCAAGGAATAATAATAAGCTGGCAGGCTCTCTTCGTCTTCACGGGCAACACGTCCTATTGCGGATAGGAATACGGAGCCGATTAGCTTACCGACCACCTCTTTAATGGCCACTGCAATGAAGCTCGCAATTGAAAAAATACCGAAAAGTGTTATCGAGCTATTTGCGCCAATAAGTATACGATCACCACTGGCGAACAGGAAGCCAATCAGTGAGGACAGTAACACCCAGCTGCCAAAGCTCATGATGTCTTTTACGTGTTCAAAGTTGACGTGAATGGCGCAGCGATAGTTAAAGAATAGGTGTGAACCAATCACCCGGCATGAAATGGCGCATATTTGCATGATTACCAAGGCGTAAATATCGGCTTTAATAGTGTATACGTATATCAAGCCAAGCAAGAAGCCGGCTACCTGGGATCCTACCTCAAGTAGCACTGTCACACGGTAATTCATGTTGCGCTGCTGAACGTAATAGCCGGGTGATAATAAGCCATTAATGAGTGGGTGTACGGTCAGCAGCAGTATGACGATAGCGAGTAGCGGGGAGCCGTAAACGGTATCGCCAAAGTTGTGACCGTAAAAGAAAAAGAATAGCCCTAGTAGTGCGAGTATGACGCTGATAAGAACGCCGCGAGCAAACTGTACTGCCCAAATAGTGTTGAGAAAAGATCGATCTTCGGCATCTTTTGCCCGTACGACGCTTTGCATGATGCCGACATCGGAGAATTGGTGTAAGCCAATAATTAGCAGGTTAGCGGCAGCAATAATCCCGAACATCTCCGGGGCTAGCATGCGTGTAAATATTAGGTTGGAAGCTAAGCGGATGACTTGGGTGAGGACATGGCCGCCTGTGACCCATAATGTTGCTTGTTTGGTTGAAGGGGGCTTGCTCACTTGTCTGCGGTCTCCGGCTCTAAATACTCTAATCGTTAATGTGCGTGCTCTTGTGTCTGTCGCGCCCGCAATATCTAGTCAGGTACGCTTCGCCAGCGCATTATAGTCTAATGCGCTGGTAATAGGCGGCTGTGTTCGGGGAATAAGTTGACTTGCATTAAGCGACAAGGTGTAGCCCATCTGAAGCTTTATTACGATCGAAGTTCTGTCGATCGGGTGTTGTTTGGTGTCCGCTCTGTGATATAAGGTAATATTGCGCAAATTTTGATAATTGGGAGCCTCAGAGTGGAAAAGTTGAATCACTTGTTTAAGAAGAATTTAGAGTGGGCGGCAGCGATAAAAAAGCAGGACCCCGACTTTTTTACGGAGTTAGCTGGGCAGCAATCGCCTAAAATTCTTTGGATTGGGTGTGCAGATAGTCGTGTGCCGGCGAACCAGATTATTGATTTACCGCCAGGGGAGGTTTTTGTCCATCGTAATATTGCCAATGTTGTGGTTTATACGGATCTTAACTGTCTATCCGTTATACAGTATGCGGTTGATGTTTTAAAAGTGGAGCACGTTGTTGTTTGTGGGCACTACGGTTGCGGTGGTGTGAAGGCGGCAATGAGTAATGATAGCTATGGGCTGATTGATAATTGGTTGCGCCACATAAAAGACGTAATACGCTTTAATAAAACGCAACTTGACAATGCGGCTGATATTGAGCGTTTTGACTTGCTTTGTGAGCTAAATGTTAAGGAGCAGGTGAGCAATGTTTGCAATACAAGCATTGTGCAGCAGGCTTGGCAGCGTGGAGCAAAACTGAATGTGCATGGATGGATATACGATATTAATAACGGTATTTTAAAAGATCTGGATGTGTCGATGGCTGACAATGTGGCGCTATAAAGCGCATTTTTGGCGTGTTAAAACATATTGTTTTTTTTCTTTATATGTTCCAATTGAGCAGCAACGTGACTGTATTTACTTGTGACATAAATCCCCGGAAATTTGAGGTTTTTCCATAAATTTGAGAAATTTCCTTGAACTTGAGAACTAAGCATCAAAAAAGCGGTCTAAAGATGCTTCTTTTGGTGGGAGCACTGTTTGCAGTGTAGCCGTCATACTGAGTAATGAAAGTCACGGATAGCAATTAACCCCAAAAAATAACAATTATCGCTATGTATACTCAGGATTAGGAACAAAATAATGAATGAAAATTTGATTAACTTTAATGTATTGAGGGAATCATTTGTTGATACATTTAACCATTTAGCTGTGATTGTATGCGCTGATACACCGCTAACAACAAATCAGCTTGCTGAAAAGGCTGGTGTCTCAATTAAAGGTATTCAGCGCATTATGGATAAAGACCAGAAATATTTAAAAACGGTACGTCATCGTGAAAAGCGTGGCTATCGTGAAGGTCGTCCAGCGGAAATTGCAATTGTAAGAACAAAAGCCGGCGAGCGTCTTTTGGCTCGTTGTGGCGTTTCGCAAGGGTGATTTTGGCGCCGTAATTATTATTTTGGCGCCTATTTCGTTTTGCTGGAATGAACGTTGAAATAATCGCGGTATTGTCATTTGGTAATTAAAAGGTTTTTAGGTGATCATTAAAAAGTTTTTAGGTCGGATTGTCTTTTAGATTTGGTTATTATCTTTAGCGTGTTTTAACCAGTTGGCGAGGCCTCCGTCAAGATTTTCTGCCTTGAACCCTTTCTCTAGCAACAGTTTCACGGCTTTCTCGCTACGTTTGCCGGATTGGCAATAGCATAAATGTGTCACTGTAGGGCTAAGCTCATCGGCTCTCTCCCCGAGCTGATCGAGCGGTATGTGGGTGCCGCCGATGTGAAAGCCTTGGTGCTCGGAAATACTCCTTACGTCGATGACTGCCGTATTGTCATCGTCTCTGCGTAAATTGAACCTATCTGGTGTGAGGCTGTTATCAGCTGTCGTGCTTGCGCATGTCACCTGAGGCGCTGTGCTTTGCTCTAAGTTGATAGTGGCCTTTTGGCATAGGCAGCCTGTTGATGCTTTCAGGGTAATTTTCTGAAGAGTGAGATGCTTGGCATCAAAGAGCATTAAATGATTTTTTAATGGCGTCGGTAAGCCGCTTAATAGCTTGAGTGCTTCGTTGGCTTGGAATAGCCCAAGCATGCCGGGTAATACGCCGATGACGCCAGCACTATTACAGTCTTGGGCGTCCTCTGGCGCATCGGGGAAGACGCAGCGGAAGCAGGCGTTACTCTCGTTATTATCTGCATGTTTATTCGTCGGAACAAAAAGCGCACATTGACCTGAGTATTGGTGGATGCTCGCATAGATCCATGGGAGTCTATTTTTTAAGCAATAATCATTGATTAAATAACGCGTAGAAAAATTGTCAGTACAGTCGATGACTAAGTCGAAATTGTCGCCCAATTTTAATGCAAGTTCTATCGAAAAATATTGATTTATTGCGTCAATTTCAATTTCAGGGTTAAGCCCTAATAGCCTTTTTTTTGCGCTGAAAACTTTACTTTTCCCAATGTCTTCAACAGAGAAAATTATTTGCCTTTGCAAATTGCTAAGGTCGACGTCATCATCATCTACCAATGTAATATGCCCCACGCCAGCTGCAGCTAGATAAAGTGATACCGGGGCGCCCAAGCCGCCAGAGCCGATCATTAAGACACGTGATTGTTTAAGTTTAATCTGTCCGTCAGCACCGAAGCTGGATAGCTGGATATGGCGTGAATACCGTAACCATTCATTTGCGGAAAATATTGTATCGGACATTAATGCTGCTTCCTGACTTAAAATGAATTAACTGTGTGTATTAACTGTGTGTATTAACTGTGTGTATTAATAGTGTGCATAAATTGCGCGGCTGTTTGTTCCGGGTTTTCCGCTAGGGTTATTGCTGTGATCATAGCAATGCCGTCTGCGCCTGCATTCATGAGTGCTGAAATTCGATCTTGGTTAATGCCGCCAATGGCGACTAAGGGGTAGTCGAGTGTTTGACTCCAATAGGCGAAGCCTTCTGGGCCTCGTGGTACCCAAGGCATTTTTTTAGTGTCGGTATGAAAGACGGGCCCTACGGCAATATATGAGGGCTGGTAGTTGTGTGCTCGGGCAGCTTCATAATGGCAGTGAGTGCTGAGCCCTAAGCGTAAACCTGCCGCGTGTATTGCTCCGATGTCGGCTAGGTGTAGGTCTTCTTGACCTAAATGCACACCATAGGCGCCGGATTCAATTGCCAATTCCCAATAATCGTTAATGAACAGTCGGCAGTCGTATTGTGCGGCGACTTTAACTGCTTGTCGGATTTCCTCTGCGAGCGCATCCCCCTGTAGGTCTTTTACGCGTAATTGTGCTGTGGTAATACCTAGCGGCAGGATACGGTTGAGCCAGTTTGCACTATCGACTACGGGGTAAAGCCCTAGTGGGCAGGTTTCGCCAGAAGGGCGCGTGGTCGGTGGAAACGCGCTGCTGGTGTTTATCGGCTTTTTATTTGTGGGGAGGTCGTAAGTTAATTTCGGTAAATCTTGCTGAGCGTTCGGGAAGTGTTGCACATTGATCGGGCCTGCTTGCGTGTCGAGTCTGTAGGCGTGTCGTATGCCTTGGTTGATGGTCATTTTTCCGATAACGACGGCATCTTCAATGCTGTAACCAAGTGCTAATGCGCCAGCGATGGATGTGGCAAGTGTGCAACCGCTGCCTCGGGTGTTGTTGGTTTCTACCCGTTCGCTGCTTAACCAAAATGATTGTTCTTTGGAGTGAAAATAATCTTCACTGTGTTCTTTTTCTAGCGGGAAGTGACCGCCTTTTATAAGTACTGCATGCGTCCCTAATGCCAACACTGTTTGCGCGGCGCGTTGCATATCTTCTTTAGATTTAATGGTAAAACCGCACAGGGCTTCGGCTTCGTTAATGTTGGGGGTGATTAAGGTGCAAAGTTTAAAAAGCTGGTCTTTTAGCGGGTTAACTAAATCGGCTGTATTTAACGTTTCACCACTGCTTGCCGCAAGTACTGGGTCGAGTACGATTTTTGGTGCCGATGACCGACTGGATAATGTCTGAACGTAGGCCTCGATACAGTCGACTTGCTCGGCATTGGCAATCATGCCAATTTTTATTACCGCTATGTTGTCGTCAGTATGTGCTAAAAGTTGGTTTGCGAGCGTATCTTTGGTGCTGGCGTTTAGGCTGTGCAGGCCGCTGCTGTTTTGGCCGGTACAAGCAGTAATTACAGGCTTTGCATGTACTTTAAAGGCCTGGGCTGTCTGAATGTCGCGAGCGATACCGGCCATGCCGTTACTGTCGTTTCCGGCAATAATTAACAGGTTTGGTCGTGTTTTGCTGCTTGCCTCAGGGGCTTTCGTGCTCAAAGGGCTTGATCTCATTGGTTGTGCTAGGGCTTTACTAGGTTTTACTATGGTTGAGACTACGGTTGCTGGTGCCAGAACGGGGTGCCTAGTGTTGGGGTGCTAGGTTTAGCAAGGTCGCGCTCGTGCATAATCCCGGCCTCATAACCGAGGCGCCCAGCATTGAGTGCTTGTTCAAAAGCTTTGGCCATAGTAATTGGGTCACGGGCGTTGGCAACAGCGGTGTTAAGTAAAATACCATCGTAGCCAAGCTCCATTGCCTGAGCTGCATGGGAGGGAGCACCAATACCGGCATCGACAATAAGAGTGATCTTGCCTAGGCGTTGACGTAAAGTCTTAAGGGCATAAGGATTAATTAGGCCTTTGCCTGTGCCGATGGGAGCCCCCCAAGGCATTAGTATTCGGCATCCGAGCTCTACTAGTTTTTCGCATACCACCAAATCGTCAGTGGTATAGGGGAAGACTTCAAACCCTTGCGCGATCAGTTCTTTGGTGGCTTCTACGAGTGCGAAGGGGTCGGGCTGTAGGTTGTACTCGTCGCCAATGACTTCGAGCTTTATCCAGTTAGTATTAAATAACTCACGTGCCATGTTTGCCGTGGTGATGGCTTCTTTAGCGGAGTGGCAGCCGGCTGTATTCGGGAGTAAATTAACATTGAGCGAGGATAGCAGGCGCCAAAAATCCTGGCCGCCTTGTTGCTCGGGGGTTTGCCTGCGCAGTGATACCGTCACCACTTGCGACTTAGAGGCTTTGATCGCGTCGAGCATAATTTGTGGTGAGGGGTAAAGTGCCGTGCCAATCAGGAAGCGGCTGTCTAAGGTTTCATCTGCCAGTTGCCACATACGTTAACCGCCTTGCATGGGCGATACTACGTCAATGCGATCGCCGTCGTTGAGTAAAGTGTTGGTGTAGTCGGTTTTGGGGATAAACTGTTCGTTAATCGCCACAGCAAATGGGCCGTTACCGGCATGCTTGTCTAAAAATTTTTGTAGGACACGCTCGCTGTCGATAGGCGTGGATTGCGCATTCAATAATACGTTCATAGCGGTTTTCTAGTGTTGTTTATGTCGTCTATTTATTTAGCGTTTGTTAGCAGGTGAATGGCTTTTTCTGCTAGTGCTGGGGCAAGCAAAAAACCATGCCGAAATAAACCGTTAATACGCATTAACCCAGAGTCATGGGTGATTTTCGGTAAATTATCTGGCAACGCTGGCCGACAGTTAACGCGTGTATGCATAATGTTTGCCTCACCAAAGCCCGGGTGTACGCTATACGCGGCGGATAATAGTTCCAGTGCAGAGCGCACGGTAATATTGGAGGTATCAGAGCTTTCTATTTGCGTGGCGCCAATAACGTAATGGTGATTGGCACGGGGTACGATGTATATCCGATATCGAGGGTGCATTAAGCGCACAAGATGACGGATATTGACTTCTGGGGCATGCAGTAATACCACTTCTCCGCGCACGCCTCGCAGTGTTGGTAAATCCGGCTTGGCGCCTATGCCTCGGCAATCTATGACGCAGTCGAATTTATATGTCTGGTTCTGATGCTCAACTTGGCCGGATTCTATGTTGTCAATCTGGGCTTGCTCAATGAGCGTTGCGCCCATGTTTTGCAGGTCTTTCGCTAAGACACTCATGCAGGCTTGCGACGATAACCAGGACTCGCCCGGGATGAAATTGGCATCGTTAAAATGCTTGGCAAGCTCAGGTTCAAGCTCAGTGATTTGCTGACTATCGAGCTGGGTAACACGTTCAATAGCGGCTGGAGTGCGCGCCACATGATTGCGAAAGTTGAGCAATTCTGGTCGGTCGTTACTGTGGGCTAAGATAATACTGCCGCGTTGATGAAAATCGACGTCCTGCGGTAATTGCTTAACTATTTCAGGCCATAGCTGAAGTGAGCGTAAGCCTAGAGTGGTAATTTCAGCTTCTGTAGATTCCGCCTCTGAGATAGGCGTGAGCATGCCCGCAGCGGTATAGGCTGCGGCCAAGCCGTTATCGTTCCCGTGGTCAATTTTATCGCGGTCGAACAAAGTGACCGAGTCGCCGCGCTTGGCGAGTTGCCAAGCGAGCAGACGACCCATGATGCCAGCACCGACGATGCCGTAGTTCATGTTAAATTTCCTGAGCGTTGATATAGATTTCAGAGCCTCGGGCAAGAAATTCTTTGGACTTTTCTGCCATGCCTTTTACGGCGTAATCTCGTACTTCTTGGGAGATTTTCATCGAGCAGAATTTCGGGCCACACATGGAGCAAAAGTGAGCCACTTTGCCGGATTCTTTCGGCATGGTTTCATCGTGAAATGAACGGGCACGATCGGGGTCGAGCCCGAGGTTAAACTGATCTTCCCAGCGGAATTCAAAGCGTGCTTTGGATAGCATGTCATCTCGGTAGCGTGCACCGGGGTGGCCTTTGGCAATGTCAGCGGCGTGAGCGGAGATTTTGTAGGTGATAATGCCTTCTTTTACATCGGCTTTGTTGGGTAGGCCAAGGTGCTCTTTGGGCGTTACATAGCAGAGCATGGCACAGCCAAACCAACCAATCATGGCGGCGCCGATACCACTGGTAAAGTGGTCGTAACCTGGAGCAATATCGGTGACTAATGGGCCTAAGGTATAAAAAGGTGCTTCATGACAATGCTTAAGCTGCAGGTCCATGTTTTCTTTAATTAGGTGCATGGGGACGTGACCGGGGCCTTCGATCATGACTTGTACGTCGTGTTTCCATGCGATTTTAGTTAGCTCGCCTAGGGTGATGAGCTCAGCAAATTGGGCTTCGTCATTGGCGTCAGCTTGTGAGCCCGGGCGTAGGCCGTCTCCAAGTGAGAAGCTAACATCGTAAGCTTTCATGATTTCGCAGATATCTTCAAAATGCGTATATAAGAAGCTTTCGGTGTGGTGAGCAATACACCATTTGGCCATGATGGCGCCGCCGCGAGACACGATGCCGGTGACGCGGTCTACGGTTAGCGGTACGTGCGCTAAGCGAATACCTGCGTGAATGGTAAAGTAATCAACGCCTTGTTCGGCTTGTTCAATTAGGGTATCTCGGAAAACTTCCCAAGTAAGGTCTTCTGCTACGCCGTTAACTTTTTCTAGTGCTTGGTAGATTGGTACGGTACCGATGGGCACTGGCGAGTTGCGGACGATGTAATCACGGGTAGCGTGGATGTGCTTACCGGTTGAGAGATCCATAACGGTATCGCCACCCCAGCGAATCGACCAGACCATTTTCTCGACTTCTTCTTCGATGTCGGAGGTCACGGCAGAGTTGCCAATGTTGGCGTTGATTTTGACCAAGAAGTTGCGGCCAATAATCATCGGCTCTAATTCGGGGTGGTTAATATTGGCTGGGATAATTGCACGGCCTTCGGCGACTTCTAGGCGTACAAACTCGGGCGTGATGACTTGTAAGTTGGCGCCCATTGAGTCGCCAGCTAAGCGCTTTGTGCGCTCTTCGGTGGTGAACTCGTTATCTAGAGCCTCGTTCTTCAATGCATCGCGTGCTTGATTYTCACGTACGGCGATGTAGCGCATYTCTGSCGTRATAATGCCTTTGCGTGCGTAGTGCATTTGTGACACGTTGCAACCGGGCTTGGCGCGGCGGGGTTGGCGTTGTAGATCTGGGTTGGTGAAGGCGAAGGCTTTGTCTGCGTCGCTTATACCGTTGTCGATCGGTTTCATTTCGCGACCTTCATAGAGCTCGGTATCGTCGCGATCATCAATCCATTGGTTGCGTATTTCTGCGAGACCTTTGCGAATGTTGATCTTGGCGCTGACATCGGTATAGGGGCCGGAAGTATCATAAACAGTGACGGAGGTGCCGTCAGTAAGGCTAATCTCCCGCATGGGAACTTGTACATCCCCGAGGTCATCGGCTTTAACATACACTTTGCGGCTGCCGGATAGCGGCTCGCGGGTGATGATTTTTTCTTGTGCTTGAATTGCTAATTCGGTTTGTGATAAATCATTCATGGGTTTGCCTTATCTACGTAACTTCAGGTACATGTTCACCAAAAACTAGGTATCGGGCGCAGGGGAGGAGGGCTCAGGCGGGGAAAAGGTAATTGCAGGCCTCGCTCGTCCCTACGCCGATACTAGTCGGATCAGGTAATGCGGGTTTGATTCGTAATGAGATCATCTCAGCCTCTAGCACCCCGCGAGCGTAGTTGCATTATAGTCTTGTGTACCATTAAATTGCCTGCTTTTTTAATTTATTTTCCAGCCTTTTAAACCCTATGCTTAAAACTTGTGTCTAAGTTGCTAACTTAAGCCATAACTTAAACCATAGCTTTAAGCTAATAATTAACGACCGTTGCGTGCATGATCCGATGATATCTGAAGCCCTATACAGAGAAGAGGCAGCCTTGATACTTGCTTGCCAGCAGGGCGATCAGCGAGCTTTTAAGGTTCTGTATGATAAATACCTCGCTCGGACTTATTCGTTAGTGCGACGCTTGGCGGCCGATGAGGGGGAGGCCGAAGAGATTACGCAGGAAGTGTTTATCCGGCTCTGGCGCAAAATTGGCGATTTCAACGGCGAGAGCCAGTTTTCGACGTGGCTGCATCGTTTAGCCTCGACGGTTGCTCTGAACCATATTCGCAAGCGTAAAAGCTGGTGGCGGCGTTTGGTAAGCGACTTTGTTACGACGGACGGTGAGTACTCTGATTCTGTTGCTACAAGCTCTGTTGTTACAAATACGGCTGCACACGCGTCCGGGCAGCCAGTTGAGGCGCGGGAACTGGAAGATCTCGACAGTTTAATTTGTAAATTGCCGGAGCAGGCACGTTTGGTCTTTGTGTTGTTTGCGGTTGAGGGTTATCGGCATGGCGAGATTGCTAAGTTGTTGGGCATTGCCTTGGGTTCGAGTAAGGCGCAATACTTTCGGGCGCGAAAACTATTAGCGGAAGGGTTAAATGAACAAAATAACTGATAGGTCTAAGGGCAGCGCTCTGAGTATGAGTGACCTAGATGAGCGGGTTACGCAGCTTGGGCACGAAGGGATGCCTAATCGAGATCTTTGGCCTGGCATCGAGCAGGCGATTAATCCTCGTGATGAGGTCAAAGAGTCGTGGTTTACCGCTCGCTTACCGCGCTTTGTTCCAGCGTCCATAGCTATGACAGCGCTATCTATAACAACAACGGCAGCGGTGTTGATTATTTTAAATTTCATACCTAGACAAACTGAACAGCCTCAAAATACTGTGTATCAGTATGAAATGGAAAATGCGATACGCGCATTGGAGCGGAGCTATCAATCTGAAACACAGCAGATGTTGGTACGTTATCAAAGTCGTCCGGCTTTAACGGATAATTGGCAGCAGCAGTTACAGGATTTACACGAGGCAAGGCAAACGGTGATCTCTGCAATGCTTGAGTCTCCTGAGAATATGCAGTTTATTCGAATGTTAAAGAATATTCATCAGCAAGAACTGATGATTATTGAGCGCTCTCATGAACGAGAGTTGGATAGTATTTAATTGGTGTTTTTAGCCGTATTTAGTTGTTTTTGGTGCAGTATTTATCTTGGAGTATAAATGTCATGTTTAGGGTTTTAGTAAGTCACTTTAATATAAATAACTTTAATCTAAGTCGTTTTGATATAAAATGTTTTAATATAAAAAGTATGCTGAATGGTGTAGTTGTATTTTGCGCGCTATTTTCCACAGGTCTTGCGCTTGCTGGTGAGAAGGTGGACGAGCTTGTGGCGGCACAAGCGGATGAGATCGTGGTAATTGAGGTCGACTTTGAGAGAGTTGTGTTAAGAGGCTGGGATAAAGACCAGATAAAAATTACCGGCGAATTACACGAAAAATCCAAAGGCTACACACTTAAACAAAACGACGGCCGCACGCGGTTTAGGGTGAATAAGCAATCTAACGTAACATTAAGAGATAAAGGCTATCTTGAGATCTTTATTCCCTTTGGTAGCGATGTTGATTTGGCCGTCGTGAATAGCACTGCGACTGTTGAGCATCTTGCGGGACCTTTAAAAGTAGCATCGGTTAATGGCGCGGTGTTTGTTAGTGACGTGGCTAAGCGCATTACTCTAAACTCTGTAAACGGCAAAATCACAGGCCGTGTATTGTCGGGCAATATCGTGATTGAAGCGGTAAATGGAAAAATTGATCTTGCCAATAGCATCGGTCGACTAGACGTCTCAACGGTCAATGGGACGGTCACTACTGAGGGTAGGCTGTCAAATGTTAATGTCCATACTGTGAATGGCGAAGTGACGCTTAAGCTTGGGCTGGTCGAACGGCTTAATGTCGAAAGTGTCAATGGAGCGGTGAATGTTACGACGGCGCTGAATGAGAATGCCGATGTGAATATATCTACCTTGAACGGCAAGGTGAGACTTGCTTTGGCGGATAGCAGCGACGCTAAAATTAAGTTAAAAACACGTGGCAGGATAAAAAACAACTTTTCTAACGACCCGGTAAAAAAGCAACAATATGGCCCAAACAAATGGTTAGACTTTGTGGCTGGGAATGGTAGTGCTAGCGTTAATGTGTCCACTGGTGGCGGCAGGATCGTGCTAGATCGATATAAAGCCAAAGAGCTTGCCGGTGAGCGTAAGCAAAAGCCCTTTGTGAGCACCGCTGATTATACTGAAGAGTCCAATAATCAAGTGCCAACAGATGACACCTTACAAGAGGTAAAAGATAAGTTCTTTGATGAATTTTATCGAGCAGAGGGGGCGGCTCTTGCTAAGGGTGCGCGTATTTATATTGCGGACTTAGAGGTAGACTTTAGTCGTCATTGGTTACGAGAGCACCGCAGTCGGCACATGCTGAAGCGTTATCAGAAGCGTATTCAAAAAGATTTTCCTGTTTTGTTTAAAAAGCGTTTTCATAAAGTATTTGAAAAAAATGAGGCTGTTAGTGTCGTAGAGCAAGTCGGAGACGCGAGCATACTGCTTGTGCCGTATATAGAAAAATTGGATATCACAGGTCCTGATTTTCAAGATGGTACGCGCTTTAARGTGAAGCAAGCAGGGCGTGCGGCATTGGCCTTAGATGTCGTTGATCTTGCTTCTAATACGGTCATTGCGCGGTTCTATGATAGCCGTGAGACAGATAGCGCTGGTTTTTCCTATTTCGAAGACGCGAGCAGGATTTACAATTATCGTGAGTTTGGTCAGCTGATGACCAAATGGGGGGCTCGTGTGCTTGATCGCCTAGAGGCGTTGTAGGTTTGATCTAGCAATTGATTTGGTAWTTGACCCGCTCTGAGCGCTTAATGTGGATATTTCAAGAATATTCCTATCAACTAAGGGCTCAGTTATTTTATTATCCTCTGTTGTCTTTTATTGTTTTTCGTTCTCCTCACCTTTAACTTAAGTGCGCCCTATTCCATGTTATTAATTATATCACCCGCTAAAAATCTGGATTTTGAATCTCCGCTGCCAACTGAAAAGCACAGCAATGCTGCCATGCTTGAAGATTCGCAAATATTAATGCGGGATTTGAAAAAACTAGCACCGCATGATTTGTCTGCTCTCATGGGGATTAGCGATAAGTTAGGC
The DNA here is from genome assembly GCA_002746115.1 of Alteromonadaceae bacterium. Classification (GTDB taxonomy): domain Bacteria; phylum Pseudomonadota; class Gammaproteobacteria; order Pseudomonadales; family Cellvibrionaceae. The sequence goes on from NVXL01000015.1 coordinate 35,511, forward strand.
CTATTGAATTACGATCGTAACCAAGCGTGGGAAATGCCGCTTGTTCCGGGTGGTGCACGTCAAGCCATCTTGGCGTTTAAGGGGGATGTCTATTTGGGTTTGGATGCCTATCAGTTCAGTGCGGATGATTTTGAGTTTGCCCAGCAGCAGCTGCGTATACTATCGGGTTTATATGGCTTGTTAATGCCGCTTGATCTGGTTTTGCCTTATCGCTTGGAAATGGGAACTAAGTTTAACAATGAGCGCGGTGGTAATTTGTACCGGTTTTGGGGCGATAAAATCACTGATTTACTGAATCAGCACTTAGCGAAAAGTAAGCAAAAAGTCATAGTGAACCTCGCTTCGAACGAATATTTCAAAGCTGTCAATAAAAAGTCATTAAAAGCCGAGATTGTGACGCCTGTATTTAAAGATTGGAAAGGTGATAAATACAAAATCATTAGTTTCTACGCAAAGAAGGCGAGAGGCTTGATGAGCGCCTATAGTATTAAGAATAAGATCACCGACGTTGAGAGGCTCAAAGAGTTTGACTGGGCGGGTTACCGTTATGATGAGACCGCATCAAGCGATAGCGACTGGGTGTATCTTCGCAAAGAAAGTAATGCATAATGGCCTCGAAAGCACAGGGCTTAAGCGGTTAGACCCGTTAGTGTTTTTAACGTAACCCCTAATGATTGCTATGACTTTGCTGTTTATAACATGGGGTGTGTATGGCTATTCGAGTATTGGTGGTTGATGAAGCTGCATTCGTTCGCGACTCTCTTAAGCGTGCTTTACGTAAATTTATGGCCGATGTTGACGTGTTTGACGCAATTAACGGCGGACGTGCTATTGCTGTGCTTAAGGCCAATAAAATCGATTTATTGTTAACCGACTGGGATTTACCTGAAACCTCTGGAGCTGATTTGATTCAGTGGGTGCGCAAGATTGATCGCTATGAAAAATTACCGATCATTTTAGTTTCAAGTGACACCGATCGTAATATGTTGCAAGCCGCTGCCGAGCTTAAGGTGAACGATTTTTTGAGTAAGCCCTTTTCCCCTGATGATGTACAGAAAAAAGTAGTTAAGCAGCTTGCGCGTATCGGCTGTATGCCTAAGCAGAGGCCTGGATCCGGTATGGGTGGCGTGAGTAGTGGTTTAGAAGCGTTGACGGGACGGGTAAAGCCGGTTGTTCAAAAGCCTCGAAAAGTGATGGAGGCTAATTTTGGTGGCGCAGCTAAAAGGCCGCGTAAGCCTCCGGTTCGAGGAGGGCTTGCTGAGTCAGCACGTCAACCACTTGGTTGCTTGGCTGAGCTTAACTTTTCGGGTTTTCAATTAAGGTGTCAGGTCAGTGATGTGAATTTACAGACCCTGACTGGCGTTGTGCCCCGCACCGATAATATTCCGGCGCTTTATGCTCAGGTTAATGTCGATGTTCAAACGGCAAAATCGGAGCCTATTGCGAGCTTGAGGGGATTTGTACAGGGGGTGCAGGCGGGAGACCCTCGACCCGATAGTAAGCAGGTGCGTATCAGTCTGCGATTCCTAGAAAGTTCGCCCGAAGACTTAGAGCTGCTGTCAAATTTTTTAGCGCGTTAATCTTCCTCGTTATAAACCATCTGCTCGAGAACTTTGAGTCGCTCCAAGACGACACTTTGCTCATCATGGTTAATCGTGATGTGCCCAAGCTTGCGTCGAGGGCGAACGGTTTTGTTGTAAAGCGTGAGGAAGGTGTGATTATCAAGGGCTTCATCAGGCATTAATGTCGCACCTAATAAATTCAACATACCGCTGATGCCGTTGCACTCTGTCGCGCCTAGCGGCAAGCTTAAAATGGCGCGTATGTGGTTTTCAAACTGGCTGGTTTTTGCCCCGCGAGACGTCCAGTGGCCACTATTATGAACACGTGGCGCAATCTCGTTAACGAGTATCTTACCGTCYTCGACAAAACATTCCATACACATGAGTCCGACGTAATCGAGCGAATCCATAATTTTGGCTATGTATTGCTTAGCCATTGCGAGCTGATCCGGGTGAACATTCGGGGCTGGTGCTAACGAGGTGAGTAATACGCCATTCTTGTGGTAGTTCTCTACTGCTGGATAAATGGCGACTTCTTGATTGGGGGAGCGTGCGGCGATAAAAGAGATTTCTCTTTCGAAAGGGACGAAGCTTTCGGCCACCCATGCGCTGGGAAAGGTAATTGTGTTAAGGATCTCTTCAGCGTTGTCGTCGGTGATGCGATATTGGTTATAACCGTCGTAGCCCTGTTCTTGAGATTTCAGGAAGATGGGCTTGCTTAGCTGCTCGATCGCGCTTAGAAGTTGCTCTTTGTTAGAGACCTCCATAAAAGGTGCGAGCGGAATCCCTTGTTGCTGCAGGAATTGTTTTTCTTGTAGTCGGTTTTTGAACTTGGCCAATGCATTAGGGTTTGGGTGTACGGCACATAGAGCCGAGAAATCGCTTAGTAGCTCGATATCAACGTGTTCTTTCTCGACCGTAACAACTTCGGGTTTGCCAAGTTTTTCGAATAATTCTGCAGCGCTGTGTTCAGCTGTTCTTTCAACGACATCGCCTAGGCCTTGAACGCAGCGAGTATCATCGCCGGGCTCTGCTAGGAAGCTAAAGCTGATGCCTAGCGGAATACCGTCTAAGGCGATCATTCTTGCCAGCTGTCCACTACCAACGATGGCGATGTGATGAGTCATTATTCCACTTCCTCGGCGACATTGTCGGTTTGTTTTTGGCGCCATGCTTTCAGGCGTGTACGCAATGCTTCGTCGCTAATCGCGAGCATTTGGCTAGCGAGTAGACCGGAGTTAAATGCTCCGGCTTCGCCAATGGCCTGAGTGGCTACAGCAACGCCTTTAGGCATTTGCACCATGGACATAAGGCTGTCCATGCCCTTTAGGTAGCGACTGGGAATGGGCACCGCGATGACGGGGATCCATGTCATAGCTGCTGCCATGCCTGCAAGGTGGGCAGAGCCACCAGCGCCAGCAATGATGACTTGGATGCCGGTATCTTCGGCATTTTTGCAAAAATCATACAGGCGGCCAGGTGTCCGGTGCGCTGAGACGACGGCGGTCTCAAATGCTACGCCAAGCTCTTCTAGTGCCTGTGTAGCAAGTTTCATAATCGGCCAATCTGACCGAGATCCCATGATGATTTTGACTGGGGCATTTGACATGATATTTAGTCCTCGCAGTGAACCTTATTGTCTGCGCCATAAATTAGAAGTAATCAAGTAGTATACATGTAATCGAAATGTAAATGAATAGCGTAACTGGAAGTTAAATGGGGAAATATAAGCACCAGAATGGGGCTGTAATTGGTTCGAGGGCGGTTGTTAGGTAATGCTCTGGTGCATTGATTCCATAGAGTCTTAGGCTCTACGGAATGCGTTTTCCATAGTTAGCAGGGTAAGTGGTAAAAAATATAAAATTCTAATAAATCACAAATGTCTAACAAATGTCTAACAAATATCTAACAAGTGCCTAGCAAATACGAATCAACAAAACGAATAGAAAAGTAAACAGGTGAACCATTACGAGAGCTTGTGGCATAGCTCTAACAAGTGAGGGTTGTATGGGCGAGCCATGTTTTCAAGCGCATCGATAATGTCATGGTGCACAAGTTTATTGGCTTGCAGGCCAATACAGCGACCGCCGTAGTCTTGCATTAATAGTTTGACGGCATATGACCCCATACGGCTTGCGAGCATGCGGTCAAACGCTGTAGGTGCACCGCCGCGTTGGATGTGGCCTAAGATGGTTGCTCTGGTCTCCAGTTTGGTCCGCTCTTCGATGACTTCCGCAAGTTTTTGAACATCACAGATTTTTTCAGTGACGCAGATAATGGCGTGCTTTTTGCCATTCTCTATCTGTTTGCTGAGGTCGCGCAAAAGCTTTTCTTGATCGAACTCTTCTTCAGGAATTACAGCAAACTCAGCGCCACTGCATACGCCTGCCGCGATGGTTAAATCACCACAGTGGCGACCCATGATTTCGACGACGGAGATACGCTTGTGTGAACTTGAGGTGTCACGTAGTCGGTCGATAGCGTCAAGTACCGTGTTGAGTGCGGTAAAGTAGCCGATGGTGTAATCGGTGCCTGCAACGTCGTTATCAATGGTGCCGGGGATTGCGATACAGGGGAAGCCCATCTCGGTGAGTTTTTTGGCGCCCATATAAGAGCCATCACCACCGATCACTACGAGCGCTTCAATGCCATGAGCTTCAAGGTGTTTTATGGCATCTTGACGAATATGTTCTTCTTTGAATTCAGGGAAGCGTGCTGACCCTAGGAATGTGCCGCCGCGATTAACTGTTTCAGCGACGGCGCGGTGATCCATTAGCTCAATTTCGTTATGGTAAAGACCGTAGTAACCGCTATGTATACCATACACTTCAATGCCGTGATGGATTCCGGTACGTACGACAGCACGAATTGCGGCGTTCATGCCTGGAGCATCGCCGCCGCTGGTCAAAACACCAATTTTTTTAATCATCGTATTACGCCTGTTAGTCCTCGGATTCTTTTGTTTTCATCGGGGGCTTACCCCTAAGATGGGCGATTTTAGCAGGTTTTGACCTAAAGTAGGCAGGGTTCTTTGGTGGGGGAGGTGAGTAGCCGCTAGAGATAGTTTGTGGCGAGGAATCTAGCGGCGGGAGGGTTGATGTTTAATTTGCCATTTGGTTTGTAGGGCTTATTTCTCGGCTTTATCGAGCCATTCTTGGAGCTGATCTGCGCTGCCTATATGCTCGCCGTTTACGTAGACTTGTGGTGTTGTGCCTTGGCCAGTAATTGCGCTGAGGCTGTTGTAGCTAATGCCAGATTGCCCTAGAACAATTTCTTCGTAGTCTATGTTGTGTTGTTTGAGTGTTTCTTTGGCGCGTTGGCAGTGTGGGCAGCCGGGCTTGCTAAACAGGCTAACTTGAGCGGGCTGTTTGGCTTCTGGGTTAATATAATTAAGCATGGTATCGGCGTCAGAGACTTTGAATGGGTCGCCTGGCTCGTCAGGTTCGATGAACATTTTTTCGATAATACCGTTGTTTACTAACATGGAGTAGCGCCATGAGCGCTGCCCGAAACCTAATTCGGCTTTGTCGACCAACATGCCCATACCTTTAGTGAATTCGCCGTTTCCGTCGGGCAATAAAGTGATGTTCTGGGCACCTAAATTTTCGCCCCAAGACTCCATGACAAAGCCGTCGTTGACGCTTAAGCAGATGATTTCATCGACGCCTTCTTGTTTAAATGTGCTGGCTAGCGCGTTATATCTTGGTAAATGGGTGGACGAGCACGTTGGGGTGAAGGCTCCTGGAAGCGCAAACAGGATGACTTTACGGTCATTGAATAAGTCTGTGCTTTTAATATGATTCCACTGGTTATTTTTTCGACCTATAAAGGTGACGTCAGGTACGGCTTGGCCTTCTTTAAGTGCTTGCATGTTGGTGCCCTCGTAAGTTTACATACTTGTTGTTAACTGAGTGTTGTGTGGTATCTGCTTGATGTCTAACATGATAGCTTTTAAATATCGCGGGTAATAATTTAATAAATCTATACTAATAATAGGCTGTTACTATTAGTGCTTACGCTGCAATAGTGTCTGTGTTTGGTTGTACTTTTTTGTGTGGTGTAAATTGAGTGGCGGATGTTGGGCGAGGTATTTAGGGTGATGTTCTGAGGGGCGAGTAGGTGCTGTCGGTGTTTTTCGGGGTAGGGGGAGAAGTACTACTTAGTTGTCAACGTTACTGAATCGGACATTCGCGACACGTCGTTGCGAGCTGAGTTGTCTGTTGCGACCCATGCGTTTTTGTGCGCGTATATTGTTGTTGACGGAAACGGTCAAAGTCCGCTTGTTACCAGTCACGAGGTGGGTTCTTTTTCGGCAGCTTAATGAGCTCTTTCTGAGACTGATGCGTTTGCGCCACAAAGGTTTTCTCTTGAGGGGTCGTTTTTTGCGTCGTTTTGGTTTCACCACAGTTGTACCGGGTCAAAAAGATAATGTGAGGGATGGCAGGGCTGTCGTATCAACTCTAGATGTGAAAGCACTTGCCAAGTACTAAGGTATAGTACTTGGCAAGTGAATGCAGCGCTTAGCTTTTTTCGTGGTTTACAGTATTACTTTTCTATTATTTCTCTATTACTGTATCGAAGGAGCTAAGTAGTTCTTTTCTGTAAGAGATTTTATTGCGCTTAAGTATGGTGATGTTAACGAGTTTCTTGATGGATAGGGGTTGGAGAATTTCGTTACTTTCCAACACCATATCCGCATCGATAAGATCCCCAATAATGTAACCCGCTTGCACACCTAGCGCGTAGTGGTCAGGCGTTACCGCCAAGGAACCGAGAGGGACGTTCGTCGCAAGTGCTTCTACACCCACAATCACCGGCACTTTCATTTTCTTCAGCCCAGGAAGCCAGGCTTTTGTAATAGTCTTACGATTGATAAGTGCACTGTCATTAACTACCCACAGGGCATCAATTTTACTCGACCTCAGCTTTTTAAGACCCTTGGTAATTTCTTTCGAGATGTTTTTGCTTTCGGCGGGTAGTTCATAGCCGACTAGTTCGATAATTTCCCGTTGACAGAGCGCAGCGTTTTCCATGATTGAAGCTTTCATCCAAGGGCGGTAGATAACACCTACTCGTTTGAGATCTTTCTTCATTAACTGACGAAGATTGATCAGCGAGGTTACTGCAGGAATTTCATAGCGGATACCGGATGAATTTACCACATCTTTAAGTATCGTATCTAAGCCTAAAGCCGCTAATGCAATACTAGGTGGAAACTTCGCCTTCGGATTGGCATCTTGATAGCCTTTATAAAGCTTGACTACGCGATTGCCCATCAAAACCAGAAAATCCGGTTTCAGCGTTTTGATTTTCTTGCTGATGTCTTTTGATGTGCTTTTGTTGCCCACAAGCATTTTGTGGAACGTGACTTCACCTTCTAAATCCTCGGTAATACCGCGAGCGGTATTTTCAAAATGAATACCTTCAGGCATTAAAATAAGAGCTTCGTAAGCGATGGCTCGGGGTAACCACGTGCATACTAATAGTAGGCTGAGGATGCACATGAGTTTTGGAGTTTTTATAATTCTTTCCATTTTTCAACCCCCAACATGTTGTTAATTTCGTTACTGAACTCTGATATGCAGCTTTTAAGCGATTCTGATGGTGATGCATCGCTTAAAGCGGCGCTAATTAGCCCGATCTTGTTCTCTAGCGGTGTTGAGACCAAATTAAGGTTTGTCGTAGCCTTCATTTTATCAAATAGGGAAGAGGGTAAAAATATAGATTCAACGGAATTAAATGAGAGTAGCGGCAGAAGGTCTTCATTCTTGGTGACTCGCCGCACATTTACCTCAGCATTTAGCTGGCTACTTATAAATTCTTTCATTTCTTTACGACCTAAAAGGTCAAAAGCGCCGACTTTACTACCATCGAGCTTTTTAATGTCGACCGGAGTGTCTACTGAGACTAACACATAAGTCTCAACAGTTTCTCCCCCCTTAACTCCGAGGAAAATAGGTTTAAAATCCGACTTCTTTTCGACGATGGGTTGAAGAGCCAAAATCCCGTAAGGAGGCTGAGCCTTCATTTGTGCTTCGAAATCTTTGAAGCGGCCAAAGACGACAAAATCGACATCTGAGCACTTGGCATTGAGTTTGTCCTGTACTACGTTGGCTCGCGCATCCAAGGGCGAGAACACATAGATTGTTCTCGCCTGCGATAAAGATGGCGCCAGACAAAGTAATATAAACAGACAAAAGATATTCATTCTGTCACGCATATTATTATTCCAGTATGTTAAATCAAGACATAATATATCCACTGGCTGAGAGTCGTGAATATTTTGATTAAATAATGAACATCCTGATGGTGTATCTGTGACATTGCTAATTGAGCATTGTTCACAGTAATAACTATAGACTATTAAAAATCCTATAGATCATTAAGATAACTTAATAGGGTATAAAGGAAACCTTAATGAATATAAGTATTATCAATACACGTGCCTTCGCATGTGCACCGGGTCGACCTAGCACTTGCTAAGCCGCGTAAGCGAGGCTGTGCTTGCTTACGAGCCGACGAGCTTTTTAAGGTTTCCTACGAGGCCATCGCCTTTGAAGGGTTTAACGATCCAGCCCTTAACCCCGGCTGATTTGCCACGTGCTTTCATGCGTGAGTCGCTCTCCGTTGTTAGCATAATAATATTGACAGATTTATTACCAAGTTCACCACGGATTTTTTCCACCATGGTTAGGCCATCCATATTTGGCATATTGACGTCGGAAATCACCAAACGGATGTCTTTGTCCGCTTTGAGTTTTTCGAGGCCATCACGCCCATCGTTTGCTGTTGTATTGGGAAACCCATTTTTGGTTAGAAAGTCAGATACTTCGTTTCTAACGGTAGCTGAATCGTCTACAACTAATACTTGTGCCATGTTGCTTTTCCTATGTAATTAGAATTTAAATGTTTGGGTATTAAAATAGCTCAAGTTCACCCGATTCGATGAGGTTTTCTGTTCTATGTACTGATTCATCAAAGTCATCTGGGCTCCAGCGTAAGCTGAACACCATTTTTTGGAAAATGGTGAATTTTTCAAATCGATTGTCTTTGCTTGATATCGTATATTTAAAACAAAGCTGTGGTTGATCACTGCCGAAGGAAATATAGTTCTTTTTGTGGTTAATAATGATCGGAATCTGAATTCTGGCGTGCTCGGCATCAGCCGCTTGGTCTTTCACGGAGTACTTTGACTTGATCCCTCCCCAGATCAAATTAGTGGCTTCGTTTATAATGTCGTTTACCGAGGCATCCATGTCTTCTTCTGTTTCGCTGTCTTTTTTTCCGGCGATTGAAGTTAGTGCCCCGTAGCTTGATTGCAGCATCATAAAGCCACGGTACCAGTCGCATTCCATCGGGATTAAGCTGAACAGCTCACCAAAGATCACGTTAGATTTAACTAGGTATGCAAAATCACATTGCACATCGATACCTGGGTTCATTGATAATAGAGCGTCAAAAGATACCTGTTGAATGTCGTGAATTAAGGTCGGCGGGTAATACATTGAGAAGATGTTCTTATCAATTGCATCCGATAGTGGCTGAAGATTGTCTTCAGAGAACACCGCACAGCACATCTTGGCTATATCTTCGTACTCCAAACACGGATCGGTTAGCTCATAAAATATTGGTAGTTCCGGGTATTCGGTATGAATTGCATTAACCAAGTCGTAACCGGTGAGGTCGTCGCAGGTGGTATGATCAGAGATGATTATGCCACCAATATCCGTGCTCAGTGAGTTTAAGCTCAGTAGGTCGAAAATATTATGAGTAACATTTTTTATGCCAATTAAGTTTTTGGACGCAATGAAGTCGCGCAACACATCCGAAGACTTTGTGCGGTCTGAATCAATAAGTATTTTACTTGAAATTGTTGCAGTCATAGGATTACGCCATGTGGACTAAAAGAGTTCCAGAGTGCCAGATTCAACATTTTCTGCGATCTCGTCGAATGTGTACTCAAGTTCACCATAAACAAATAAATAGCAGCTGGCATATAAAAAATCAACGTTATCTAGGTTGATGCTGACGCATGTGTCCCAGTCGTAGTTAATATCGGCAACGTGGATGCTGCTGGATTTTGCTAAAAGGTTTGGGGTTGAAATGCCTACATATCTTTCAAAGGCTAATAAACGCCGCTTTATTTCACCGCAAAAGTAATTGGTGAGTTCAAGTAAGTAGTCGCGACAGTGTTCGGTTTGATCGTTTTGACCGCGGTTGTTGCCCATTTTGGCTACTTGGCCTTCAGCGCTTTTAAGGTCAAAGTCGAGCACGACAATAATTTTAAACATGTGGCTGCTAACCGTGAGCACAATGCTCTCATCACCAAAATGATGGTCGTTCTGCGCTGATCGAATCTCTTGTCGCATGCCTTTGAAACTGTGACCCATGGCCTCTTGGAGGCTAGAGCGAAAGCATTTGGACATTGTGCGCGTGAAATCCGGGTTAATCATTAGCTTGATTTCCCAGCAATATCATCTAGGGTTTTTTCAATGTCACTGACCATCACTGAAATTTCTGTCACGATCATGCGCCCGCCAGACTGAATATCTTGGAACGTCGATGTAGTTAAGAAGTCATTTTTGTTGAGATTGTCTTTATATACATCATTTTGTTCTTTCGAGCGTAAAGCGAGTGCACGGACTTCGTCGGCAACGACGGCAAAGCCTCGACCAAACTCCCCCGCCCTCGCGGCCTCGATGGCAGCGTTTAGTGCCAAAATGACAATTTGCTGAACAATTTTTGCAAATTCGCCATTTTGTTTGCGCATTGTTTGGTTGTGTTCCATTAAGTGATCCATAGCGTCATGCCAGCGCTCGAAGGTCACTAATACCTCGGCAAGGTTATCTAGATCTTTCTTAATTGAAAGTAAGGAGTTAGAAAACGCGTCGTGAACGCGGCGTTGTTCCTCACTTAATTGTTCATGGTTGGCGCGTAAATCACTAATTTCTTGATCTCGCTCGCCGAGCTGATTCGATAGTGAGCCACATTCGTCAGTATGTTCTTGGTCTTTTTGACGGATCGTTTGCTCAAGATCGTCGACGCGCGATGAGCTTCTATTTGCTTGCTCTTGTGCATCATTCAGGTCTGAATTGACTAAGGCTATTTTTTTTATATGGTTTTGCGCCAAGTCATTTAGCTTGTGAGCATTGATCTTTTGTACGATCAAAGCCGCGACACCACCGATAAACAAGCCTATTATAAGTGAAATCAGATTCACCATTTATCGCCTCTTTTGTATACTTATGTAATCAGAATAGTTTAATTCGGCAAAATTTCTTGGATATTTGCAAGGAATTTACCCGTATATTTATCTACACTTTGATATGTTAGGGGCTTGTCCCCATTTTATTGGCTCTATGGCTGGCATGTTTGGTTGTTATATAGCTTGGTGTTTAATAGGTTTGGTGGCATAAGGCTCTTCGAACTGTGGGTGGGGTAAACGGAGACGCTTCCCAAGACACTGGTTTTCTACTTATTGACTATTGAATAGTCTATGTTAACAGTACGCTTTAAGTGAGGATGGTATTTTGAAATTTGTAGGCATTGGAGAAAAGCTGACAAAGCGAATCAGCGTATTGTTTTTAATAAGTTTTGTTGTTGTGTTATCGGCAATTACAATTCTGAACACCATTGACTCCCAAGCCAATTTAAAATCAACGGAGACGCAGATCCGTGATGGTTTGGTAGCCAAGGGTAAAACGCTGGTTAACAACAACAGTATCTCGCTGATTGGTCTCGCGGAAGATAATGCCTTCTCTGCCATCATTAATTTGGTGACCAATACCGTTGAAGATGACGTCGATATTGTTTACGGCGTTTTTATGGATGCTGATTCGCTACCTTGGGTGAAAGCCGAATCTGGTGTCGAAGCCTCAAGGGAGCCGCCAAAACCGCTAGAAGATGAGGTGAGTGTTTGGGCTGCCTCACTGACCTCCCTAGATTTTAAGTTATACGAATATAACGGGGAGGAGGCTTATGAATTTGCCGCCCCGGTGATTAGTGAAGGCGACATACTTGGCTTTATTCGCTACGGCGTGACCACATCGACAATGAAGACCTTACTCGAAGAGGCCTCGCAAGCTTCCAAGCGTCGATTGATGATTAATATGGCGGCACTGATTTTTATTGTGCTGTTGGCTATGGCTGTAGGTATTTTTATTACGCGTCGAGTTGCGAAGAAAATTACCACGCCACTCAACATTCTTACGCGTTCAGCAGAAACTATTGCAGGGGGCGATTACAGTGAAGTGGTGGACATTAAGACCAATGACGAAATTGGTATCTTGTCATCTAACTTTGAGAAAATGCGCGCCACAATTAACAAAAAAATGGCTGACTTGGCAAAACTTAATTCTACCGGCGAGCAGCTCGCACTGGCTGAACGCCGAATTGCAGCGATAGAACTGGCTATGGCCGCTTTAAGTGATCAAATTGGTTTTAACGACATTGTCGGTTTTCTTGTCGACGAGAGTGGCGAGCTGGAACTAGCGTCATTCTGTCACTCCGGAAAGCCTGAAGATGTCGCTGACGTGAGCGCGGCACGAATTACTGAAGCTAAAGATATGGCCGCCGCCTCGGGGGCGAAGGATATCTATTTTTACTGCGGTGCTCAGCTTAGCTGTGTCGACATGAGTAAACTCGAAGGGGATGACGAGTATTGCGTTTTGCGCGTGCCCTTAATGATGAGCTCCAAATCTGTCGGTCTGATTCACTGTATCGGTAAGTTCAGTGACGTGTCCTACGAGACATCGGATCAAGAATTTGTATCTTCTATTGCACGCTCTCTTGTGATTACCTTGAAAAACATTCAGATGCTTGAGGTGATTGAAGAGCAAAATAGAACCTTGGAAGTTAAAGTCGAAGAGCGTACGGCTGAGTTGGCTGAGAAAACCAATGATATTGCCAATATGATGTGCAATATGCACCAAGGTCTGTTTACGGTGATGGAAGACGGGACGATTCACCACGAGTATTCTACTTACCTTGAAGAAATCATGGGCACCAAAGACATTGCGGGGAATTATTATCTCGACTTCTTATTCGACGGTTCCGATATCGGTATTAATGCTTTGGATCAGGTGCGTACAGCGGTTGAGTCACTCATTGGCTCGGATGAGATGATGTTTGATTTTAATGCGCATTTACTGGTCAAAGAGATCACCAAGACGACCAATGACGAAAAGAGTAAGATTCTTGAGCTTGACTGGGATCCGATTATTGCGAACGAAGAAATCGACAAAATTATGGTCACGGTACGTGATGTGACTGAGCTTAAAGCTTTAGAACGTGCAGCTGAGCAGCAAAAAGAAGAGCTGGAAATCATTGGCCATATCTTGGCAGTTGGTGCCGAGAAGTTTCAACAATTTTCAGATTCGGCTCGCGACCTTATGGGCAAATGCCGTGACTTAATCGCTAAGACTGAATCGAAAGATTTGGAAATTGTTGCCCTGTTGTTTAGGTATATGCATACCATTAAAGGTAACGCACGCACCTACGGATTTGACTACATTACTAATTCTGTTCATAACGTTGAAAGTAGCTATGATATTTTGCGTAAAGACGAAGAGTCCGAATGGAATAGCCGGTTATTGTTTGATGAGCTAGATCAAGCTGAAAAAGATGTAGATAAATATCGTGATTTATTCACTAGTAAGCTAGGCAGTTCGTTAGGCTCCGGCGGTGGTGTTGACCTTGATATGGCCGTAGTGGCAGATATTAATGCCAGTATGCAGCGCTTAGATTTGAAATCCCTAGGGGACGAGGCTCGGGTATTACTTGAGAAGGTTCAATCTTTACTCGGTACCTTGGGAGCCTCGCCGCTGTCGTCTATTTTAGAAGATGTGGTTCAGTCAGCGAAGTCAATTGCACTGGAGTTAGGGCGAGAAGGTATTGTTGTTAACATAGATGACGGTGACCTTCAGATTAAAGATGGCGTGCACCAGTTGTTGACGGACATATTCATGCATGTCTTCCGTAATGCTGTTGACCACGGTATTGAGCCACCGGAGGAGCGCGAGAAAGCCGGTAAGCCGCTTGAAGGTAAGGTGGAGGTTGATGTTAGTGTTGATGGCGATACCTTTATGTGTCAAATTCGAGACGATGGCCGAGGTGTGGCGCTCAATAAATTATTGAAAAAAGCGATTGAATGCGGTATGTATTCTGAATCGGACAAACCGAGTAGGCAAGAGATCGCCAACTTGATGTTTTCCTCGGGTTTATCGACAGCAGAAGAGGTTTCGCAAGTCTCTGGTCGTGGCGTAGGAATGGATGCGGTACGTGGATTCCTTGAAGAGAAAGGCGGTAGTATCGATGTTATGCTTGATGATGGCGCTGCTAACAGTGACTTTGTTGCTTTCTCGACCTTGATTACACTACCAATGAGTGAAGTGTCTGATACTCATTTGAGCAATGTGACGGAGAAAGTTGCTTAAATTATTGTGTAGTTTTGTAACTTGTAATGCGGCACCTTGCCGCATCTGCTGCTAATCGAATATATGTATTAAAATACACAGCACGCTAAGAATTTTGATATTACGAGTGTTGTGTATTTACTGCCTCACATTTCACCTTCGACCTTTCAGTTAAGTCGCTAGTTTTTTAAATTCCTGTAAGATACCACTTAAGCCTGTACTCAAAATCGCTGAGTGCATAGCTCAAATTTTGTTCGAAACTTTAAGTATCCAATTATTACCTTAGCTCGGAGACAATGTATGTTGTTAGGTGTGCGTATTCAATTTGCCGTTATTCTTGTATCACTTTTACTGCTGGCCCAAGGCACCATTGCGGCAGTAGTGACAAGAGGCCCCTACCTACAAATGAATGATAGCGACGCGATGGTGATAAAATGGCGAACCGATATCAGCACAGACTCCGTCGTTCGTTACGGCTCCAAGACATCGAACTTAAATCAAACAGCCAAGGTGGCGGGCAAGCGAACTAATCATGAGGTAGCGATTACTGGGCTGAGCACGCTCTCTCAATATTATTATTCCGTTGGCAGTAGCAGGAAGACTTTGCTTGGCGGTGATAGCAGTTACCGGTTCGAAACATCACCCGCTGTGGGCAAATCCTCCCCGACTCGAATTTGGCTAATTGGAGATGCCGGTACTGCTAATGCCGATGCCACAGCTGTATACAAAGCTTATTTGAATCATGCGGGCGCCGACAACACAGACCTGTGGATTATGCTTGGTGATAATGCCTACAATCACGGCACTGATACTGAATACCAAGCTGCTGTATTTGACTTGTACCCGGACTTGCTGCGTCGTACACCGGTTTGGTCAACCATAGGCAACCATGATGGTCGCTCGGCAGACTCCAAGAATGAGTCTGGTCCTTACTACGATATCTTTACCTTTCCGCGCAAGGGTGAAATTGGGGGCTTGGCCTCTGGCACTGAAGCGTATTACTCTTTTGACTATGCCGATATCCACTTTGTGTGCTTGGATTCCTATCACTCTAAACGTTCTGCTGGCGGAGCCATGATGACCTGGTTGGAAAATGATTTGGCAGCCACCGATCAAAAATGGATTATCGCTTTCTGGCATCACCCTCCTTATACCAAAGGCTCACACGATTCAGACACCGAAAAGGAATTAATTGATATGCGACAAATTGCGTTGCCAGTCCTGGAGCGACACGGAGTGGACTTGGTGTTTACCGGCCATAGTCACTCTTATGAGCGCTCCTATTTGATCAATGGCCATTACGGAAATTCCGGGACTTTTTCTGCATTGAACCAAGTCGATAACGGCGATGGTCGCGAAGACGGTAATGGTGCTTACCGTAAGTTGGYAGGTGCTGCAAATGCAGGGGCGGTTTATACGGTGGCGGGTAGCTCGGGTAAAGCCACAGGTCACGGCTTACTCAATCATCCCGCCATGTTTGCTTCCATGAAGGAGTTGGGTTCAGTGGTGCTTGATGTTAATGATAATCGTATTGATGCGAAATTTTTGAATTCCAAGGGTGCTGTGACAGATTATTACACTGTTAACAAAGCTGCCGATGTCACGGCGCCATTATTGAAAAGCGATATTGGTGGGGACAAAAAGTAATCACTGATCACGGTATTTAATCAATGAAAATAACTTACCATGTGTTGTTTGTTGTTAAGCTGTTTGTCGTTAACATGTTTATGTTGGCGATGATTGTCGTCAGCAATACTCACGCTCATGGCTTATTGGGAGACCGTTTAGAGCGCGTGACCCGCAGTGTTGAAAGCCTGCCGAGCACCGCTAGTGCGGAAGACAAAGCGCGCCTGTTACTTGAGCGTGGGCGTGTATATCAGCAGGGTCAAGATTGGCAACACGCCTTGAGTGATTACAGGGATGCGCTTATCTTAAGCCCGCTGCTGTATGACGTATATTATTGGCAAGGTGTATTATATACCGAGCAACAGGATTTTATAAAGGCGCAGCGCAGCCTCGAAGCCTATTTGCGCCGTGTGCCCGAATCGCCCGATGGCCACATTGCTCTGGCCGAGCTTAAGCATTTACAGCGTGATTATTACTATGCTGTTGCGCATTATAATTTGGCGATACGTCATGATCCAAAATCCGCACCAGATACTTTTATACAGCGCGCTAAGAGCCTCCAAAATATAAAGCCGGTTCCATTAACGCGTATCGAATGGGGGATTCGTGAAGGTTACGCGGTTCATGGTGCTTTGGTCAGCCTAGTATCCACACTGATTGAGATCAAAGTTAAGTTTGAGGATTATCAAGGCGCTTTAGACGAATTTGCTTATTTATCAGAAAAGATCCGTGTCGCACCTAAGTGGCAGGTGCAAGAAGCGGAGTTGTTGGCTTTAGTTGGCGATAAGGTGAAGTCTCTGGAGCGCTATCAAGCGGCCGTGCAAAGTATTGATGCTCTGTCGAGTCATCGACGGTTAACTGAGGCCATGACGGAGCTGCGAGAACAATCACAGCGGGAGATCGCGCGTTTAACTAGGATGTAATACTGTCGGCTATACTCTATTTGCTGGTGGTGTCTGCGAAGCAAAGTTGTTCTTGTTCTTGTTTTTTATTTGCTCTGTTTAGTAATTCATCGATACTTAATGGGTTATCTAAATAAAAACCTTGGAGATATTCGCAATTGTTTTTGGCTAAAAAATCCGCCTGTACCTGAGTCTCCACGCCTTCGGCTACCACGGAGAGGCCAAGGATGTGCGCCATTGCGATAATTGCGCAGCAAATCTCAACATCGTGCTGTTGGTGAGGCGTATCTTGTATAAACGAGCGGTCAATTTTTAGGCTTGTTAAGGGGAAGCGTTTGAGATATGAAAATGACGAATAACCGGTGCCAAAATCGTCTAGAGATAAGCGGCAGCCGAGGGAGCGAATTTGTTCCATAATGACCACTGCTAAGTCTACGTCATCGGTGACTGTGGTTTCTGTGAGTTCAAACTCTATTTTTTTAGGGTCTACCTGGTATTTGCTAAACTTCTCCGCAAGCCCATTAGAAAAGCTGGTCGAGAAAAACTGTTTGGCGGACAAATTTACCGCAATACCGTCAATGCCAAGCAGGGACAATTGCTCGCCGTGCTTAGAGAGTATTGCTAAAACCTCATTGAGGACGTAATCACCTAGGCGGTGAATTAGACCGGTTTCTTCTGCGAGGGGAATAAAATCTTCAGGAGAGATGAAACCGTCGTCTTTATCATTCCAGCGGACTAAGGCTTCGGACCAGCATATCTCTAGTGTGCTGGCCAAATATTGAGGTTGAATATATACCTCAAGTAGATTGTTATCGAGTGCGCGACGAAGTTTGTTTTCTAGGCGTAGCTTTTCTCGAATGCGTCGGCTTAGCTCTAGGGAAAAGTATGAGGCTTGATTACCCCCGTGGGCTTTTGCGTTGTATAGCGCGATGTCTGCACAGCGGACTAAATCCTCTGGGCGTTTGGCATCGGTTGGGTAAATAGCGACGCCAATGGAGCCGGTAACTTCAACTTCTTGACTGTCTGATTTTGTTGAAATACATAGGGCTTCAACCAGGCGTTTGCAGGTATTGTCGAGTTTGAGGCTATCGTCAGCACCGTTAATCAATATCATAAATTCGTCGCCGCCCATACGGGAAATGACATCACCTTCGCCTAAGGCGTTGCGGACTGATTCAGCGACACGAATTAGTAAGTTGTCACCGACATCATGGCCGAGGGAATCATTTACTTTCTTGAAGTCGTCTAAGTCCGTCATATAGACGGCGAATTTACCCCCGTCGCGCTCTGCGCTTGCGATGGCAAAATCGAGATGATCTTTGAAAAACCTTCGGTTGGGTAGCTGCGTGAGCGGGTCATAGAAAGCCAGCTTCTCAAGTTCATTTTGAGCTGTTTTTAATTCTGTAACATCAAGTAACGAGCCTATTAGGCGAGCCCCGTTTTCGATGGGGGAAATGTACTCCATTAGGACTCGTGAGCCTAGTTTTTGGTGAATAAAGCGGTATTCGATGGTTTTTGGGCAGAGTTGATGTATGGCGTCATCGATAGTTTTTAAGTATTTTTCTTGATCAGGCATCGCGATGCATTCGAAAAAGCTAGACGCAGTACTTGTTGTTAAGCCAGAAATTTCCGCCCACTTGGAATTGATATATTTATAATCTGAGTGTCCGTATTTTAAAAATACGCCAATAGGTGAATTTTCAGAAAGGGTACGAAAGCGGTTTTCAGAGTCGATTAATGCTTCGTTTTCTTGCGAAATAGTATCGAGCATCTTATTGAATACATCCACTACCCGACCAATTTCATCTTGACTAATTTTTTCGGCTCTATCAGGTGAGAGTGGATTGTTCGCGATTACCTTTGATGTTTCATAGAGCGCATCGAGCGGCTTAAGTGCATGTTTAACTAGTTTATTACCTACCCAAAAGGCCACTGATAGCGAGAGCAGTAAAACAGACAGAATAACGAAGCTGAATAGTATTTTGCTCTCTAATAATGGCTTTGTGTTGGCTTGAATATATAAACTTCCAATAAAGTCGGAGCGGTCTTTTACTGGAATGACTATGGTGACTATGTCTTTTTGCTCGCTAATGTCCTCTACTTGTTTTGGTGTGACCGTTTCATCACAGTGCTTTTTCTGATACGTGAATGCATACGAAGCAAATAATTGGCCATTGATATCATAAAGACAGAGAAAGTCGATGTTGTCTTGGCTTTTGGCCGATGAGAGGTTCCTGATCGCGGCTTCTTGATCCAGGAAAATCAATGCTGCGGCTGAGCGGTCGGCGATAATGTTTGCGGCAATTTTTAGGCCATCTAACATGTTAGATTTTGCAAAATTATGGCCGATTAATAATAATAGTGAGCCGGAAATAAAAATCCCGATTGAAAAAGACAGGACGATTGTTCGCAAAAGTTTTGATTTTACGGTGTTCCAGTTATTGGTCAGTTTAGGCATGGTTTTAATTCACCTTAGACGCAAGTTCTAACATTGGGGAGCTAAACTTTATTTTATATTTTTTTGCAATACGGGTGTTAACATCAAAGATAATTTTGTCGCTAGATTTCCGTATTAATACGGCGGATTTCTTTTTGTTTATAGAGCATTCATCGCAAATTACCAGTGTTGATTTAGCCGGCTTAAGCGAGCTTAGCGGGCGCTCCTTTTTTGCACCGAGAAGTAATACTTGGCAGCCATTTTTATTTTTGATCTGCTGGTCGTATTCGAAAACAAAGATACTCTTCTCGTGGACTTTTAGCGTGGACTCAAGTGCTAGCAGGTACCGAGTCGATTTTGATTTTCCAACAAGGCACACGTTAATGTTTTTTTCCGGTGCTTGCTGCCACGTAGTGTAGCGCATTATGCCGATAATAATTGCAGCACGCAGCATGCCTTCATCTACTGTGCGAGCCTTAGCGTCGGAGATTGTGGACACAAACAATAAGACAAATAGCGCGAAGCTGCTAAGTAGCAACTGCGATTTATGCAGGTTTATTTTTGTTGGTCTTAAATAAATAGAGCTAAGCACCTTTAACTCTCTAACCTCAATTTAGGCGTCGCGATGTCGTATCCGAAGGCCTTTAAAGTATCTTGAAAAACAGCGCGTAAGCATAGCAGAGCTAGGTCTTTAACGCTCCACTTCTTTCTCTAAGCTGCAAATGTTGTTATGCATGTCACTTTTCAGCACAACTTTTCGACACGCGAAAGCAATAAAAATATAAGTGGATTTTTTTTAATAGCGAAAAGGAATTTATTGAGGTGTTTGAGGGAGTATGTGGCGTGCGTTCGAGTATTAGTCGCTTGATAACTTGATGCTGGTGTTCAGCCACTGAATATTTCCGCCGCTTTTAATGTCTATGATACGTAATGCTTGGGTGAGTGATGCAAGACTTAGGGGGGGGCTTGCATTGTTTTCACAAGGTGAGCCGATTTGAGCAAGAATATCTTCTAGCCAGGGATGGTCGTTGGCTTCATCTACGGCGATTGCGACGTAATTCTGATAAGGCCAATGTTTCATCGTTGCGACGCTGTTTTGATGATTATTATTACGGGGTATTGTTAATGTTTGGGCTTTTGAAACTCGGTGAGTTAACAAACCGCTTGTTTTACAGTTATTCGGAACTAAGCGCTCCCAGTGACCGTGTTTGTTTTGCGCTAAGACGTAGAGCTGTTGGCGAGCTAGGATCCGCAATCTAAGTGCAAAACAATCCGTGCTTTTGAGTGTATCGTGCTTGTTTAGTAAACGTTCGCCAAACTGCCAAGGTGCCGGGGTATCGCATAGACTTTTATGGCTGGGCCTAATTAGCTCTAGGTCTGAGATTAGTGGCTGCCGACGGATAAAACCGCTGCGGCGCAAAGCGGCATCAAGTTTATTGCGGTTGACTAGCAATAATAAGCCCGCTTGGCCGTCTTCACCCCAATATATGGGCTTTTTAACGACGATGCTATCATCCAGGTCAACTGTATTGTAGTCGAGTATATTCTGATTAAAGGCTTGGCGGTGGTACTGTAGAAAGTATGCGCGTCGCAGCTGTTCGTTGTTGGTCTTTTTTGTGTTAGTGCTGGATTGTGTGCCAATGTCGGATTGCGGTAGCCATAGCAAGTCTGGGCGTGCTCCTTGTTGGCGTAATAAGCTAAATCCCTCAAGTAACGAAGAGTTTTTAAGTTTCGGAATTTGAGCTGAAGGGTTTTGTATCAAATAAAGTGTTTCGATAATCTCTTGGGTTTCTGCGTTACCTAACTGCTTATTGATTGTTTTGGCGCGAGAATGTGCCAGTGGCCATGCTCGTGTTCGAATGGCTTCTGCAACTTGTGGCCATTGTTTAATCAGCCATTTTTTCTTGAGGTTATTTTTGTTGGCCAGCGAGCTCCAGTCGACATCAATTGGTCCCTGCAGTTTCGGTGTGATACTCAAAAAATCGTCACTAGGGAAGCTAACTTCTTTCAGTGTTAACTTGTCGTTGGAGCGAATATGAATGTTGTTTGAATCAAAGCTAAGTCTAGCGAGTTGCACGTGTGTGTTGGAAGCCAAATGAGCTTTGTCTTGATTCAACTTAAGCTGAAATAAAATGTCTAGGGCATGCTCGTTGCTCACAAGGTAACTGTCTTGCATTATTAGGGTGCTATTTTCCGATGTTAACGCGAGCGGGGATTTTTCTAGTAAGCAGTGTTTGAGTGCTGTCGTGGCGTTAATACTGTGAAATTGTATATTGTTAGCGTAGCAGTGTTCTATGTTTACATGGCTATTGCGGATGATTATGCGGCTCGCTTTTTTATCGCTAGTTTCGCCTTCGTTTCCATACCAATGCACGTGTTGATATTGATGTCGGTTGTCCAGTGAAAACTCATGCCGAATCTGCCAGTCGTCACCTCGAAATATAATTGGTGCTTGTGCTGTACCAAGGGCTGTTATTTGTCCATGTGCGATCAAGGCGGCTCCGGGAGCGAATTCGATTAGTGCTCCGGCTTCTATTTCGAGTTTGGCACTCTGGATTAACGTGATTTTTGATTTGATGCGGTAAGGGCTACCAATCGCTTTTAATAGTGTATCGTTGCGGATGTCGTTATTGAGATTGGTTGGGCCGAAGCGCTCTGTGACTAGTCTAACGGCACTGGAGATGCTAATGTTACCCGCTTTATCCTGTGCTTCGACGCGATAAATATAGGTTTTACCGTGGCTTAGTGTGGTATCGCTGTAACGGTTTAGTTCGGTATTTCCGAGTATGATATAACGACCTTCCTCTTCGTCAGCTCGGCTGACTTGATAGCGTAGCTGGTTTTGCTTGTCTTGTTTTTGCCAATGCAAGGTCACCTGATCACTTTCATGAATTCCCGTGAGTTTTTGCACCGCTAAAGGCGCTTGCGTTATTATTGTTAGGCGCCCGGGCACTGGCCACTCAATTCCGGCTTGATGTTTTTTTTGCAAATGTAACACGATACCCGTTTGGGCAACATCGTCATGCATTTTTACAACATAACGGCTGCTATATAAGCTGACCGTCGTTGTTTTTTTGTTAATACCGTCGCTAGTACCTTCGCTAATAGCTTCACTAGTTTCGGCATGCATAGCGTGCCATTGATCTACTTGATGCCCAAAACGGAATTTCACCTCCAGCCCAGGCTCAGCTCTTAGTAAAACGCGTATCTCATCGCCGGCTCGAAATGGACCATCTGTCGAATTTGTTAATGTCGCCTCAATAAAAGGGGGTGCTTGCTTTGGTATGAGCGCTGTCGGTTTGGGTACTTTGCGTGCAAACTTTCTAGCGAGAGAGTCTGATAGCTGTAATCTTACTGCGCTAGTGAGTACTCGGGATGAGGTAATCGCCGTGGCCAATATGCCGAGAGGGTTAGCGCTAATACCGCCTTCACGCTCGGTTTTTTCTTGTTTGAACTGCCATATTTGCTTAGCTTGTTTACAATCGTAAAGCTGACTTTCGATGCCTATTTTATAATGTGCGTAGGCGGCAGCGTAAACTTTTTCGAATTTATTTACTGTGGTAAATACTAATCCGTCTACACGTAAACTTTTACATAGTTGCTGCACGGGTATGGCGCTAATGTTTATATTTTCAAGCGTGTCAAATAAGCTGAGTGAACGGTTGACTTCAGAGGGCTTTAATAAGTCAAAAGTACTGGCGCCAAGCGCGTTGTGGATGGCAAGACGGATATCATCGCGATCGTCCCACTTGCCGGATCCTTCTGCTGGCAGCACGGCTATGAAGCGAGGTACTTCCCCCTCGTATATGGCCTCCTGATTTTTGACCTTGGCAGCAACAGCATATTTTATTGGAATTAAAATACATAGTACCAATACGAGTACTAAGCCGAGTGTAGGGTTGAGTGTGATGCGTGGAGATTTGATACTTAATACCTCGCATCTAGTTAAGGGGATGCATGCTGTTCATTGCCGAGGAAAATCGGCCAGGGCGCTTGCTGACTCAGGGGGCTGCTACGGTTAAGTTCGAAGCTGTTAATTAGACCGTTACGGCTGATGGTAACTAAATCTAACAAGCCGTTGCCGTTTATGTCGCCAAGTAAAGGTGAAGCGATAAAGCTGTCCGCGTCTTTGACGGCAAATTTTTCTAATAAGTAGACGCCGGTTTTACCTGATAATATGTGTAAATTCCCGGCGCTATCGGCAATGATAATATCGTCACGGTCATCGCTATCTAAGTCGAGAATAGCAGGGTTGGCGAGGACACGGTTACTGAGTTGCTGCTGCCAAATCATCTCGCCGTTAAGGCCATCGAAGCCCTGAACCAAACCATCGTAACTCACTGTAAAAATGTCATGATTATCGTCATCATTGATTTTCCCCGCGATTGGCGAGCTTAGGTGCAAACTCCCTAGGTTGGCTTGCCACGCGACTGAACCGTCTAGTGCATTGAGCGCGATGAGTTCATTGCGTTCAGTGACGACACTGATACGTAAGGGATCACCAGGGATTAAGCACGGGCTGGTAAAACGTATCGGGTCAAGCTGTTGTTGCCATAGTGTTTCTATCATGCCTTTATTTAATGTGAGGGCTAAGACTTGGCCGCTATCGCTAACGGTGACGAAATCGTTGTGGCCATCTTGGTTTAAATCGGCACTTATTGGTGTTGCTGATAATTTACCGAGGACTAAGTCTTTGCTTTGCCAAAGTAGCCAACCGCTTCGGTTACCGTCAAGGGCGATTAAACCCTGTTCACTGCTGGCAAGGACGATGTCGCTTACCCCGTCGCCATTGCTATCGGCGCTGATTGGGCGGTGAATAAAGTGGCCGAAGTTAAGGCTTGCTGCAGATTGCCATAAGATCTGGCCTTTAGGATCTAGCAAGCTGACTTGGCCGTTATAGTGAGCGACAACTAAATTTGCGGGCTGGTTTACTGCGTGTTTTAGTGTATTGACTGGACTCAGAATTTTGTGATTGAGCATTACCTCAAATATTTTTTTGCCGTCAACGCCATTAATTGCACGTACTTTCCCTGAATCATCGGCAATAATGATGGCGAGCCCGGGCTTACCCGAAATTTTATTTAGCGCAGGGCTTGTGGCAACATGGTTTGCTGGTAGCCGCTGGGTAGGCCAAGTGTTTTTTAGAGTTAAAACAGCAGCATTGTTATTGGTTTGACGATGGAATAAACTTTTTATTTGTTGTGTTAAATTCAGGTATCGTAAATCATCCGAAAGCCATTTCGGTGGGTAAATAGCAAGAGCGGTAATAAACGCAAAAAGTAGTATAAAAATAGTTATTTTACTATTGAGTAATTTACCTAAAACACGGCCATTTGAGTCTGATGTACTCTTGGTTGCGTCCGCGCCATATTTATTTTGTAGGTAACTTAGTTGATAAATTAGGCATACGTTGGCGATGCGTATTTCATAGCCTGATTTTATTGTGGTTGGAGTGTTAATCCGTTTTCCGTTGATGATATCTGGATCGATCAAATCTCGATAAACAGTATCGCCTAATCTGACATAACTACCATTTGTCTCGGGCTGAAGAGAAGTCGTGTTCTCGGGCTCCAAATTAACGTATTTTTCTACCACTGATTTGTCTCTAAAGGCGTACTCAAATACGGATGGAGAAGTTTCAGTGTCTGTTTTTTGAGATTGTTCTGTTTTTTCATCCGGATTAGGTGAAACATCATATAAATCCAGCATATTCAGGTCAAACAAGTCGGCGAACGGTTCGGTGTCGGCTTCCTCGGCCTCGGCGCTCAGCCGCCATTGCCTGAATGGGGCGCGATGAT
>NVXL01000163.1 GCA_002746115.1 Alteromonadaceae bacterium
TTGGCGATAGCTAAACCCTGAAAAGGTTCTGGAGTCGGCTCTGGCGTTGGCTCAGCTAGGTCACTAACAAAGTTCATCCAGTTTAAATTCCAGCCGGGGCTTAAAGAGTAAACCCTTAAAGTGGAAGCGCCTTCAGGAAGTGTCATCATCAGGCTAATCGTTTCATATTCTTGCCAGTCTCCCGTCGCAGGCACAGCAACAGTAGCGAGCACGTCAGAACCTAAATGAATCTCAAAACCTTCGGCACCAGGCTTACTCGCTAGACGAAACTCAACGGTATAAGGCCCTGCCGTTGCAATGTTGACGTCATAATCCAACCAGCGACCAGGCTCAAATGAGCCCACATTTTGACCACCACCAGAATCACCAGAGACTTCTACGCGAACAGCGGAGTGACCGACGATATAGTTCTCGGCTTCAATTATTCCGGGAATGGCAAATATCAACGGCTCCGTTCCGGCAAGGTTGCTTGCGTAGCTTTCATCAACGGAGTTATACGCGGTGACGTAATAAAAATACGGGCCATTACCATCAACGCTGTCATCAACATATTCGGTACTTTGGGTAGCACCAATTACACCAAAGCCGAAATGAGGCGTGCTTGAACGATACACCCTATAACCACTAACATCACCTTCGGATGCTGACCAAGATAGCGACACGCTTTCATTTACTCCCAGTAAATTTAAGCTTTCTGGACTAGAAGGAATCGTAGTAAACAATAACGACGGCGCTTCAGCCGTTAAGGCATCTAGTACCCACTCGTTGCGAACATACTCCATGGTGCCAAATGAGGTGAAAAAGCTTTCGATCTCCTCAAGACTTGAAGTATTAATGTCAACATTTGGCAGGACTCGACCATCCACTTCTTGACCGTCCACAGGCATATTAGGCACAAGATACAACTCCGCCCACATATCATTACCGTCGGCGCCGTTATCTTTAAACTTACCTGAAAGCGTATAAGATTGACCACCCTCAACTGTAATCGCCTGATAAAGAACACTATTACTGCCACCGGAAGCACTTACATGAAGCGCAGCTCCAGTATCGTTCCCAGCGAATTCACCGGGGAAATAATTAAAATTATAGCTCCGCGTATCAGGCCAGATCGCAGACTCAGTCCAAGCGATATCCGAACCAAAGTCACCGTTATTTAATATATTTTCGCCGGTCGTATCGTTAGTGAAACGAATATCATCATAAACAACATCAACCCCATCAAACGCCCCAGTCTTGATAACTAAGTACATCGTTCGTGTACCTTCACCATCAAACGGTACAGTACTTGTTGCCGAAACAGCACAGGCATCAGAAAATTGACTCTCCCAATCGTTACAGGTCCAAGTTTCAGCTTTTGCGAGCAGCTGGTCACCTTTATTCGTTGTTAAGCCCCAACGACCAGTCCCAATACCACCAGCATTTGAAGTGGTCTTGAAAGACCAAGCCGTTACCGCCCAATCTAATTCGTTGTAACGATCAAAGCTTGCGCGAGTGATATCACCACCAAGCTCACCCAGTCCGGTCCAAGACTGGGTTTCACCAATCAATAAGGGGCTATTCACCGCTTGCATCTTGGCATCCCACTCGCAAACACCCAAGGTGCCATCTTTTCCGCAGTCCAGCCAATCACGATGTACTTGATAACCGATTTCGCCCCAGCCAAAGATGCCCGGATACTGATGAATTTCAAATGCGACATTTTCCAAACCCTGATCTTCAGGATTACCGTAAGCACTAATACCGCCAGAATCGTGCCCGGGTAAAATGATGACGTGCTGATCTTCCTGCAGACGGATAATGTCATATAACTCGACCATGAAATCTGCCAAAGTTTGCGCATCGGTGCCCCACGGTTCATTTAACAAACCATAACCAGCAATAGTAGACTCGTATTTATAGCGGATGGATAACTTACGCCACAACCATAGCGTGCGATCTCGAAACTCATCGCTCTCCCAGAGCTCATTTATCCCCTCACAACCGGTGTGATGCTCTAGGCCTTGGCGACCAGGTGCACCATGCAAATCAAGAATGACGTACATATCGCGTTGCTTAGCTTGGTCAATCGCCCAATCTAAATATTCCCAAGCATCCCGACGCAAGGTTTTTGGCTTAGCTTCATCTTCGATGAGGTCATATAAAAACGGCACTCGCACAAGGTTAAACCCGGCTTCAGCCATTTCGTCCCAGTCTTTAACTGTTAGCCAATTATCTCGAAATTCACTGATAAGGCGTTCTTGCTCCACTTCGCCAAAGCGTTCTCTCAATTTACCCTCTAAGGTACATTGATCTACAATCCCTTCACCGATTGGGTTCTGGCCAGCGTCAAACATCCACATTTCCATTGCCAACCAATTACCGAGATTGACACCTCGTAGATTTAATTTTTGGCCGTAGGCATCCACCCACTTGGTACCCTCGGTCTGTACAAGATCACCACCGCAGGCTTGCAAGCCAACAGCAACAGCCACTAGCGCTAATTTTTTTATTGTGGACCGGAATGGCCGCACTAGAGTTTTCATAATATGCATGGGGTTTCCTTCGCATCGTCTAAAATAATCAGCAAGCGTAGTTATAAAATTAAAGCCACAATAGCTGATAGGGAGATTTAGACGCCAAGGTATAGAGTTGTACAAAAAATGTCGTTCGAGCTAAGGCTACACTGGGGTTCGCGTAATATAAAACGGGTACTGATACGGTTAAGGGGCGTTCGGGCTAACTCGAACGCCTTACCAACCGCGGGCTTACAGGGGTTTTTATCTAATTGGGCAAAATACAGCCTCTCGACTCATTTACCGCTCTTCCGTTAGGGGTATTCGTGACATTACCGGTCACAGACAAACCTAACGAAAATAAAAAAGCCCCAGAAGAACAAACTTCCAGGGCTTTTATTTAAACAGATTCACGAATTAACAATTAATCCCCAATCGCCAAGTTCCCCTTATCCTCTAACCAAGCCTTACGATCACTCGCGCGTTTTTTAGCGAGCAACATATCCATCAATTGGTGAGTTTCATCCCCAGTCTCTATGGTCAACTGAACCAAACGACGCGTATCACGCGCCATGGTTGTCTCACGCAGCTGTAAAGGGTTCATCTCGCCCAAGCCTTTAAAGCGTTGAACGTTCACTTTGCCACGTTTTTTCTCAGCTTCGATACGATCAAGTATGCCTTTCTTTTCGCTGTCATCTAAAGCGTAAAAAACTTCCTGCCCAATATCAATACGGTACAGCGGCGGCATGGCCACATAGATATGACCTGCTCGAACCAACGGGGCAAAATGACGAACAAACAAAGCGCAAAGCAAAGTCGCGATATGCGCACCATCGGAATCAGCATCCGCTAAAATACAAACTTTATGATAACGCAGCTTCTCAAGGTCAGAAGAGCCTGGGTCAACACCTAGAGCCACGGCAATATCATGTACCTCTTGAGAGGCTAATACATCTGCGACGTCCACTTCCCAAGTGTTCAGAATTTTACCGCGCAAAGGCATAATTGCCTGACACTCACGATCACGCGCTTGCTTCGCTGATCCACCCGCAGAATCCCCTTCCACCAGAAATAACTCACCGCGAGCGGGGTCATCAGAGGCGCAATCCGAAAGTTTGCCGGGCAGAGCAGGACCTTGGGTGATTTTTTTACGAGCGACTTTTTTACTGGAGCGAATGCGTTTTTGCGCATTGCTAATACAATACTCTGCTAACTTATCGCCCACTTCTGTATGCTGATTTAACCATAAACTAAACGAGTCTTTCGATATGCCGGAGACAAACGCTGCTGCCTCGCGCGAGGACAAGCGTTCTTTAGTTTGACCCGAAAATTGTGGGTCGGCTAACTTAGACGACAATACAAAGCAGCAATTTGCCCAGATATCGTCCGGCGCAAGTTTAATACCTTTAGGTACAATATTGCGAATTTCACAATACTCCCGCATGGCATCAAGTAAGCCAGTACGAAAGCCATTAACGTGTGTACCACCTTGGGAGGTTGGAATAAGATTTACGTAACTCTCTTGAACGATTTCGCCACCTTCAGGTAACCACTGTACTGCCCAGTCAACAGCTTCAGTAGTACTACTGAATGTGCCAATAAAGGGCTCCGGAGGCAGGGTTTCCCAGCCTTGGGTCGCGCCGAGCAGATAATCTTTCAAGCCATCTTCATAGAGCCAAGTATCAGTACTATCGGCTATTTGGTCTTTAAAAATCACTTCTAAACCGGGGCAAAGCACGGCCTTAGCCCGCAAGACATGGCGCAAACGTGATGACGAAAACTTTGCAGTATCGAAATACTTTGGGTCTGGTAAAAACCGCACCGCCGTTCCGGTCGTGCGTTTGCCACAGGTCTCAACGACAGTCAAGTCTGTGGATTTTTCACCATTTTGAAATCCAATCCGATGCACTTTGGCATCCCGCATGATCGTCACTTCCATCACTTTAGAAAGCGCCGTCACCACCGAAATACCAACCCCATGCAAACCACCAGAGAACTGGTAATTTTTATTAGAAAACTTACCGCCCGCATGCAACGTCGATAAGATCACCTCTACACCCGGAATCCCTTGCTCTGGGTGGATATCTACGGGCATACCGCGGCCATCATCTGAGACGGTTAACGATTGATCTTTGTGCAAAACAACGGTGATTTTTTTAGCGTGCCCAGCAAGGGCCTCATCGACGCTATTATCGATGATTTCTTGGGCTAAATGGTTGGGCCGGGTGGTATCGGTGTACATTCCGGGCCGTTTTTTCACCGGGTCAAGCCCCGTGAGAACTTCAATATCTTCGGCGTTATACTTAGTCATAGTTTGAACTGCTGAACCATAGTTAGGACTGCGGGTATTTCTCAGAATTTAACGCGCCATTTTAGCAAAAGCGACGTACAAACTTACAGGTAAAAGGTATGCTTACGCAAATAGAAAGTTGTCGCAAATACCGATATCAGCTCAATTTGATCACATAAAATCAAACGAGCCGCTAGAACATTAGAACACTATAATTTTACACACCGACGCATTCACCATATTTCCCGTCACAAGATGGCGTAGGGCATGTTAATGGCAAAAACACTACACCACTGTTTCACTTGTTTGATGATTATTTGTACATGCTTTATGGGTTTCAACGCCAGAGTGAACGCCGCTGTGACTTTCGGTGAATGCACAGGTGCCCAAGGCGACAAGTCAAGCAAACATGTCGCTAGTGCGCAATGTGCTATTTTAACAATCGCAGAGAACCCCAAGGCACCAAACGAGCGACAGCTAAATATTCACGTGCTGCGTATTCCAGCGATCAGTGAGACACCTGAAAGCCCGATATTTTTTATTGCGGGGGGGCCAGGTCAAGCCGCTGAAGATATTGCACCAACGATACGGCAGCAACTCCGCACGATTAACCAGACACGGGACTTGGTCTTTGTCGATCAACGCGGAACGGGAAAGTCCGCGCCATTAAAATGCGAATTTGATGAACCCCAGCTGGCACAACTTCCTCACCACCAGCGCGTCGAGCACTTTGTGAATGCATTAGAAAAGTGCGTAAAGGGCTATGAGGCGGATTTGCGCTTTTACACCACCAACTATGCCGTCGATGATCTCGAATACGTCAGGCAAGCGTTAAACTACCCAAAGATTAACCTATGGGGCGGCTCTTACGGGACACGCGTCGCACTGCGCTATATCCGGCGCTACCCTGACGCCATCCGCAGTGCGGTCATTGACGGCGTCGCGCCACTCGAACTATCAATGCCATACCACATAGACAACGACGCCAGCATGGCTGCGGAAAAGCTCTTTGCCCAGTGCGATGCTAGCGCCTGCCAAAAAGCCTTCGGGTCGCTAAAACAACAATGGCTAAAATTGTTAAATCAAACTGAAAACACACCAGAAAAAGCCCGAGTTCAGACCTTTTCTCATCCCCGCTCAGAACAAGCTGAAATCGTATATATCGACACTTTCACCCTATCCCAATGGTTGCGCTTTGCCCTTTATTCCCGTCAGTTAATGCCGCTTTTGCCACTCGCAATACATGAAGCCGCTAACGGTGACCTCAAACTACTTTACTCGCTAGCCGCAATCGGTGCGGACAAAGCAGAAGATAACATCAGTATGGGTATGCATTTTAGCGTCATCTGCAACGAAGATCGCGGATACGCCAAGCAACATAAGCTCACCCCAGAAAGTGCAGACCTCGTGCTCAGAGTCGGTAGCGAAATACAATATCAGAGCGCCTGCCAGCATTTTCCCAACAGTGTATTTGATAAATCCTATTTTGAACCTATTGTCAGTGATGTACCGGTCTTAATTCTTTCGGGGCAATTTGACCCTGTGACACCGGAGCGATGGGGAGAGTATGTTCATAACAACTTCGCCAATAGTCAGCATATCACCGTTTCAGGCGGGCATCATATTGCGACCGGCTTAGGCTGCATCCCTGACATTTTATCCCAGTTTTACCAAAGTACTCAGATGAAAAATATCGATATTAGCTGCATAGAAAAAATAAAACCGGCGCCCTTTTTTATTGACGGCGCAGGACCTAATCTCTCCCCAGACACAAGCAGTGTACTCAAGCCATGATTAACGTAAGTAATTTACATAAAAAATTCGGTAAGGTCACTGCGATTGAAGACATCAGCTTTAACGCCAATAAAGGCGAAATATTTGGCCTGCTTGGCCCAAATGGTGCAGGTAAAACCACGACGCTTCGAATTATTTATGGTCTTTTTCGCGCTAGCTCCGGCAAGGTACTCGTCGATGGTATCGACGTTAACGAAGCAGCTTTAACGGTGCAAAAAAAACTTGGCGTTCTGCCTGATGGCGGAAACCTATATACACGATTAACCGCACGTGAAAATATCCGTTACTTTGGTCAGTTACAAGGTCTCGACAAACAACAATTACAAAATAATATTGAACGATATTGCGAAATTTTAGGCATGGAAAACATCATCGATAGAAAAACCGCAGGGTTTTCACAAGGTGAGCGTATGAAAGTCGCACTGGCGCGCGCGATTGTGCATGACCCAGAATATATATTACTCGACGAGCCTACTAACGGCTTAGATGTGGTCACCACACGAGCGGTAAGGAATTTACTCTTAACTTTAAAATCAGAAGGGAAATGCGTTATTTTTTCTAGCCATCTCATGCACGAAGTGAATAATCTCTGCGATAGAGTCGGCATTATCAGCGCAGGTAAGTTAACCGCCGAAGGCTCTATTCCCAATATCATCGAACGCGCTAATACTGAGCAACTAGAAGATGCTTTTATTCACTTTGCTTACCCCAACAACACTACCGACGAACAAACTTTATAGGGATAATCCGCATGTATTCACAAGTTATAGCCGTCATAAAAAAAGAGTGCCTTGACGCTTTTCGTGACGGAAAATCACTCTCTACCGCATTACTAGTACCTATTTTATTTGCAGCGATGACATTTGGCACAACGACGTTTCTGGTCTCTATGAAAAACGATAGCCAAGGGTTTACTCTTGCTGTGAGCGGTTCGCAATATGCTACGCCGTTGGTCAACTGGCTTGAAGAATCTGGGATTACTATTACCCAAGCACCTGAGAACGCTCGCCAAAAAGTCACATCGGGTGAACTAGACTTATTGTTAAACATCCCAAAAGACTTTGTCGATGACTTTCGGCAACAGCGCCAAGCGAGTATTGAGCTTATTTCCGATCACTCCCACACAGAGTCACAAGCCAAAGCCGGCCAATTACGCCAGCTCATTGCGCACTGGTCGGCTAAAACCGGAGCATTACGCTTAATCACTCGAAATATCAGCCCTAATATAGCGCAACCCGTTTCACTGAAAGAGATTAACGTGGTAAGCGAAGAACGTATCGCCGCTAAAATTCTTAGTGGTTTACCCTTAACGTTTATGATGATTGTTTTTGTCACAGGCTTAGGGATGGCATCAGATATGGCCGCTGGCGAACGGGAGAGAAAGTCACTCGAACCACTCTTAATTAACCCAATTTCTCACAACCTTATTTTTTTGGGTAAATGGGGCGCGGGCGTACTTGTTACGGCCATCATCTCTTGCATCGGGATTGGCTTGCAATTTATCAGCGTCAAGCTCGCACCGATGACCGAATTAGGACTCAAGGTAAACCTGGGAGTAAGTGACTACTTACTCACTTTGCTTATTCTCCTGCCGGTTATGTTCTTCGCTACGTCCATACAGCTATTAGTGTCTTTCTTTTCACGCTCATTTAAAGACGCTCAAACCTACAGCGGACTCATCATGCTATTGCCTGTCATCCCCGGCATGTACTTAATTTTTAACTCTAGCAGCGCACAGCTGTCGCAAATGTTTATCCCTATATTAGGCGCTCAGGCATTACTGGTGGATATTATTAGCGGCGATAGCACATCGTTTGTGCACGTTATAATTACAAGCGCAACGTCACTATTGCTAGCGTTGATATTCGGATTGTTCGGGGTGATGATATTGAAAAGAGAAAAAACGATATTCAGCTAAACATTAACGGGTAACTATTAACGGGTAAAAGTGATTTCAGCCATTAAGGAAAAATTCTAACATTTCAGGCAAATGCTTTTCGTAGCCTTCAAATGCATGGCTGCCCCCCTCTTCAACAAGCTGCTTACTGCCTTGATAAGCCTCCACGGCCCATCGATAATCAAGCGTCTCATCCTCGCTCTGCACCATTAACCAATAAGATT
>NVXL01000001.1 GCA_002746115.1 Alteromonadaceae bacterium
TTAATTCTAAAAACTTCAATCAGAAATGATTGAAGTTTTTTTTCGTCTGAATTTTGACCAGCCAATCTCAATTGACGGTAAAAATCACTGAGTAAAAAAATTAATGAGGGATCGCCACTACTGACTTAGTGATAACCGAACCAGCTAAGCGCCTGGAATTAAACTCACGGGTTCTTACACACATGGGAGTCGACGAAGTCTATCTCGAGAAAACTTGGCGCCCTAGGGGTTTGAAGGCATTCTAGCCAACGAATATATATGGTTGGGACTGCGAAGACGCAAATATAAGTGTAAGTCGATT
The DNA here is from genome assembly GCA_002746115.1 of Alteromonadaceae bacterium. Classification (GTDB taxonomy): domain Bacteria; phylum Pseudomonadota; class Gammaproteobacteria; order Pseudomonadales; family Cellvibrionaceae. The sequence continues at coordinate 302 of NVXL01000001.1, forward strand.
GCTGGGTCGGGGTACGTAGGGGGGGGGGAATAAGTTAGAACCAAGGTCGGGGAAACCCTGGTTTTATACAGCTTGGTAAAGTAGATTAAGCAGCTTTGTTATCTTGCATGCTTTCAATAATGGCATATTTTGCCGCTTGAGTGCGGTTGTTAACACCAAGCTTCTTTAGTATGTTTTTTACATGATTCTTTACTGTATACATACTGATGTCAAGAATCATACCTATCTCCCAGTTTGTTTTACCGAGAGATACCCATTGTAGAACTTCCGATTCACGCTCTGAAAGTTTCGATTCTAATTTCATGTCCATTCTCCATATTTTTTTTGATTGTTTAGCTGCTTTTTTGGGGGAAGTCTTCTAGTTCCGAAGTACCTGTGCAAGGGTTCGGACTTTCTTAACTGAGAAAGTTGGCGCATCCAGCCAAGTTTGAGGTATTTGCGTGAAGCTCCCTATCACCTTGTACACTATTTTTTATATCTGCATCTATATTGGTGCATTTTATTAAGTGTCGTTTACAAGGTGATAATTTCTTCGCGAAATTCCTCAAAGAAGCTTGGTCGGAGTTGTTGTTAAAATAAATATAAACAACCTGCCGCTTTCCGGGACAGATTCTACGTTAAAGTTTAAAAAAAACAAGTTTAGGTCGCGGCACTTAATGTAGCTTTATTTTCTAAATTGAGGCCTGGTTGGTTTTTATCTCGGTGAAAGTGTGAATCCAATTCGGGGAATGTTGCCTTGAGCCTCATGTGTTACGAGTGGAGTGTTAAGGGAAAAGAAAAGCGTAAGCAAAGTGGCACCTAAAACATTTTATTGGCACACGTAGTTCTTCCGGAGGGGGTCGCTTCCGCAAACCGGCCCTATTAGAGACAAAGGAAGTGAAATTTGGTAGACGAAAAATATCATCTCCGTATGGTCTGAAAGAGCTATCGCCGGCATAATGTTGGCACTGGAAACATCTTTTCCGCGTGGGCGGTAACGGGGAATCTTACCTATTGGGTTGGAAGCGCACCTATTAGTAACCATTACTTATATAGCATTATGGAGTAGATCCGTATTTAGCGGCGGTAAGCAGGAATGGTTGAAATAAATCTCGTAATGGCGTGCGGCTACCCAAACGAATCTTTATAATCATTTTACTAAATATATCCCTATGGGCGGATATTGAATATTGAGGAAGTATTGAATCCGATGAGCTATCAGGTTTTGGCACGCAAATGGCGTCCGAGAGTATTTCGCGAGATGGTAGGCCAGGAGCATGTATTGAAGGCGTTGATTAACGCACTTGATCATGGGCGACTGCATCATGCTTATCTATTTACAGGCACACGAGGTGTCGGCAAAACAACAATCGCGAGAATTCTAGCCAAATGCTTAAATTGCGAAACTGGCGTCACATCTGAGCCGTGTGATACGTGCAGCGCTTGCACTGAGATAAGTCAAGGGCGGTTCATCGACCTCATTGAGGTTGATGCAGCGTCAAGGACGAAAGTTGAAGATACTAGGGAGTTACTCGACAACGTTCAATACGCACCTACGCGAGGTAGATACAAAATCTATCTTATCGATGAGGTGCACATGCTCTCTAATCATAGTTTTAATGCTTTGTTAAAAACTCTTGAAGAACCACCGGAACACGTTAAATTCTTATTGGCAACGACAGACCCTCAAAAATTACCGGTCACCATTTTATCTCGCTGTTTGCAGTTCAATTTGAAAAACATGAGCCCGGAGCGGATTGTTGGCCATCTGGGATTTGTTTTGAAAGAGGAGCTAATTCCATATGACGAGGCAGCTCTTTGGCAGCTAGCTCGCTCTGCTGACGGTAGTATGCGTGATGCTTTGAGTTTGACGGATCAGGCGATCTCGTTTGGAGGCGGAAGTGTCGTCGAAAAAGGCGTTGCTTCTATGCTCGGCACAATCGACCAAGTGCTGGTTAAAGCACTGATCGATGCCTTGGTATTAATGGATGGAGGCGCAATCTTATTGGCAGTAGCTAACTTCTCGGAACATGCACCTGATTATGGCGAAGCGTTAGCGGATCTGCTCTCGTTACTTCATAGGGTTGCAGTTGCGCAAGCCTTGCCCGAAGCTTTGGATAATAGCCATGGAGATAGAGATCAAATATTAGCGTTCGCGCAGCAGCTTGCCCCGGAGGACGTGCAGCTATTTTATCAAACTGCGTTGATAGGTCGAAGAGATTTGCCTTTAGCGTCAGACCCCCGAAGCGGTTTTGAGATGACTATGCTTCGTATGCTAGCATTTAAGCCTCAGGGCGTCGCTGACGTGCCAAGGGCAAAGCTAGGTAAGCAAACTGTCGTCAAAGATAAGGATATAAGCGCTTCGGCTGAAGGCGACGGTGTTTCCCAAGCTCCTGTGCAAAATACACCAGTACGTCTGCTCGAACCGGAAACTGTTGACTCTACGCACGATTCTAATGGCCAGCCGGAAATAGGCACAAAGATTAACGTCGTAAACGATGATGCTGGCTCCCCTGGGGGCAGTCGCACCAAGAGCTCTGATGGGAGGGGCTCCGATACTGTAAAAAAGCCCCAAGCTAGTCATCAGGATAGCTCTGATGTAAAGCCGGGGGCTGCGGATGTGAGGGCAATGTTGCGGCAAGAGGTGAAAAGCATTGTCGGAAAAGAAGGGTTAACTTCGCCTGCGTCGAAAACTGTATTAGAGCAGAACGATATAACCGCGAAACCTAAACTTTCGGTTGAGCCTGCATCCTGCGTTGTGAAAAAAATCGCGTTTAACGATGTTCGTCCGCAGTCTTGGCTTGTAATATACCGTCAGCTGAACGTTAAAGGTGTTATGCAGAGCACAGTTCAAAACTGCGCTCTCATTGGTGTCCAAGATAACGTAATGCATTTTATATTGGACGAAGCGAAAGCAAGTTTGTTTGACCCTTCACATACCCACAGGCTGACAGGTTTGCTCTGCGATTACTTTTCGCACCCCATTAAGGTCGATGTTAACGTTAGCGCTATCCCCCACGGCTTAGAAACCCCGGCTGCGAGTGATACGCGTGAGCGTTTACAACGAGCGAGCGATGCGTTAGCGTCTCTAAAGAGCGATCCAATTGTCCAGACGCTAGAACGAGAATTTGGCGCGCAAATTAACTCAGCGTCAGTGACATCGTTATAGCGGCTTTCGTGTTATGTATTGAAATATTTTGAAGAGTTGAGGGTGGTGTGATGAAAGGTCTTGGTGATTTGATGAAGCAAGCACAGCAGATGCAACAGAAGATGGCTGAAGCGCAAGAAGAGCTTGGTAAAAAGGAGGTTACTGGCAATGCCGGTGCCGGCATGGTTGAGATCGTTATGACGGGGCGTTACGATGTTCGTAGAGTTAAGATCTCCGATGAGCTTCTGGGCGAGGATAAAGAAATACTTGAAGATTTAGTGGCAGCTGCGGTGAATGATGCAGTACGCAACGTTGAACAACTTAATCAAGATAGTCTTGGAGGTGTCGCATCCGGTATGGGAATACCCCCTGGATTTAAAATGCCGTTTTGATTCGAGCGTGCACTATTGTTTTAATGATTTACTTTCACTCGCCTGAGATATAATAATATTTATGTTTTCGCCTTTAATTGATCGGTTAATACAAGCGCTAAAACGCTTGCCTGGCGTTGGCCCGAAGTCTGCGCAGCGGATGGCTTTTCACCTTCTAGAGAACGATAGGGAGAGTGCAAATATCATAGCGGAAGCCTTGGCGGCTGCCGCAGCTTCTGTAAACCGTTGCGAGCTGTGTAGGAATTTAACCGAGCAAAACATTTGCTCGATATGCGACGATCATCGACGAGATAAGAGTGTACTTTGTATCGTGGAGAACCCTGCTGACGTGGTCGCATTGGAGCAGGCCGGAAGCTACAGTGGATTGTATTTTGTTTTACTTGGGCGTTTATCTCCAATTGACGGGATAGGGCCAAAAGAAATTGGCGTCGACCTGTTGGGTCATCGTTTCCAGCATGGAGAGCTTTTAGAAGTGATTATCGCAACGAATCCTACCGCAGAAGGCGAAGCCACATCGCATTATGTTAGCCAGTTAGCGAAGCGTTACGAAATCAAAGTTAGTCGTATTGCACATGGTGTTCCTCTTGGTGGGGAGTTGGAATATCTCGACGGTACAACCTTAGCTCATGCGCTTGGCACCCGCCGGGAACTCTAGGTAATCTTAAATTACGGATAGTATTAGGCATTTATGTATAAAGATTTAGTGAAACTGCCCATCATATGGGTTGATAGAAATGATAAATTAGAAGCTTTGTGCGAGTCTTGGTTAGAGCAGCCGTTGCTGGCTGTTGATACAGAGTTTATGCGAACGCAGACCTATTACCCGATCCCTGGTTTGATTCAAATTTGTGACGGCTTGAGTAGTTACCTAATTGATCCGTTAAAAGTTGATGATTTGTACCCTCTGGTTGAGGTTTTTGATAATGAAAATTGCTTAAAAGTTTTGCATTCTTGCTCCGAAGATTTAGATGTGTTTCAGCAATCGTTAGGCTGCTTGCCTAAGAATATGCTCGATACTCAGATAGCTGGAGCGTTTACCAATTGCGGTTTCTCGGTTGGTTTTGGAAATATTACCAAGCATGTTTTAGATGTAGAGCTGCCTAAAACAGAAACACGTTCTGACTGGCTGGCTCGACCTCTTAGTGAGTCTCAAAGGCAATACGCTGCGCTTGATGTCGAGTATCTATTTCTGCTCGCTAAGGGGCTCATTGAGAAGCTTCATCAGAATAATCGTTACGATTGGGTGATGGCCGAAACCGGTGCGGTAGTAAAAGCGCAGTTTGCAAATCAGGATCCAGAAAATAGTTATCTGCGGATTAAATCCGGTTGGAAGCTAGGTGAACGGCAACTCGCCGTGATGCAGTCAATTTGCCGATGGCGGGAAAATGCTGCGCAGATGGAGAATGTACCTAGAAATCGTCTCATTAAAGAGTCCGCAATTTTTGATATTGCGAATGCTTGCCCTACGCATCAAACACAATTACGCAATATCGACGGCTTAACAGATCGTATGATTCGTACTTACGGAAAAGATATTATTGATATCGTAGGCACTGTCCTAGGGATGCCCGATAGCGAGCTACCCCGGCCAATGCATAAACCACTTTCAGTTGAAGAAAGAAGGGTAATGAAGTCCCTTAAGCAGGCGGTGGCCAACGTTTCGGTGCAAACAGGTATACCTTCTGAAATGCTTCTTAAGAAAAAAGATTACGAATATCTTATTAGAGCAGATGACAAAAATATAGAATTTTGGCCTCCGTCAATTGCAGACTGGAGAAAAGAACTTCTCGGTGATTCCTTGGTTGAGGTATTAGCTGAGGCTTAGTTCAAATATACGATTAAAAATGTAAAACTATGATAGTTGATATTTATCGGTGTAAAAAAAAAGAAGGGCTTTACCTATTCGTCGCTCGGGGTAGAGATACCTCTGAGCTTCCTGAAGAATTACTCAAACAGATAGGGAAGCTGCATTTGTGCATGTCTATGAATCTCGCACAGCGTACTGAGCTTGCGCGTATTAGCTCGGCTGTTGTTGAGGAAAATATTAATGTTCACGGGTTCTACCTGCAGATGCCGCCAAAGCCGAGTGAAGATTTAACTTCTCAGCTAGTTGAGAAAAATCCGTACTTAAATGGGTGATTAGTGATCGAAGATCTATTTTGGCAGACAAAAAAACTGCCCGAGATGAACAGTGAAGAGTGGGAAGCTCTATGCGATGGTTGCGGTAAGTGCTGTTTACATAAACTGGAAGACGAAGATTCTGGCGACGTTTATTACACTGATGTCGCGTGTAAGCATCTAGACCTAAAGCTGTGTCGTTGTCAAAACTATGCCCAAAGAAGTAAGCTTGTGTCCGGTTGCATGCGGCTAGATAAAATGGAGTTAAACCAATACTTTTGGTTGCCTGAAACTTGCGCTTATCGGCTATTGAGCGAAGATCAGCCTCTTTTTGAATGGCATCCGTTAGTGAGCGGCTCCCAAAACTCAGTGCACGAAGCGGGTATTTCAGTTTTGGGGCGAGTGGTTGAAGAGAATTCAGTAGATATAGATGCAGATGATATGGAAGAGCATGTTATATCTTGGGTAGAATAGATTTTTTTACGTATGTTGGAGGGTTGAATGACCGATACGATGTTAATGATTGAGCAATTACAGACTAAATCAGCGTTTCAAGATGACTTAATTATGACCCTAAATGATCGTGTCTCTGTGCAGGAAAAAGAGATTCAGGTGTTAAATATACAGTTAGCTCATCTCGTTAAAAAGATGAAATCATTAGAGCTGAGTTCTCAGCCGGATGATCATGATGGAATGCAGTTACCGCCACATTACTAAGTTACGTTGCTATGAATTTGGGATTGACCTATCGCTTGTGTATCATTTTGCTAGCTAAATTGGTAGTGTAGCCGAGGTCTGCTCCGTGAGTTTCGATTATGGGGCTGTTTATAAAAACTAATTAAAGATTGCCAATGTTAAAACACATAGCTGTAAGACTAAGGCGCTCAGGGGATGCGGATATTGCATTTAAGCCTCGGGCAAGCCATGAGCATCAACGCAACCTGGTTGAGTCAAGGCTCGACGTGAGGGATCTCGCCTTGAAGAACTTTGCAGAAGCGCTGCATAGTAGAGGCTTGGATTACTTTGTTGATGACTGTAAGTTGTCTTGGTATGAGGTCGATGATGAAAACACCGTGGCTTACTATCAAGCATTTAATGAAGTTGAATGCGCATTTGAAAGTGACTGGTGGGAAAAGGAAAAAAATCGTATCCGTTATTACCAAGGAATGAGGTATGTCGATGAGTGTCGAAAATTGGCGGAAAATTTTAAGGTAAAGAACCAGTCCCGAACCATTGATTATAAATTGCCCTGATATTGGTATCTAGGGCTGGGAAGGCTCTATTCTAAATAGTCGACCCCCAGCCTCAGTCTTATTGTGTGAAATCACTTATCGCCGTTATTTCTTCCCTGCTGAGGTTTACTTTTTGCGCATCTCCTTTCGATGTGTAGCTCGCTCCAATATTTGTTGTTGCTCAGCAATACTTGCGTTGCTCCAATCTTTGATTTCCTCAAGATGTCGAAAGCATCCTAGGCATATATCGTCGTCATCTAGGCAACAGTTGCGAATGCAGGGAGACCTTGGCGTTTTAGGTTCAGACAAGTGACTACCTGCGTTGATTTATTGGCATTGAATTGATATCGATGTTTAGTTTTTAAGCATCAGTATCTTTTCAGGCTGGGTTAGTATCGGAGTAATACTGTTCATTAAGTTCATGCGCTCAGAGCTTAGGCGCCATTTGTTCCAGTCGCGCACTGAGCGCCACTTACAAAGTAAGAATCTGTGGTTGGTGTTCTGAGTGTCGGCAAAAGCCTCGCCGGAAATAAACCCCGTTGCTGACATGCATTGTTGTAGCGCAGTGCGAGAGTTTTCTTCATAGGTGCTCAACATTCCTTCATCTATGTGTCTCTCAATTAAAACGTGAATCATGTAGGTTAACCTTGCCTAACGGTGAACGATGATGAATTTTCATATAAACTGTGTTGTTTATTTTACCCTTAATAGAAAGTCAATTTCGTCATTTATGCTTTTATGTGTGAGAAATTAGTGAAAAAAGTTGATGCATCCGGACTTGTTTGYCCTGAACCTTTAATGATGCTGCATAGCGCTATTCGTGACGCGAAACTAGGAGAGTGTGTCGAGCTGATTGCGACAGATGCTTCGACAGAGAGAGATGTTCTGAAGTTCTGTCAGTTTTTGGGGCACGAGTTACTTGAGAATGTCGACTCCGGAGGTGCGAGCCGTTTTGTGGTGCGTAAAGCTTGCAAGTAGTTAGCCTACAAGTAGCAGTTGAGTTTGTGATGCAAGCCCAACTGTTAGGTCATTAGTGATGGCTTAAGATTCTTCGACTAGTATGGATATTGCTTCCAGAGCTTCTGGGTCTTCAGATTTGATTTTATTTGCAATGTTATGTTGGAAAAAATAGCGAAATTGGCGGTCTGTCTGTGCTTGATATAAGCTCACATCACCCGGTAATACCGGTGTGCTGACCACTTTCTTCTCATCTGATAGCATGCCGCTAATGCTGCCATCGCCATGCAAGCGCCAGCTAATAACTTCGAGCAAAGTAATACTTCGAAAGCCTTTGTCAGCAAGAACAGCGTGAGTGCCAATATTGTCTGGGATTTCTTGGATAGATTCGTGTGGGCTGTCGCTAATGTAGTCGTAATATTCAGCAGCGGTTTCTAGCTCGACAACTTTGTGAATGGGGGGCTCGACAAATATTTCATCAATGCCCGGATCGTAATATCCTTCGAAAGTGCCATTTAGTGGATCTTGAATTTCGGGGCAGGTAATAATGTCGTCTAACCACGGGACTAAACCCATGACTTCTCCGTTTGCTTTTAGAGCCCAGCAGAGCACTTTTAAGCTGAAGAATTTGCTATCGCTTGATTCGTTAGAGTAGAGCATTTCTAATCCATCAAGCTCAGGAGCTAGTCGGATGATACGCTCATCGTCCTCCGAACTATGTTTCCTCCCGGTGAAAAGGTCTATAACATTATCCATGTTATGATCATCGTTCGAGGTCTTCACAGGACTTACCTCCGATATAGAAAGGTTGGCTACACGGTATCGACAAGAGTCGATTTAGTTGTGTGAGCAAATACTACGTTATAGGTAGTTGAGCAATAACACAATACCCGGGTGCTATAATTTGAAGCTTCGTCTTCTCTTCTTTCTTATTAATTGTAATACGTTTTAACCCTAATTGCTGGAAATCACAAAGATAACGAGTATTTATGAAAATTGTTGCCGATGAGAACATCCCTAACGCACGCACTTTATTCTCTCCCTTGGGGGAGGTGTCTTTGGTGCATGGCCGAAGGTTACAGGCCTCCGATTTAAGTGATGCTGACGCACTCATTGTGCGCTCAGTGACTGAGGTAAACCCAGTATTGTTGGCGTCTGCACCGCGATTGGGTTTTGTCGGAACCTGCACAATTGGCACCGACCATTTGGACTTGAGTTACCTACAGTCGAGAGAGATTCGGGTGGCAAGCGCCCCAGGGTGTAACGCCAATGCTGTAGTGCAATATGTACTTAGTAGCTTAGTTACCTTGGAACGATTTGATCTAAGCTTGCGTGTTGCAATTGTCGGTTGTGGAAACGTTGGGGGGCGATTATATCGAGCTTTATCGTCGCTTGGGTTTGAGTGTATTTGTGTTGATCCATTTTTAACTAAAGAGCAAAACCCAGATTTACATCCAATTGAAGCTATCTATAGTTGTGACATCATTTGCGTGCATACTCCGCTAACAAAAACCGGCTCTCACCCGACTTACCACATGTTTTCTTATGATCTTATTCAGCACTTGAAGCCTGGCGCGATACTGCTTAATGCGGGGCGTGGAGGTGCAATCGATAATCAAGCACTTAATCAATGCTTGGACGAAGGGCAGAATCTTCAAGTTGTTTTAGACGTTTGGGAGAATGAGCCCGCGATATTGGAGGCGCTTTATCAAAAAGTGAAGTTAGGAACCCCTCATATCGCAGGTTATAGCTTTGAAGGCCGTGTTAACGGCGCTGTGATGATATTGGACGCTTTGGCTGATTTTTTAAACTGCGATGAACCTAAGAGACAAGAGCTTGCTGAGTTGGTTGAGCAAGAGATCTTCGCCGGTAATCAACATATCGACGTGAGTAGTGTCGAGGAAGCGGTTATTCGCGCATACGATGTCTCGATTGACCACACAGCATTAGGTCAGGCTTTACCTTCACTTCCTCAGTCATTTGACCATCTTCGCAAGCATTATCGCAAGCGTAGAGATTTTGGTTTCTATCGCTACAGTGCTAGCGGAACTCCAACAGACTCGAAGCTTCAGGCTTTGGGCTTTATCGAGGACGGGAAATAATCTATGGCTGATGAGTTGTCAGTCGCGACTGGCCTGCGAGTGGGCTTTATCATTAACCCGTTTGCTGGTGTCGGTGGACCTGCCGGGTTAAAAGGCAGTGATGATGATGATACAAGAAATGCCGCCTGGCTTGGGGAATTAGATTTAAGAGCTGGAACTAGAGCGAGTCAATTTCTTTCGGCTTTAGGCGCTAGCACTGAGTCTTTATCGTTTGTCACTGTTCCAGGCTCTATGGGGGCGGATACCTTAGGGCGGGTACTTACCTCAGGTTATGACCTTATCCCTTTTGAACCGGCTATACCGTCAAGTGCTGAGGATACAAAATCTGCGTGTAAAATGCTTCTTGATGAGAATGTCGATGTGATTGTTTTTGTCGGTGGAGATGGCACTGCGCGTGACATTTGCGCTGTGATTTCCTCGCAGACTTCGCTTGGGTCTCGTTGGGCGCCCGTGCTCGGTGTTCCTTCAGGGGTAAAAATGCATTCTGGTGTTTTTGCTATTACGCCCGACGCAGCTGCCGCTGTGATTAAAGATATTATTGATGGCCGAATCGTCTCGTTTTCTTCGAGAGAGGTGCGCGATATCGACGAGGTAGCCTTTGCTAAAGGTCAGGTGAAGAGTACATATTTTGGCGAATTGCACGTGCCCGAAGCGCTCTATTATATACAGAGCGTCAAGCACAGTGGTGTCGAGCAGGAGGTCTTGGTGCTTGCTGATATTGCTGCTGAGATTGCTGAGCGCGTTGAGGATATTGAAGATGATGATGAGCTAATGCTGATTTTTGCACCTGGTTCTACAACACAGTTTATTCAGCATGAGCTGGGCTGTGACGGAACGCTTTTGGGCGTTGACGTATACCAGAAGGGCGAATTAATTGCGCGAGATGTGAATGCCAATACGCTCTACTCCTTGGTGCAGGCTTTCTCCGGCGTTGTTCGTATCATATTGACACCTATTGGTGGGCAAGGGCATATCATTGGGCGAGGTAATCAGCAACTTTCGCCTCAATTGTTGAAGCATTTAGGGCGTGAAGCTTTATGGGTTGTCGCGTGTAAAGCCAAACTATCAGAGCTGCAAGCGCCCAGCTTGATTGTCGACAGTGGCGATAGCGAACTCGACCAGCTTTGGCAAGGCTTGGTGCCCGTGATTACTGGATATCACGATCAAGTGTTATTTGCGATCAACACAATGCCGGTATTGGAGCCTTCGGTATGAATTTATCAGCTAACAACGCTACTTTGGACGTGGTTAAACAGTCAATAGCAAGATTCTTTGATAGCTCTGACTTACACCACGAACAGAACCCCCAAAATCATGAATTGGATGATAGTCGACGCGTATTTCATGGGCGTGGACGCTGTTTCCCTGGGTTGCACTGGTGCAGTATTGATTACTTCTCGCCTATGTTGATCGTCACACTTTTTGAAGCGCCTCCGCAGGGCTGGTTGGATGAATTGGTGATGTACATTAAGTCGCTTATGCAGTCGTTAGAGCGGAAAAAGGCTCTGAGCGGAGTGCTCGTGCAGCGGCGTTTTATTCCGGGGGCGCCATTTGAGTTGGTCGCGGGTGACTCAGCAGATGAATGCTTTGCAAAGCGACAGAGTCTCAAGTTTAACTTGTCGTTTAGCCAACAAAACATTGGATACTTTCTCGATATAGAATCGGCACGTTGTTGGTTGGAAAAGCGCGCGAATAATGCCAGTATTTTAAATTTATTTGCATATACCTGCAGTTTTTCTGTAGTGGCAAGTCAAGCTGGCGCGGCAAGCATCGTCAACGTTGACTTGAGCCGCCGTTCTTTGGATGTGGGTAGAGATAATCACCGCTTAAATGCTCTTGATATACAGTCTGTGCGCTTTCTTGGGCACGATGTCTTTAAATCATGGGGCAAGCTGCGTAAGCTCGGCCCTTACGATATTGTGATTGTAGATCCTCCAAGTTATCAGCGTGGCAGCTTTGTCGCCTCAAAAGATTATCAGCGTGTGCTTCGACAAATTTCACGTTTGTTAAATGGCGGAGGGCGGTTGCTCGCGTGCTTAAATGCACCTGAAGTTTTACTGTCGGATTTTAAACATATGATTGATGATACCTGTGGTGATGACCTAGAGTTTGAACAGTTGTTAAGTGCCCATAGCGACTTCCCTGAAGCTGAGCCTGAGCGAGGCCTAAAAATGCTGGTGTACCGTAAAGCGTCTGACTCTAACTTGGTATCATAAACCTAAAACTGTAGGCTTAGTCGTCAAAGTGAATGCCGCGTTTTGCGTAAAACTCTTCAAGCCTGTTAATACTCATGGCACGCCCAACCGCATAACCCTGGGCATAATCGATATTAACTTTCGACAAGGCTTCTAAAACGGCATCGGATTCAGCGTATTCTGCGATTGTCTTGATCCCCATCTCTCGGCCTATGGATGAAATGGCGCTGACGATAGCCCAGTCGACCTTATCATCGACGATGTCTTTGACAAACGAGCCGTCGATTTTAATAAAGTCGACATCCAAGCTTTTGAGATAACCAAAGGATGAAAAGCCCGTACCGAAATCATCCAATGCAAAACGGCAGCCTAGACGCTTTAACTCCTTGATAAACGCGACGGCGTCATCGACGTTATGAATTGCGCTTGATTCGGTAATCTCGAAGCATATCTTCGACATCGGGAAATCGTAGCTTTGGATTAATTGAATGATTGCACTTCTGACTCTGGGGTTTGCTATGGATTGGCTTGATAGGTTAATTGAGCAGCAGCTGAGCAGCCTTGTTTGCGCTGGGTGGCGGTGTAAATAATCGAGTGTTGTCGTGAGCACCCACAGGTCTATTTGGTCTGAAAAACCAAATCGGTCAGCTGCGGGGAGGAAATATCCCGGTGTGACTAAGCTCCCATCGTCATCGCAATAACGGATGAGTACCTCGTAATGAATATAGCTGTTGTTGCACTCTTTCGTTTTTTGAGATTCGGCCACTACAGGGATGATTGGTTGAAAAAATAATTCGAACTGCCCTTGTTGAATTGCCTTTTGAAGCCGGCTCACCCAGAGCATATCATGGCGGTTATCTTTTTCTTTTTCGATGCTCTCGCTATGAACGACAACGCGGTTCTTTCCGCTTTCTTTGGCTGCGTAGCAGGCAGCGTCTGCTGCGCCCATGAGTTCAATTGCGGAATGTATCTTGTCAGACGATAACGCTACACCGACACTGATACTCTGACGAAAACTATGGTTTTGCCAGGTGAATGTGAAATCTTCGGTGGCACAGCGTAGTCGTTCTGCAAGCTGGCGAGCTTCCTGGACATTGCTGTGTGCTTTGACGACTGCAAATTCATCGCCCCCAACACGCGCGAAGAAATCGTAATCAGCACTTGCTATTTTGATGATATCGACCAGCTGGCGCAAAAGCTTGTCGCCTGCCTGATGGCCGCATGTATCGTTAACAACCTTGAGTTTGTCCACATCGAAGTACAGCAGAGCAATCGTAGTTGGCATCATATTTAATGCGTCAATAGCACCTGCGAGATAACTATCTAAGCCTCGGCGGTTATAGATCTGGGTGAGTTCGTCGTGTGTGGCGAGGTAGGAGAGCTTTCTCATGAGTTTTTTCTGCTCATCAATATCTTCACAAATAACCAGTAAGATTGGCTCATCGTCGCCAAAACTGAAATTACGTGCACTCGCTTTTACCCAAATTAAGTTGCGTTCATAGACGCGAAGGCGTATTTCAATATTGTGTAGCGGCGCAGGGGCGCTTATAGGGCTAGGGATTATTTTAGCTAACTTAGGGCGGTCGTCTTCTTGGAGGATGTCGGATAAACGGGTGCCGATTAATGCTTGCTCATCGCACCCCAGCATATTACAAACGAGCGTATTGACCCGTTTTATTGAGCTGTCTGCTCCGAGTAGAAATAGCAGCGAGGGGCTTTCATTGAAAAGTTTATGAAATTTGTTTTCACTTTCCTTCAAAGCTAAGCGAGCGGTCTCCTTATCATGTCGCCTCTGCCTTGTCAAAGTACTAAACGTTGGCGTTTCTGAGCTTGTACTTTCTACGGGGGCTAGCTGTAGGTTTTCTGAGTGTTCTTGTTCAGTATTAGGCTCTTGCTCGTCATCATTTGCTGTTAGGGTTGATTCTCTAAGGGGTTGGCTCTCTATGTCGGAGTTGTCGATATGGATGTCGGAGAGCAGACGATACAAGCCAAACAAAATAATTGCGCTGTTTATGCCGCCCAACCACCACGCTAAGCTATGAGTGTTCTCTGTTGCGGTTTCATTTGTTGGGTTGACACTTGTAATGTTAGGAATGACTAACATATCAAACAGATGTAATAAGTGAGTTACCGACGTTAACGTAACGCCGATGAGTAACAGCCTGACACCCTGAGCAATACCCAAGTTCGCGAGCTTGTCAGCGCGCCGCCGGTACGTAGTGTAAACGAGACCAGCTAGAATTATTGCGAGTGCATCAAAAATTACCATATGAGGAACTTTCGGCTTTTGGTCGTATTGTTATAATTATTGGTTAAAAGCTGTAGTTTGCGAACTTTATTGTTCAATGTTTTGAGATATATCGGTTTTATCTAAACGTTAGAGCTATAAGTAGCTGTTTGTTTCCTAACCACCAGAGTATGAAAGCATAGAAACTGTGTATAGGAAAGCCCAGTCGACTAAATTTTATACTCTTAGTTGGCAGGGAGTGGCAGTATTGAGTTATAGCGCGATTAATACCGGGGAGGGGTTGAGAAAGCTCAGCCGGTTATTTGATGCCTGATGGCAAGCTTAATGAGTCTAAAATCAAGGTTTTTAACTGCTCGGAGCTGCCATGCTTCAATGTGTGTTTTAGGTGTTGAATGCGGGGGGCTGTAGATGTCACCGGGATGGTTTTGTCGCTGATATTTTTTTGTGCTGTAGTTACATGATTTTCAGAGCTACTTAAGAGAATAAATGCTTTTTGGGTTAAGCAAGCCCCTTCAAGGGCTTCTTGGTTTACGGGCTGCTGATAGTACAAATAACCCGCCTCAGTTAGCCAAAGCATGGTGCTGAAACAAGCTTGAAACCGCGGGCTATGTAAACCAAACTCATCCGGTTCGTCAGCACCTGCGATGTCCTCAACATATAATGCGTTTTTTTGAGGAAAGCGCATGTAAAGGTAGAGCCAAATTTTTGCAGTGTCTTTGCAAAAGTCATTAATATGTAAATCATTAATAGGAGTCAGTGTGTCGCTTGTAGTCATGCCAGTATTATCTGCGAAATTTCGTTATGAAATTACCAAATTTTTCTATTGCGTGCTCGATTTCACCGACTGGCGGTAGAAATACAATCCTAAAGTGATAGCTGTCGCCCCAATTGAAGGCGCTGCCTTGAACTAAAAGAATCTTTTCTTGTATTAAGAAATCCAGCACGAGTTGTTGGTCGTCCTCTATTGCGTACATTTCAGGGTCTATTTTGGGGAATAGGTATAGAGCCCCTTTCGGCACGACGCATGATAATCCGGGAATCTTATTGATACTGTTACAGGCGGCGTCGCGTTGTTCTTTTAGGCGTCCGCCAGGCAGTATTAGCTCGCCAATACTTTGATAGCCGCCAAGCGCCGTTTGAACGGCAAACATCGCGGGGACATTGGCGCACAGGCGCATTGATGAAAGCATTTCTATTCCTTTCATCAGCTCTTGAGCTGCGTGTTTGGCGCCGCTGCAAATTAACCAGCCAGAGCGAAACCCGGCTAAGCGATAGGATTTTGATAAGCCGTTAAAACTGATACAAACCACATCGTGTGCAATTTTTCCGAGAGGAATAAACTCTGCATCGTCATAAACTATCTTGCTGTAAATCTCATCAGCGAAAATTACAAGTTCGTGATCTCTAGCGACTTGCACTAACTGCTCTAGAATTTCTTTGCTGTAAACGGCGCCAGTTGGGTTGTTAGGGTTGATGATTACGATGGCTCGGGTGCGTTCGGTAATCTTACTGACGATGTCTTCAATATCTGGGAACCATTGTGATTGTTCGTCACACACGTAATGTACGGCATTACCCCCCGATAGATTTACGGCTGCAGTCCATAATGGATAATCAGGCGAGGGGACTAACACTTCGTCACCGTCATTTAGCAAGGCTTGGTTTGCCATGACGATCAGTTCGCTCACGCCGTTGCCTAAAAAGATATCACCGATTTCTACATTGGGAATTTCTAGGCGTTGACATTCCTGCATAACGGCTTTGCGCGCGGCAAAAAGGCCTTTTGAGGCGGTATAACCTTGGGCGTTACGCAGGTTGCTAATTACATCAGCAATAAGCTCATCGGGGGCATCAAAACCGAAAGGGGCAGGGTTGCCGATATTGAGTTTTAATATGCGGTGCCCATCTTCCTCTAGGCGGGCTGCATGCTCTAATACGGGGCCACGAATATCGTAGCAAACGCCATCCAGTTTTTTTGATTTGCGAATCGGTTGCATTTTCGAGGTGATGCCTTTCTAATTTATAGCTATATTGGGATGTCAGTGAAAGTTATTTCTCATGGTATCGTTACTTGGGTAGAAACTACTATTCATTGCTGGAGATAATTATGTCAGATAACGAGTTAAAAGACGATGCATTTTGGCGCGGCAAATTAAGTGAGTCGGAATACCAAATTTGTCGTGAAAAAGGCACAGAGCGGCCATTTACCGGTGAGTATTGGGACAGTAAAGAGCGCGGCGTATATTTGTGTCGTTGCTGTGGGGCGCGCTTATTCCAATCGGAGGCTAAATATGATTCCGGCTCCGGCTGGCCTAGTTTTTACGCGTCGGTTGATGAGCAAACTGTCGAAAATGTTGAGGATTATTCTGGCGGTATGAGTCGAACTGAAATCGTTTGTAGTCATTGTGATTCGCATTTGGGGCATGTTTTCCCTGACGGCCCACAGCCTACGGGCTTGCGATATTGTGTTAATTCTGCGTCAATTTTACTTTCTTCTTCAGGTGAAAACACTGAAAAGGAAAAACCTTCGTGAGGCTTTTTACCGAAATATATGCGCTTGCTTGTGAGCGTCATGGCGGTACGAGTGCCGTTGAAGATATGTTGCCGTGTCCGTTAAGCGATAAACAGCTGAAGGCTACGACGGATGATCGTTTTCTAGCGAATATGTCGCGACGGGTTTTTCAGGCGGGACTTAAGCATGAAATGGTGAATGAAAAGTGGCCTGCTTTTGAGCTTGCGTTTAGACGTTTTGATCCGCTTTATTGTTCGATGCTGAGTGATGATGATATTGATCAGTTTATGAGGAGTGCTGAAATTATTCGGCATTTGAATAAAATTCGATCGGTACGCCATAATGCCGCCTATCTTCGTGAGCGCTCGCTAGAGCATAAGGGCTACGGGGCATTTATATCGCAATGGCCTGCCGATGACGTTGTGGGTTTATGGTGGGAGCTTAAAAAGCATGCCAAGCAACTTGGCGGTTTTTCGGGGGCTGCTTTTTTACGGATGGTCGGTAAGGATACTTTTTTGCTGACAACGGACGTGATCAAAGGGCTGCAGATGGAGGGGGTACTGCAAAAAGCGCCCACGTCGAAAAAAGACAGCGAACTAGCAAACCTTGCATTCCTACAGTGGCGTCAGGAAAGTAAGAGGAGTTTATGTCAGATCAGTAAAATTTTAGCGTTGTCATTGGTTTAGCTTGCGGCTTGAGCTTAAGTTAATCGTAAATGTTTTTCTTCTTCCAGCTACTGTCTGTTTCAGTGTAGTTTTCCCACTCGGATGACATTTCTTCGGGCTTTTCCTTGCTTGCGCTTGCTGTTGGGTTTTTTGCGTGCTGTTCTTTCGCTAGCTCTTGCTTTAACTGCTGCAGTATAGTTTTGAACTGAGATATCTGCGCATCATATCGACCTGCCGTACCCTCCCTAAGCATCAGGTTAAGTGCTAATTCGTAATAATGAGCCGCAAGGCGAGTTTTGCCGTGGTGCTTGGCCTTACTTCCCTGAAGCGCATAACTATCCACCGTCAACTTGAGCACCACGTCCTTGATTTGCTGGCGGTAGTGGGCGGATTGAGGAGGGCTAACAGTTTTTTTGGCTTCTAGGGTGTGAACAAACTTATTGAGCTCTTCTAGGCATTTTTTGACATCGTTAATTTGTTGAGGGTTCTCAAGCGGTGTCGACTTGGCTGGTTTCGCTTGTCGCTGTGACTCGGTCATCTTTGCCGAGACATGTTGATAGTCGTTCATATGAGAGGGGTCTTCAGGTTCTAACCGGGCTAAATGTTCGCACACGTCAGCTAGGCTGCGTTGCACTAACAGCGTCAGATCCCTCGGGAGAAAACCTTCGGGAAACCCACTTAACATAAATTTGAACGTGCGCGAGCGGTTCTTTAGTGCGCTGAGTAGGCGGTTGCGCTTCTCGCGCTTGTTCTTCAATGTCTGGACAACGAAGGCGTAACACACCAGCGCTCCAAGCATGACGACAATGAATATTATGACGGATATCGTTTGCATAGGGGGTTTCTAGTTAGACTTCCTTATACAAAGGCTAGTCATTTTGATCGCCAGTTGCAACTCAATCGGCGTGAAACTTGCTGATGAGAGCACTTACTTTGAGGTGTTGGAATTCTTTTAATCATTTGAACCGCAGGCGGGTCTCTGGGGAGATGTTTTTTTGATCACATGAAGAGTTTTAAATGTTTTTCAAATTAGCTGTTGACACATGGGGGGGATATCCCTAAAATGCGCAGCTCCTCAAGGCAGCACGTTAGTCGGGTTTGCGTCCCCATCGTCTAGAGGCCTAGGACACCGCCCTTTCACGGCGGTAACAGGGGTTCGAATCCCCTTGGGGACGCCATTGCGGGAATAGCTCAGTTGGTAGAGCACAACCTTGCCAAGGTTGGGGTCGCGAGTTCGAATCTCGTTTCCCGCTCCAT
Source organism: Alteromonadaceae bacterium (assembly GCA_002746115.1). Classification (GTDB taxonomy): domain Bacteria; phylum Pseudomonadota; class Gammaproteobacteria; order Pseudomonadales; family Cellvibrionaceae. The sequence goes on from NVXL01000001.1 coordinate 19,107, forward strand.
TTTAATGTGTAGTAAATGTCTGTAAGGTTTTATTTAGACCCCTATATTTCCCATTGCGGGAATAGCTCAGTTGGTAGAGCGCAACCTTGCCAAGGTTGGGGTCGCGAGTTCGAATCTCGTTTCCCGCTCCATTGTATCCTCTTGCGCACACTCTCCTTTAGTTAATCATTGTTTGAAACTATCTATACTTTTCTGTGTAAGTTTGCGTGAGCTCTTACGTATATTTCTGCGATAGCTTGCTTACAAATATGCGTGTGAACAATGTTTGATCAATCCCCCATTGAAGCAACGGAGTGCGTCCTAATTTAGTTTGGCGTCGGTAGACTCCTCTTTGCTATCATGCTTGGCTTGGCATTTCGAATATATTGATTGCTTAGCAACAAACTTCTATTTAAAGGTGCTCTATTATGACCGTTGCTCTAGATATTAAGGGCTTAAAAAAAACCTATAGCGATGGCTTTGAGGCCTTGAAGGGGATTGACCTTCAGGTGGCAAAGGGCGACTTTTTTGCTCTGCTTGGGCCAAATGGTGCCGGTAAGTCCACCACGATAGGCGTTATATGCTCTTTGGTGAAAAAAACCGGGGGTAGTGTTTGTGTGTTTGGTAAAGATATCGATACTGATTTCAGTGCTGCCAAGCAATATATAGGCGTTGTTCCGCAAGAATTTAACTTCAATATGTTTGAAAAGGTAAAAGATATTGTTGTAAATCAAGCCGGTTACTATGGAATGCCCAAAAAATTGGCTTTGGCGCGTGCTGAGAAATATCTACGTCAGCTCGGGTTGTGGGACATGCGGGACAAGGTTTCTCGAGGGCTCTCCGGTGGGATGAAGCGGCGCCTGATGATTGCTCGTGCTTTGGTGCACGAACCTCAACTATTGATACTAGACGAACCTACAGCAGGCGTTGATATTGAGTTGAGGCGCTCCATGTGGGCTTTCCTGCAAGAGATTAATACACAAGGCACCACGATTATTTTAACGACGCACTACTTAGAAGAGGCAGAGAGCCTGTGTCGCAACATTGCTATTATCGACCATGGTGAAATTGTTGAAAATACTAGTGTAAAAAGTTTGCTTAAGCAGCTAAGCAGTGAAGTATTTATTTTTGATTTGGCTCGAAGTCTCAGCGACTGCCCTGAGATGAATGGGTATTCTGTGAAGCAGATAGATGCAAGTACCTTAGAAGTTGCCGTTAACAAAGGTCAGTTACTTAATGAAGTGTTTGCGAAGCTATCTGCAATGTCTATTGATGTGGTGAGTATGCGAAATAAAAGTAACCGCTTAGAAGAGCTATTTATTTCATTGGTCAATTCAAACAAAGCCACCGTGGAGGTAAGATGATGGACACACGTTCTCAGTTAACGGCTTTCTCAACGATTATCCGGAAAGAGGTGACGCGCTTTCTCCGTATCTGGCCGCAAACACTCTTGCCCCCTGTCATCACAATGGCCTTATATTTTGTTATTTTTGGCCGTTTGATAGGTGAGCGTATTGGTCCTATGGGGGGGGTGGATTATATGTCCTTCGTTGTGCCAGGCCTAGTCATGATGGCAGTGATTAATAGCTCCTATTCAAATGTAGTCTCTTCTTTTTATAGTGCTAAATTTACCAAGTGCATCGAAGAGATTTTAGTTAGTCCAACACCTAACTATATTATTCTAGCTGGGTATATTGGTGGTGGTATGCTGAGGGGAGTACTCGTAGGTCTTATCGTCTTGCTGGTGTCGCTGTTTTTTAGTCCGCTTGAAATACATAACCTATATATTACTGTACTGGTTGTCATGTTGACGTCCTTACTGTTCGCTGCTGCGGGGCTTGTGAACGCTATATATGCCAATTCTTTTGACGACATATCGATCGTGCCAACCTTCGTGCTCACCCCTTTGACCTACTTAGGTGGCGTATTCTATTCGACGAGCTTGTTACCAGATTTTTGGCAAGGCGTTTCAATGCTTAATCCGATACTATATTTGGTGAGCACCTTCCGTTATGGGCTGTTAGGTTTTGAAGATGTGTCAGTATTTGCGTCGTTGATCGGTATTTTTATTCTTGCGCTGACTTTGTTGATGTTGTGTTTGGTTCTACTTGAGAAAAGTGTACGATTACGGAATTAGGTGCCCAAGGTGTTAACGATATGAATGAAAAGGTCGCGTTAGGTAAGTCTGCCTTATATAGGGATAGTTATGCTCCGGAATTACTTGAGCCGATTGGGCGAGACTTGTCCCGGTCGAATTTGTTTCAAGCGGCTTTACCCTTTACTGGCGTGGATATTTGGACTGCTTATGAGTTGTCTTGGTTGACCCCGCGAGGGAAGCCGCAGGTTGCTATTGCCGAATTTGAATTCCCCTTTGATTCTAAATCTATTGTTGAGTCTAAGTCGTTCAAGTACTACTTAAATTCCCTTAATCAAACAGTTTACTCGAGCTGGCTGGATGTAAGATCGTTATTGATTCGGGATTTAAGTCGGGCTTGTGGTGGCGAAGTCAATGTTCGTTTGTGTGGCTTGGATGACGCCTTACCGCTCGACAGGCTCTCAGGAAACTGTGTAGACGGTTTAGATGTCGAAATTGACGGCTATATGCCTTCTGCGAGCCTGCTGGCATTAGAGGGAGAGCAGAGCGTTTCTGATGTTCAGATGTATAGTCATTTGCTAAAGAGCAATTGTCCTGTGACTGGGCAGCCTGATTGGGCGAGCGTCTGGGTGGAGTATAGTGGGAAGAAGATTTGCCCTAGTTCGTTCTTGCGCTATGTGATTTCCTACCGTCAGCATCAGGATTTCCATGAGAACTGCGTTGAAAAGTTTTTTAAAGATATTACCGATACTTGTCAGCCGGAGGCATTAAGTGTATATGCCCGGTATACACGTAGAGGAGGTTTAGATATTAATCCGTTTAGAACCAATTGCGGCCGTGCCGTGCCAGCTCGTCGTTTGAGTCGGCAGTAACTGTCTTGGTGTTAAAATTTTAGGCTCCTTCTGTCAGGAAATTACTTTGTCCCTTAGTCTGTCCGCCGCGACCTCTAGTGCTTCTATAACTTTCTCTTTTTCATAATTACGTATGCTGTCGAGATCTAGATGCATCGAAAACCCTTGTGTATTCTCTTCGTAATAATTTTGGTTTTTACCTAGGTCTTTACGGAAGTTAATCACTTGATAGACTTTAATGGGTTGGCTAAAGCCTTTCACCATGATGTCGTCCTTTTCGTGACACATAATGACATCTTTCACTAATGACCAAGTTTCGTGAGAGATGAGTATCTCGCCGGCTTTAGAGGACGATTCGAGCCTGGCGGCTAAATTCACATTGGTTCCGAGTACGGTGTAATCCATATAGTGGCTCGTGCCAAAAGTACCTACTGTACAAAAACCTGTATGGATGCCCATGCGGATTTCCAGGGGCTTTTTGACGCCTTGGTTGTACCATTTTGACCAGAGCTCTTTCATTTTGTGGCGCATTTCAATCGCCATAGATACGCAACGGATGCAATCGTCTTTCATGCCGACGCTCTGTGAATCGCCAAATAAAATCAGTAGGCCATCGCCAATAAATTTGTCGATAGTGCCGTTATATTTAGCCACGATGGTGGACATTTCCGTAAAGTAACCGTTCAGCAAGTCGGTAAGTGTTTCAGCTTCGAGCTCCTCTGAGAGCGAGCTGAAGCCCTTTATGTCGGAAAAGAACACCGTGATACATTTGCGTTCAGTTTTTAACGATTCTTCCCTGTCATTATTGATGGCTTTCCAAACTGTTGGTGTTAAATAGTTTGCCAGTTTGTACATACGTATCTTTTGTATGCGTACGGTGTCAATCAGTTTGGCATTGTCTGCTTTTAGCGCTGTGACTGAGTTGTGGGTATAAGCTGCGTAAGTGAAGAAATAACATAGTGTGGCGATAATGCTTATGCTGATTGCCGCAATGTTATCCAGAAAGACCCATTGTGACTGCCAGATAGATATGGTTATGGCTAAGCCTATAAAAAAGGAGCCGCAATCTCGCGCCCATTGTTTGTAACCACTGGCAATTAGCCCGTTAAATTGCACAATTATGAAGAATAATAATGTAGGTAATAAGTTAATCTGTTCAGTGTTTAGTATAAAGGCAATTACTGCGGCATCGGCAGTTGCAATACGTGCGAATACACGCTCGTAGCTGTCTTTGGTTCCAGCATTTTTAATTAATAAATAGGATATTAATGTATAAAGGGCGGCGCCAATAACCACAATACCCTCTACTAAGGTGACATCTGGCCAGGAGACGTTGGTAGCTGATATCGCAATACCGGATAGACATAGTAAGGCTCGAATATGGTTGCGTCCGATTCGTTCGAGACTTAAAGCATCGTTTTGTTTAAGTGGGTAAGTTTTCTTACGTGTGGCTTTTTGTTGATAGTGACGTGAGCCACTACGTGTATTAGCTTTGCTTACCCTTCTTTTTGAAGACCCGTTTTGTAGTGACATATAAGGGTTGAATTTTGCTCGAAGATGCAGGTTTGTGAGCCGGCAGTCACAGTGCTCTAGGCTGGTCGGCATCGAAAGAATGGCAATTACGCCTGTTTTGTCGACTTTTGTCAAATGCTAGTAGCGGTATTTTTGGGTGCTTGAGTTTTATTTTTCGTAGTGTGAGCGTTTAAGACCGGAGTTATTGCTGAATCTTTAAGTCGAGATATTTTTCTTCTAGCGCTGCGTACCTAGCTTCAAAGTCAATGAGCTCACGTTTTAGTTTCGTGCTTCGGCCATCATCCACCGGAGCTGCGGATCTTTCCTCTTTGAGCTTTTTGAGGAGTTTGCGGTTTTCTGAGGTGATCGCGTAGACTTTAAGCTCAAATTCGTCTTTTTGATTACCCAGCTCTTTAAGTTGCGTTTTCATAGCAGGAAGTGCTTTCAGTCGCGATCGTAATTGCTCGCCCTCTTTGTTGGCGCTACGTAGCTCATCCTCCATGAGTTGGATGCATGTTTCAGATTCTTGAATGAAGCGCTGTTGTTTGTTGAGTTCAGTTTTAAGGTTGTCAATGAGGTTTGCTGAGATGTCGTTGTCGCTCGCTGCCGCCAGTTTAAGTTTGTTTTGAAGCTCAGAGATAATACGATGTTGATCTGCTGCAACGCTGCGAAGGTGTTTCAGTTCGCCAGAGGTAGCATCATTGAGCTTACCGCCTTCAACAATGTTCGAGGACTCGATGCCGCTTTCGATCATTTGGTTCACATCGGAATAGGCCGCATGGTAATCCATGAGTGCGCCTTCAAAGGCCTCTGAATCGTCAGTGTCCTCAATTTTAGATGCCATTTGACTGAGGTTGTCATAATGAGTCTGAGCTTCGGTTTTGCTCTCTGCCCATTTTTCCTCTAAATCAAAGTAGAGCGCTTTGAATTTTTCTAAGTTAGATATGCGTTTTTTGGCATTGGTTAATTCTTCGGCCAGCATGTCTAGCTCTTCTTGGCTGGCGCCGTTTTCAGGCTCGGTGGTATAGTCTTCGTAAAAGGAAAAAATTTGCTCGTACTTGAATTTCAGTAGTTCCCATTTGGGTTCACCGTCTTCGGTGTTGGTAAGTGCTTCCTTCTCGGCGAGCAACATGGCATAGCGTAATGCGGCGGCTCTACGAGGGAGTTCGCTATCAGGAGCTAAGTCGAGGACAATATCGCGATCCGAGCCCAAACGTTTATGTTGATCTCTGGTTTTCTGGATCTGTTCGCTGATTTGATCCAAATACGAACGTACTTCGCTTGAAGCCGTATCGTCAGGGGCAGATACTTCTGATACGGACGGTGGCGTTGGTTCCTGTGTGGTTTGGGTGTTGTTTTGTAGGACTTTGAGATCCCCAACGATTTCCTGCATGCGTGCCTGAAGTTTTTTTATGATGTTTTTTAAATTGCGGTTTTGTAGCGCTAGCACCACGCTTAGCAGCAGAAAAACAACGGCGACCTCTGCTGCAATGATAAATGCGAAGCTGTTAATCTGCATGCCAACATCAGCCTATAACTGTGGGCGAAAGTAAGCCAGTTTTTTGGTGGTACTGTAGTGGTACTCTCTGGCACATCACTTGATTATGGCCTAAAGTTTGCGTATTTGCGATGCTGTGGCGCGAAAAACATCACTTTATGACGTAGCTAAAAAAACACGTGAAAGGCCGCAGACAAGATCAATAGTGGCGTCGACGGTTGAGCTTACTATTTGTTTTCCTTCTGTTCTCGCTTTTACTGCCTCTCGACCGTCTTTTGGTTGTTTTATCATCAGTTGAGTGGCTGATTAATGATCGCGTTCATAGTTTTTTAAGGATCTTAAAAATAAGCCAAGGCCGCCAATTGCCAGAGTTAAAATTGTAAGCAGTTCAAAAGAGGTCATCGGACGCATTGAGAAATGGATGGACGATATGACGCCAAATATAAGTGCGGCGCTTGAACCCAATGTCAGTATCCAGCCTAATATGTTTCTGGCGTTATAAAAGATTAAACCGATACCAAAGATGAACGGAATTAATATCATGCCGCTTGTTACACCGTAACCACCGCCCGCTGACACGCTAAACAAACGCATGCCCATGCCGAAATGCGACCTGACAATAATTGCGCTTAAAAGCATGTAAAACCCACTGCACATCATAATCAAGCCAATAAAGAACTGTCCTAGCCCGCCGCCGCTTCCGCCTGCCCCTCTCATCTATCCACTCCTAAATTGCTGAACATCGTAAACACATGGCATTCTTCCTAGTATCTAAAGTCTAGGTGAGAAATAATGCTACTATTATTGACAAGCGATAATAACTGACCTTGGCTACCTAGAGTAGCAGTCTATTAACCCGTTTAATTGTAACTGCTGATGCTTCCTTACTATCTTACCTATAGATATATAGACAGAGATAAGACGATACGGTAGTCTGGCATAATATGTCAAACCATTTTGATGTTAGAGGGGCAAGTCTGCCACTCTACATATTAATAATGAGCTAGGTTGAGAATTCAATACCGCGGCAGCGGAAGGAGAGTTTATGACAAAAATGACTGTAGAATTTATACGCGGTTTACTAATTGTCTGGATGGCGATGGCATTGGTGGCATGTAGTTCAAATGAGGCAAAACTTGAGCAAAGCTTGATACAAATTGACGATATTGCTAGACGTCAAGTTGACTTGTTAGCCCGTCACATCAGTAATGGTAGAGTGAAAAATGCCCTGCTGTTAGAGCGTTATGCTGCTAATGTTGCTAAAAATAAGCCTGATTATCGTGATATTGCAGACGCGTTGGCGCTTGATGCTGGTGTGGATGGCCCGATATTTACCTCGCTGAATGCACGACTTGACGACGCTAAAAACCAAATTAGCAAAGTTGCTAAACAAGGTGGGGAAGCTGCGCAGCTATTACTGCAGGAATACGAGAGTATTAATACAGCTGCTAGCGTGAACAATTACAACATGATGCTGACTGACCCGATTAATGTGTTGGCTGACATGTCTGACGGGAAGCTGCCCCGGGTGGGGGCGATGGCGAAAAAGGCGAGTATTAGTTCCAATGGAGCCAAAGACCTGGGGCACGGAAGTCAATTGGTGGGTAACCCGAATTACGGGCAGTGGAAACAAAGTAATAACGGCACCAGCTTTTGGGCGTTTTATGGTCAGTATGCTTTTTTTTCCAGCATGCTAAATAGTCGCTATAACTATGGCTACTGGTCTAATTCGCGAGATTATAGTTACTACCACGATGTTGGGCGGCGTCATTATTCCTCGCCAGCTCAAAAGACGGCGCAAGTTAAAACAGAAGATCGTACGCGCAAGCACTTTCGCAGTCGCGGTAAATCATTTCAAAGTCCTTATGCTAAAGCGAAAAGCTCTGGCAGTAGCGCTACACGCAGTGTGCTAAAAGCCCCAAGTAAATTTAACTCCTCTGGTGGTGGCGGAAAATATTCTAGCCGATATGGCTCTTCGTCTAAATCGAGTAGTGGTTCAAACAATAGTAAATCTAGTTCAAAGTATTCTTCGCGTTCGTCCAAAAGTAGCTCAAGGAGTTACGGTGGGGGAGGGAAGTAACTTGCTATGTAGCTGTACTGAATAGCTTGTTATGTGTATGCACTGAATAGAATGCCTGGTATTACGCCAAGATAAAAATAATTAAATAGATAAAATGCAAGACTTTGTAAAACACTGGAGACGAAAGTGGACAATTTAACCTTATGGTATATCAGTATCTTTGCGGTTGACGTAGCCATCGCAGTGGCGGCACTTATTGGCCTGCGTTACGCAATGGCTTGGTTCACGGGAGTGCACGTCAAAGATGAGTTAGACCGAAAAGACAACTTTGCTTTCGGTACCGTCATTGCGGCAGCGGTAGTTGCTTTGGCCTTGGTACTATCTGCGGCAGTATCCGGAGATGTGGCGACATCGATTGCGACTGAAGCGCTAAATGTTGTGCTGTATTGTGTTGTCGGCATTGTGCTTTTAAAGCTTGGTTTATTCTCCCAGGAAAAGCTCATGTTGACTGGGTTTTCGATTAAAGAGCAATTACAAAAACAAAACATGGCCGTTGCCGTAGTTGTTTCAGCCAACCTAATTGCGGTCGGCTTGATTATCCGCAGCGGTATTTTATGGGTAGAAGCTGATGACTATACTGGTTTGCCTGCGCTTGCAGTCGTTTTCGTTGTGTCACAGCTTGTCTTGATGCTAGTAACGCTGCTGCGTTCGAAAGTTTATGCTAAAAGACATAATCAGAGCTCTTGGCAGCAAGCGATTGCGTCTGGTAATACGGCGTTGGCGATACGTTATTTTGGCCAAGTGGTAGCGACTGCATTAGTGCTTACGGCTATTGGTGGCTTGGTTGTCTACCTTCCAGGCCAGCTCCATTTAGTTGCTGTGACTTGGCTCGGTCTTGGTGTGGCGGCATTGTTGGTCTTGTGGGTCTTGTATCGTATTATTTTACCCGTCTTGCTTACCGGAGTAGACGTGGTTGCCGAAGTGGACGAGCAACAAAATATTGGTGTCGCTTGGATAGAGGCGGCAATATTTATGGCGATAGCCATTATTTTAATTGCCTTTTTACTCTAGACTAAACCCTTGGCCAGTCTCCAAAAAAGGCTTCGTTATCACGACGCCCTTCTCATCACCGTTATGGCCTTATTGGCTGCCTGCGGGTTAATATACGAATACCTCTTGGCGCATTACGCTGGGCGTATTTTAGGTTCGGTTGATACTACGCTTTATGGCATGATCGGGTTAATGATCGTAGCAATGGGCATAGGTGCGTTTTATGCTCGTACAATCACCTGCCCCTACACCGGGTTTGCTTGGCTAGAAACCGGTATCGCGATACTTGGTGGCGTCTCGGTCTTGTTGATGGCGGGGCTGTTCTCTTTTGCTTATATTCTTCCGTCTCAACTCCAGCAGGTTTACCACTCACACGAAACCCAAGGTATTTATGGTGGTGGCGTATTTCTGTTTCAGCAGTTAGCAGAAGTCTTCCCCTATTTGATTGGCCTACTGTTAGGCGCAATGGTAGGAATGGAAATTCCCCTTATTGCGCGTATCCGAGAAGATATTCATCAAAAACACTTGCAGCATAATACCGGCACCATCTATGGGGCGGATTATATTGGTGCGGGGTTTGGCGCCGCAGTTTGGGTCGTCGTGTGTATTAAATTACCAATTATTGTATCGGCTGTTGCAACGGCGGGTGTGAATCTCGTTGTTGGTTGGTTTTTCTTGGCGCACTATTTTCGGCGTGTTAAAGGGTTAATGTTCTTGTTAGGCGTGAACGTACTTATTGCATTAGTGCTTGTTGTGATCGCAATAAACGGGCAGTCCTGGATGAGCAAGATGAATAACATGCTCTTTCAAGACGCTGTGGTATTTTCAGAAAATACCCGCTATCAAAACATTGTGATTACGCAAAGAGCGTTAAAAAATCAGAATAAAACCATTACGCGCTTATATATAAACGGGCATTTACAGCTGGCCAGTAACGATGAGGCCATATACCACGCGATGTTAGTTGTGCCGCCTTTAATGGCTTCAGCGCGCCATGAAAAGGTACTGGTAATTGGTGGTGGCGATGGCATGGCTGTGCGGGATATTCTATCTTGGCAGCCCAAGAGCGTCACTCTAATTGATCTTGACCCGAGTATGATTCAGTTGTTTCAAGGGGCGCATCCGTCGGCGCCTGCGTGGCTGAGTCAGACGCTAATAGGCTTAAATCGAAATGCATTGAACGACCCTAGGGTGGAAATAAAATATGGTGACGCGTTCAAAGTTGTTGAGACACTTGCTGAATCTGGGAACTATTACGATGTAATTATTGTCGATTTACCTGACCCTAATCACCCCGACCTGAATAAGCTTTACAGTGATTATTTTTACGGGAAATTACAGCAGATACTTGCCGCCGATGGTGCGATTTCGGTTCAGTCGACTTCGCCTTATTTCGCGCAGAAAGCGTTTATGGCCGTAGGCAAGACGATGGCTTCTGTCGGGTTTAATACGCGTCAGTACCATACCAATGTGCCAAGCTTTGGTGAGTGGGGGTGGACTATTGCAACCTTGGCAGGCCCATCCCCAGCTGAGCGTATTCAGCGCCTAGGGCAGATACCGGTCAAGCACCCATGGCTTAGCTATCAGCAAGTGATGGCGGCTTTTGTATTTTCTGATAACTACTTTGATGATCTTGAATCCATTGACGTAAATCGTTTGAACTCACCAACCCTGTATCGGTATCACGCTGAGGGTTGGCAAGACGGTGATGGCGTTTATTTTTCATCGGGTCTTGACTTGTGACATATTATGACATAGTCTAGAGTCGGATGACATATTATGTCATCTGGTAAGGCTGGGTATCTCATATGGCGCGAGATCTACTTATTAACGATTTATTAACGATCGGCATTGCTTTAGATATACCCCACTTTAAACGGAGACGTAAGGTCAATGAACTTAGAAGAACTCGCTTTTAAACTGAACACATTTAACTCAACTACTGGCGTAACTTATGCTGCAACGCTATTGGATGACAATAGTGCACTTGAAGTTGTATGCAGTGTGAACCCCGATGCAAGTATTTTTGTGGTCGTTTCAGACCAACAGATATTATCGGTAACGCCGTTATTCGCAACGACTGACGTACAAGCACCTTTGCGCGATGAACTTAACAAAACTTTGTTGACCTTATCGCCAGTGATTCCGCTGTCATCTATTGGCTTGCAAGAAGATAACTATGTTCTCTTCGGGGCAATGCCGGTGACAACAGTATTTGAAAACATCGCACACGAGTTGGAGGTGCAGGCGGATAATACGACAGATGTTTTAGTGGCGCTTGAAAGCTATTTTGAACAAACTGAATTAACGGAAGAGGTATAACATCATGGCACTAGGAAATATTTTTAAAGATTTAGTTACAGCTATTCGCGGTGGCGTAAGCGATGTTGGTGAATCGATTGTCGATTCACAAGCCCTTCGAATTTTGGAGCAAGAAATTCGTGATGCGGAAGACGGAATTGCCACCGCAAAACAAAGTTTATCTAAACTAAAGGCTCAAGAAATAAAGCTTTCTCGGCAGTTAGGTGATTTAAACACCGACATTGAAGACTATACCGGTAAAGCGCGAGCGGCCTTAGAGCAGGGCAACGAAGCCTTGGCTCGTAAAATTGCTGAAAAAATCGCTGAGCTTAGCGACTCCAAAAATGAAATTGCTTCACACCAAGGTGAGTTGTCTTCGCAAGTAGATAAAATCTACTCAATTATTCAGCAGCGTGAAAAGCAAATCGAGAAAAACAAAATCGAGTTGCAAAAAGCGAAAACAATAGAAGACTTGCAGAAAACTAAAAGAGCGGTTGCCTCGGCCATGCCGACCAATAACAGCAGTGCTAAACGTGTTAAACGAGCGATGGATCGAGTTAAGAAGCGTCAAGAAGACTTTGATAACGAGTCAGATGCTGACCAATGGATGGCCGATATGGAAACCGGCGCAGACCTAGATGCGCAGATTGCTTCAGCCGGCCTGGGTGGTTCAGGGAAGTCCGCAGCTGATGATATTCTTGCGAGCTTAAAGGCCGGTAAGTAATTAGACTGGTGATATTCATAAAGACTGTTGTAAGATAAATGGCCCTATTTGGGCCATTTTTTCGTCTTTACACTGTTAGCCGGAGAGATCATGTTAGGTAAATTTTTTAATAAAAAGAAAGAGCGTGCACGTAGGCTTGAGCACCCGCGAGATCTACGTGTTGGCGACATATTAGAGCTGAAACCACGCTCAATATTACCAGAGGAGCTGCAAGGGGCGTCGTTAACGGTAAAAAGTGTATGCGCCTATGAGTATAGCGATGGTTTGGTGACAGAATTCGCATTGATAGCTGAAAGTGCTAAGCAATACTCAATGTCCTTCGAGAGCGGTGATGATGGAGATGAGCTGTGCTTTTCACATAAACTGAGCCATCAGCAAGTCTTACAGTGCTTTGATGAAGATTCCTTTGGCGGGCTCTGGTCGGATGAACATGTTAGCTTTGACTCTCGCCAACCGGAAGGCGCCTTAGGCGATTGGATCGCAAAGGGCTACCGGCAGACAGTGAAAGAGGCAACAGCGTATTTCTATGATAAAGATAAGCGTGGAAGTGCCGTATCCGAATATCTAGATAAAGATGCGCAGGAACTACGGTACCACGAGTGCGAAGGGGAGCCGGATCAGTTCTCGCTCAATGTTGAGATTTGGGAAGATGGTGAGACCGATGTTTTTGCTCTAGTCAGTGTTCCGTTAAACGTGATTGAAGAGATGTGGCCGAATGGCGATTGATGTAAAGCAAAATGAAAAATGGGCTAAAGAGGCGGCTCAGCTAAAAAAGTTGCAAGTGAATTTTAGTTTTGTGCCTCAGGTGGATCGTGCTTTGCGGCACGAAGCCGTCGATTTAGATATGACACCAAGTAATTTGCTACGCGAAAAGCTAGGTTTAACCTCATCTAAAACTGTGCGTCAACGTCTTGGTGTGTCACTTGACGAGGGGGATTTTCATTGCTTGGCTGAACGTTATGAACTTGACCCCAATGATCGTAATGCCATTAAACGACGGGCTACCGAGGAGATCCAAAAACAATATCAATCCTCCTTAGATCAAAAGGCTTAGGTTCCGGTGAAACGATATATATTTCTTTTCTCAATCTTAAAGCGACATCGGGCAACTCGACACCTTTCTGGTAACTTGGCTCAGCGCATTGTTAAGCTGCTAATTTTTTTACTGATTCTAGTATGCGTTAATTCTTTAGCGCTTGTTGTGTTTGACGGGATGGCAGTAGGCGACGCCTTCTGGCTTTCGTCGACTACCGTGACAACGGTTGGTTATGGCGATTTGTCGCCCTCAAGTTGGCAAGCGCGCGCTGTGACTGTTGTCTGTATGTATTTACTTGCAATCACAGTCTTATCGTTATTAATTGCTGAAACAGTCGATTGGCGCGTGTTTGTCGCAGAAAAAAAACGTAAAGGTCAATGGGAGTGGAAGTCTATGCCCGAACATATACAAATAATTAATACCCCAAATGAAGATGCTGAGCGTTATTTGGTGCGCTTAGTTAAGCAAATTCAAATTACGCCGGAATTGGCGGGTTTACCTGTGCAGGTGTTAACCCGAAAATATCCCGATGGTTTGCCTGAGTCTTTAACTCGTTTGCATGTTTTGCACCGAAGCGGGATAGCAGAAGACGCGGATGTGTTAAAAAACATTGGCTTGGATAGCGCCAAATACGTGATTATCTTGGCGCGTGATGCAAACTCACCCGCCTCCGATAGTTCGACGTTCGATATTCTTTGTCGGATAAGGGAGAGCAACGAGAGCGCAATCATCATTGCTGAGAGTGTTAGTGATGAAAATAAAGCGCGGTTTGTACGCTACGGGGCAAACGTCGTGATGCGCCCAGTACGAGCTTACCCAGAAATGATTGTACGCTTCCTTGCTCACCCAGGTACTGAAGCTGTGTTGGAGAATCTGTTTGAATACAATCAGGATTTTCTCAGTCGTATTGAGTACTCTTTTGAAAATATTTACTGGAAGGACATTGTTGCGCGCAGTGTTGCTGGCGGAGCTGGCACACCCTTGGCGTACATTAATGCTCAGGGCGTTCAAACGAACCCAGACCCCAGCTCACTCTGCAGCGGTAGTGCGGTGATCTCTATGGTGAGCGAGAAGCAAGCGGTAGATGCGGATCTGCTATCGAAATGCCTGAAGGTTTAAGTTGAAATATTTTTTTCCGGGGGGGGCTAGCTTTGCAGGTACTAGCGAGCGCGTAGTTGATATAGCTCGCAATTATAAATATGTAACTCTATGGTCAAAATGTTTATATCGCAGAACTTGCGATTACTTTTTATATTACTTTCTTATGTGGCGTTAAGAATAAAATAGCTGTTCAAAATATCTACGTGCGGGAGATCCTTCACTATACTTAGCATGACCTTTTATATCATGACTTTTATATGATGGACTTGCGCGTAGATATTTGATGATTTCCGTGGCAGCTAGATTAATGCTCTTTTGGAGTGTAATGCTAATAGGGCAATATCTATTAGCCTCCGAACCCTCTTCTGTCCATTATGTGACAGCTCACCAAGGCTCAGAGGATATATCCTCCCGGGTTCAAGTCTTCACGGATATACATAATCTAGCTGATTTAGACGCTATTGTCGCAGGTGAATATGACCAGCGTTTTGGGGCTGTGTCTGGTGATTTCTATCGCTCTCGTGAACGTCAGGCGCGACACTGGTTTAAGGTAGCCCTTAAAGCACGAAGCGCGATCGATAGCGGAGAGTATGTTCTGCATGTTGATTCTCACCCCTCAAGAATTCCGCACCTTGGCCTAGCTTTAGTGTCGTTAGGGAGCGTTAAACAAGTGTTTGAAACAGGAAGCCATCTTCCTTTTGACTCAAGGGATATTGATGAGAGTAAACCCTACGCCTTTCGCTTGCAGTTGAATGCAGAACAGCCCCTAGAAATAGTTGGCTGGATTGACGCTAAAGCAATGCCGGGAGCAGTATTGTTACCATTAAAAGTGCATTCTGTGCAGAATTTCAATGCAGTAAAACATCAGAGTGATTTGTTGCAAACGGCATTCTATGCAGCTCTTGCCGTACTCTTGCTTTACAATTTGTTTTTGTATATTTCGCTACGACAAAAGCTATACGCATTTTATGTGATTTTTTTAACGACTTCTATCGGTGTGTGTATGGCCATCGATGGGAGTATTTACCATGTGTTCCCTAATTACCCAGCGGGGGTTTCGTTGGGTAAAAGTATGGGCGTGGTGCTTGCGATATTGGCTTACACTGCATTTTTATTTTATTCCCTAGATAAGTTTCAATATTACCCTCGTTACCGGTTTTACTATTTAATTGCCTTTGTTTTGGGTGGAATATTACTCCTGTCGTTGCCGTTAGTAGATACTTATTATCAAGTTGTTGGCTCACGAGTCTATGCCGTTACGCTGTTAATACTAAACGCGGGAGTTATTCTTCACGGCGTTATACGAAAAGTTTACGGGGCAGTAAGCTTGTTGTTTGCTGACGTTGCGTTCGTGCTTGGCGGATCTGTTTATATGTTAACAGTCAGTGGTTTTTTTCCTCCAAGCGCGTGGAGTATGTGGAGTTTGCATATCGGGTTTCTTTGTGAAACGCTCTTGCTTTCACTTGTGCTAGCGAACCTTACCCGACGGGTACAAAACGAAAACATTACTAATCTTGAGAAATATAGGGTCTTATATAACAATGCAATCGAAGGGCTTTTTCAGTATTCATTCGTTGATGGCAGCGTTACCTGTAATCGCTCGATGGCTGAATTATTTGGTTATACCGATGTTGATGTTTTTTTACGTACAGAGAAAATCATAGAGCTAGTAAAGGGAGCCGTTGACCATGAGATGAATACAAGGTTAATGCGCGAAGGTTTTGTGAGTGATTATGAATTAACGCTAAAAATAAAGCCCCCCGAAGGCTCAAAAACGGCAGCTCGTAAGCGCTGTTCTATCTCTATGAACCTCACTCGCAATAACACCTCAGGGGGTGCCAAGCATGTTGAAGGTTCGATTGTCGATATTACTCAGCGGTATTTTATGGCTGAGGTTCAGAGGCGTACTCTGCGAGCTCAGAATGAGGCAATCGATAATTTAAAAAAGTCAGAACAATTAAAAAGTGATTTTCTATCAATGTTAAGTCATGAGTTACGTACCCCGATGACGGGTGTGTCAGGATACATTGAGTTGTTAATCGATGAGGACCTAACGGACGATCAAGAAGATGTTGTCGGTGGGGCTCGGCGCTGTACCAAAGAGATGATGCGTTTACTTGATCGAGTATTGGAGTTTGCGCAGTTACACGCGGGTGCGCGGCGTAGGGTGCATACGCCTTTTAGTTTGGCCGAGCTGCTTGAGCCTATTCGCATAGATATTGCCGAGCGTTGCCGTAGTAAACGCTTAGTATTTAATTGGCATATTGATGACGGCATCGCGAAAGCCTTGATGGGGGATAAAAATAAGATCGCTTATGTACTTAAAGACTTGCTTGATAACGCAGCAAAATTTACTAATGCAGGCTACGTGGCTTTAAGTGCCTTCCAACATGAGTCGGTTGATAAGGGGCGAGTGGATGAGCGAAGTGTTGACCGTGATAATGATGATTGTGATGAAGAGACAAAAAAAGGGGTTTGTGGGGTTACTTTTAGAATCGAAGACTCGGGTGATGGCATTGATGAGGAAATGCGGAGCCACTTATTTGATAGCTTTAATCTCGGTGACGCCTCGTTTAGCCGAAAATTTGGTGGTATGGGATTGGGGCTAGCTATTTGCCGACAATATGTAGAATTGCTCGGTGGGAATTTAACCTACCGGCCTGGTTGTCGAGGTAAAGGCAGTTGCTTCGAATTCACGATTGATCTTGAACGTACGAGCGCTACGAGCTTAATTGAAGAGCATTTTATTGCAAGCTCCAGGGGTAAAAGTGCGAATATTTTGATTGTCGAAGATAACTTAACTAATCAAATGATATTGGAAAGCTTGATCAAAAAAATTGGCCATCGCACCACCACAGCAGAAAATGGTAGCGTTGCTTTGGAAAAATTAGAAAAGGAACATTTCGACTTAATTCTTATGGATTGTCAAATGCCGGTTATGGACGGGTTTGAAGCGACCGAACGTATTCGGCAGTCAGAGTTAAAATTTAATCACCTTCCAATTATTGCAGTGACTGCAAACGTTATGGAAAACGATAAGGACCGTTGTTTTAGCGCAGGGATGAATGATTTTTTGCCGAAGCCAATATCTAAAGATATATTGTCACACGCAATTTCAAAATGGTTGGTCGCTTAAAACCCCATTAACTGCTTGGTCTCGTTGTAGCTTATATCCAATCTAAGGGGTTTTCCGAATGCGAAGGAATCACGCCTGGCTTGTCGATAAATAAGGTATGCCAAATGGCGAATTGCATTAAACACCATATTTCTCTTGAATAATTACGCCCAGCTTTATGTTGAGCGAAGAGTGTGCGGATTCCTTTATCGATAAACCAATGTTGAATGGCTCTGTTGTTTAACAGCTTCTGTTCTAATTGTTTTAGAAACTCACCGCCTAACCATTCTTTTACTGGGACGTAAAATCCGCGCTTTGGCTGGGCTAAATGCGCTGCGGGCAGATATTTTTTAGCCCACTCACGTAACAGCCACTTTCCACGCCCTTGCTGATACTTTACTTCCGGCGGCAAGCTTAGGCCAAACTCTATTAACCTGTGGTCAGAGAAGGGTACTCGGCCTTCTAGGCCGAAGGCCATCAACATGCGGTCCGTCTTGATAAACAGGTTGTCTGGCAAAGCTGATTTGATATCGACATATTGTCGACGCTGCATTAAGTCCAGCGATTTCGCTTGGCGCCACAAGTCTTTGTGATAATTCTTTGTTGGCGCTTGCCTTAGTGTTTGTGAAAAAACACTATTACTTGCTTTTGGGTGCCACTGGTTGCGTACCCGAATATCTTGGCCGAGTACTTGGTGATAAAGCCATTTAGCCGGGTTTGGAGAGTAACGGCGATAACCTGCAAATGCCTCATCTCCGCCTTCGCCGGAAAAAACGACTTTAAGGTCACGCCCTGCGGTCTCTGCCAGCATGTGAGTGGGGAGACTGGCGTAATCACGCATTAAGTCATCGGCGGCCCATATGCTGTGAACAATGCGGTTGAATAGCATGTCTCGGTCGACACGTAAGGCTTGGTGCTCAGTGCCAAAATGTTTGGCCAACGCAGTGGCGGCGTCTAACTCATCCGCCATCTTCGTGCCGGAAAACCCTAATGAATAGGTTTTTAGTGGGTGCGAGTATTGTTCAGATAATTTGGCGAGTAATATCGACGAGTCAATCCCACCGGAGAGGAACAAACCGACGGGGACGTCCGCACGCAAATGCTCTTGCATAACCTGTTCAAATAAAGGCTCGAAGGCTTCTTTCGCTTGAATTACCGTACATTGCTGCGTTTTAATAGCACTAATATCCCAGTAGGATTTAGTGCGAACTTCGGGAGATTCATCTAATAAATTAAGGGTTAAGTATTCACCCGGTAAAACCCGTTTAATCTTTGCGAAAATCGTATCGCTGCCAGTGTGGTATTGGTGTTGAAGAAATTGCGCCATACCGCTGGGGTCAATTGGGTTTTCATCCTCAATGAGCGGTAACAGTGCTTTTATTTCAGAGGCAAAAAACAACCCTTTGTGACTTTGATAATAAAATAAAGGCTTAATGCCGAGCCGGTCGCGGACGAGTATAAACTGGCTTGTTTGTTGATCATACAATGCAAAAGCATACATGCCATTGAGTTGCTGAAAGCCATCTACGCCTGCGGCCTGATAGGCTTGAAATATACCTTCGCAATCGGAATGGCTGAGGGCTTGTTGGCTTAACTGCGGATGGTCTTTGGCAATTTCAACATAGTTATATATTTCACCATTAGCGACCAAATGTAGATTGCCGTCGGCGCTGTTGAGTGGTTGTTTCCCACCTTCCAAGTCGATGATTGAAAGACGAACATGACCTAGTGCAACACTATGATTGCTCGTTTGATGTAATTGAAGAGCGCTTGAATCAGGTCCGCGGTGGGATAGTCGAGACAGTGCGGTTTGTAATGCGCTTTCGTTTGCCTGCGAATTGAAATAAACCCCGCCTAATATACCGCACATAAGTCTACTCCTGCGTGTCTTGTATTTGTGGCGACAAAATCTTAAGGTAGGCTAGGGCGCTAGTTTTTGCGCGATATTCATCGACGGCCGAGCGTAATACGTCCGAGGGTAAGGGGTTGTTTAGCGTGTCATCCATGGCTTCGGTTAAACCATCGGCATCACCAACTGCGACAAGAGGTCCAAAGCGTCCTTCATCGAGCGTTTCGTTGGGGCCGCTCGGGCAGCGCATGGATACGGAGGCCGTTCCCACTGCGAGGGCTTCCGTTAGTGCGTTGGGTGAGCCTTCCCAGCGTGAGGACAGGACAAATAAGTCTGCCGCTTTCACCCAGCACATGGGGTTATCTTGAAATCCTGGCAGTGCGACTTGCTCATTAAGGCCTAGGCGAGTAATTTGCGCCTCCAAATCTTGCCGTAAAGCGCCATCGCCCAAAATAATTAAACGACATGGGCGTCGCTCAAGAAGTTTGGCGAACGCGTTAATTAACGTGGCGAAGTCTTTTTGCTCACTTAAGCGGCCAACGCCAATGACGACGGGGCATGTTTTTTTATTTAACCAAGGGTGATCAAACGGAGCTTGCGCTTTGCTGTCAAAATCGTCTGTGATGACGGGGTTACGAATCACTGAGATTCTATCTTTGTCGAGCCCGGTAATTTTGTGCACATCGTCAGCCACGCCTTGGCTAACCGCTACCACCTGGTCAACCTTGGCGTAAATTCTACGCATCGGAGCGGTACGCCACCATGCGCTGATTCTAGAGCGGTGTGCAAGTGCGGTCGATAAGTTTGTTCCTAGTCGTACCACGATACGTGTCTTGGCTCCGGCGAGGCTTTTTGCTATGACCGCCGCTCTGCCCGCTCGATCTTTCGCTACGAGCATGGCGTCCGGACGTGAGTCTTTAAAATAACGCATTAGCTCAGGGATAGCGGTTAAGGTATGACTGCTGCGCAGTTTAATAATGCTGACGTTGTCTGGGATATTGGCGAAGTGAGGGCCGCGTGCGCGGATCACTAATAGGTCAAGCTGCTCATACTGTTGAGCGAACTCGCGTACCAAGTTCATCACCATGCGTTCGACGCCACCTGCGCCTGAAAAAGAAATTAGCACCGCAAGTTTCATAGCGATTTAAAGCCTGTAATTAATAAACGGCAAGGATAAACAGGCTCTGGCGCAAAATCAAACCCGTAAAGCTCCCTAGAGCTTTTTTTGCCAAAATAAGGCATTGCCTGTGTCTGGGTCGAGCGAAAAACCGTCAAAGCCGAATTTTTGATAAATTTTGCGAGCACGCTTGTTTCCCTCAAGGACTTCAAGCGTTATTTTACAGGCGTTCTGTTGGCGAGCGAAGCCTTCAATGCTTTGCAGTAACCTTTGAGATAAGCCTTTGTTGCGATGTTCGGGGACTACAGCTAAGTCATGAATATTGATGACAACTTCGGCTGAAAAGGTTGAGAGTGCTTCTAAGCAGTTAGCGAAGCCTACCGGAGTATCCTCTTGATAGCAAAGGAAGCTAAAAGCATAGGGTTTGGACGCCAGTAGTTCGATACTGCGTTTGGTGAGCGATTTACTCAGAGCTTTTCCTCCGCCCATCTCGTCCTCAGAATAAGCGATCAGCATTTGCTCCAGATGCTGGCGTTGAATACTTTGACTAAAATCTACTTGTTGTACGTAATAAGAGGCTTGGCTGGTCATGGGTCAGTATTTTCAGTGAAATTAAAGGTATTTTGGGCGTCACACAAGCATCTGTAAACTAGGGATTGATCAAATTATTCAAATCCTTGTGTTAAAAACTGGATGACTGCCGACAAGCGACTAGACTTGTAAACAAGATGAGATTGATTTAGACAAGTTCTGTTTAGACTCAATGGTTTTAAACTGCGGATACTTAGAGTTTTAGTTTTCCGGTGACAGTTTTAAAATTTAGGTTTTTGGTTGGTCGGGTTGTCCTTATCTTAGAGCGTAAAATTGTTCTGAGATAAGTTAACTTAGTATATAGGCAGCAGATTCTTGCCGTTTTATAGGCATAATTCTAAACCCTCGAAGCCGGACTATTGGAGGTTGCGTTGGACAAAAACATGAAAATTTTGATTGTTGATGACTTTTCGACCATGCGTCGGATAATCAAGAATCTTTTAAGAGACTTGGGGTTTACCAATACGCACGAGGCTGATGACGGTTCTACCGCGATGCCTATGTTGCGAAGTGGTGATTTTGACTTTTTAGTAACGGATTGGAACATGCCTGGCATGTCCGGTATTGACCTCCTTAAAGAGGTGCGTGCCGATGGCAAGTTGGTGTCGCTTCCCGTGCTGATGGTGACCGCTGAAGCCAAGCGAGACCAAATTATTGAGGCAGCTCAAGCTGGTGTTAATGGTTATGTGGTCAAGCCTTTCACAGCACAGGTGCTTAAAGAAAAAATCGATAAAATATTTGAGCGTGTAGAAGGTTAAAATCATACTAATTTAAGGCCGCTTCATGGATACCTCTGAACCTATTCACGACGACGAAGAGTTTAATGCGCAGCTGCGGCAGTGCGCGAATCATCTAGCTGATAAGCTGCAAAATGGTCAGTTAGATGAGGCTACTGAGATAATTTATAGTCTAACTGACGCACGCAATACCCCAATTTTCAATTCGGTTGGCCAGCTGACTCGGGGCTTGCATGACGCTATCGTTAATTTCCACGTCGATGCTGACTTGAGTGCCGATCCGCCCGAAGTGAAAAGCTCGGAAATTCACGACGCTACCAATCGCTTGCAATGGGTTATTGAGATGACTCAGGGTGCTGCGGATAAAACCATGGACAAGGTTGAAGCTGTTGCTCCAATAGCTATGAGCCTTGGGCAAGAGTCCATGCGCCTCAAGGAAGATTGGGAGCGACTTAAACGCCGTGAAATTACCAAAGAAGAATTCAAAACCCTCTATTCCCGGATTGATGAATTTCTTAATCAAATGGGTGAGGGGACTCAGATATTAAATGCTAGCTTACAAGATATAATCCTCGAACAGGGTTATCAAGACTTGACTGGCCAAGTATTGAATAAAGTAATTACACTAGTAACTGATGTTGAAAGAGAGTTGGTTAACCTCATGCGCATCGCCGGTCAAGTGGAGAAAATGACGGGCATTGCCAGCGGGGAAGCCGAGGGCGCGAAAGCTGTTGAGGCTCCCGCATTGAACTCTGAGGCCGAAGGGCCACAAATCCACGCCGAAAAACGAAATGACGTGGTGAATGGGCAGGATGAGGTGGACGACCTTTTATCGAGCCTGGGGTTCTAGATGTACAATTCTGCGCGACTTAACAGGCTAAATATCGATATGTTTAGTAGGGGATGCGAATGAGTTTTGGCGAAGATGAAGAGATACTCCAGGACTTCCTTGTGGAAGCTGGGGAAATTATCGAACATCTATCTGAGCAGCTGGTCGATCTGGAGCAACGCCCCGATGACAAAGACTTGCTCAATGCAATATTCCGAGGTTTTCACACGGTAAAAGGCGGCGCTGGTTTTTTGCAGCTAAATGCCATGGTGGATTGTTGCCATGTGACGGAAAATCTGTTCGATAATTTGCGCAATGGTCAGATCGCAGTGACCTCGGACTTGATGGATGTCGTACTGCAAGCGCTTGATGCTGTTAATGATCAATTTACTCAAATATCAAATGGCGAGGATCCAGTTCCCGCAACGCCAGAATTAATTGCCAAGCTCGAGAAGTTAGTCCTTGGTGAGAGTGTTGCTGACGCCCCAGCGGCGCCAGTCCAAGCCGCACGAGCTTCAGTGTCTGCACCAGTAGAAGATGATAATGGCATCTCTTTGTTTATAGATGATGCTAAAAGTACCCACACAGCCGGCAAAGACATCGATATTACCGATGATGAGTTTGAAGACTTTCTTGATGCGATTAGTGAGACTGGAGATCAACCCAAAGTTCAAGCTCCAGCTGCTGCCCCTGCAGCGAGTGTAAGCAACGATGGCGACGAAATTACCGACGACGAATTTGAGTCACTGCTAGATTCCTTGCATGGATCTGGTAATGGTCCCGGTGCAAACGAGCCAAGTGCGCCCCCCGTGGTTGCAGCTAAAGCGAGCAGCCCCGCAGCAAGTGTTGTAAGTGAGGACGAAATATCCGGCAATGAATTTGAAAACTTATTAGATCAATTACATGGTGTAGGTAAGGGGCCAGGAAAGGACGACCCTGCCGCCAGAGTTGCCCCTAAAAAAGTTGCTGTAGCGCCTGCCGTAAAAGCTGACGGTACTCTAATTTCTGATGATGAGTTTGAAAATCTGCTCGACCAGTTACACGGCAAAGGCAAAGCACCGAATGAGTTGATTGCGACACCGGCAGTTGATACGCGCGTAGCCGACATGAGTGCCAAAGAAGCCCCTATCAGTACTAAGCCTGCGTTAAAAGCGGCACCTTCTGCAAATGACACCCTGCAAGTGGACTCCCCACGTGCTGCGGCACCTGCAAAGGCGAATTCAGCTGCTCAGCAAGGTTCGCCTAGTGCAGTGGCCGAGACGACTGTTCGTGTAGATACCCAGCGGCTTGACGATATTATGAATATGGTTGGAGAGTTGGTGTTGGTGCGTAATCGCTTAGTGAGATTGGGTATTGAGAGCTCCGATGAAGCCATGCAAAAAGCGGTGGCGAATCTCGATGTTGTGACCGGTGATTTACAGACCTCCGTGATGAAAACGCGGATGCAGCCAATTAAAAAGGTCTTTGGTCGTTTCCCTCGTGTTGTACGTGATTTAGCCCGAAACCTTAAAAAAGAAATCAACCTTGAGTTACAAGGTGAGGAAACAGATCTCGATAAAAACTTAGTTGAAGCACTGGCCGACCCTTTGGTGCATTTGGTTCGAAACTCGGTAGATCATGGCATTGAACTGCCGGATGTTCGGGAGTCCAAGAAAAAACCACGTACGGGTAAGATTATCTTGGCGGCAGAGCAAGAAGGGGATCATATTTTATTGTCTATCACCGATGACGGTGGCGGCATGGATCCTAACATGTTGCGTAGTAAAGCCGTTGAAAAGGGGCTTTATGACGCCGATGCCGCAAGTCGATTAACCGATCCGGAAGCTTTTAATCTGATCTTTGCGCCAGGCTTCTCGACTAAAACGGAGATTTCAGACGTGTCTGGCCGCGGTGTTGGCATGGACGTGGTGAAAACCAAGATCAACCAGTTAAACGGTACTATCGAAATCAATTCGATAGTTGATGAAGGCACCAAAATTATTATCAAGGTGCCGCTAACGCTAGCGATTATGCCGACCTTAATGATCGGTGTGGCGGCGCAAACGTTTGCGTTGCCATTGGCAAGTGTTAATGAAATATTTCATATGGATCTGGCCAAGAGTAACGTTGTTGATGGCCAAGAGTGCATCACTATTCGTGAAAAAGCCATTCCCATCTTTTATCTCAAACGTTGGCTGATTCGTGGTTACTATGAGGACGAAGAGCCTGGCGAAGGTCATGTGGTTATCGTATCGGTCGGCACTCAACGCGTCGGCTTTGTTGTTGATCAGCTAATCGGTCAAGAAGAAGTGGTGATTAAACCCTTGGGCAAAATGTTACAAGGTACGCCGGGTATGGCAGGGGCTACGATTACTGGCGACGGCACCATTGCACTCATTCTCGATATCCCTAGCATGCTTAAAAATTATGTCGGGCACGCAGCCTAACGCTTTGGTATCGGCACGGCCTGATGAATTAATGTGCTTATTTACCTTTTGGAGGTGTTGTGCAATACCGAGTGTTAATTGCGGAAGATTCAAATTTTTTTCAAATGCGATTGAAAGAAATTATTGATGAGCATCCCCAGCTAAACGTCATCGGTATTGCTGCCAATGGTCAGGAAGCCATTGATATGGCGGCTAAGTTAAAGCCTGACATTATCTCGATGGATTATGAGATGCCCTTTCTTGATGGCGTTACTGCGGTGCGCGCTATCATGGCCGCGAACCCTGTTCCTATTGTTATGTTCTCCTCCATGACCTATGAGGGGGCTAAGATTACGCTCGACGCGCTGGAAGCGGGCGCAGTCGACTTCATGAATAAAAACTTTGCTGAAGTCGCTGGCAATGCCAGAACCTTTAAGGAAAAACTTCACGAAAAATTATTATTATTCGCCGGTAATGCAAAGCCGAGAAGT
Source organism: Alteromonadaceae bacterium (assembly GCA_002746115.1). Taxonomy (GTDB): domain Bacteria; phylum Pseudomonadota; class Gammaproteobacteria; order Pseudomonadales; family Cellvibrionaceae. The sequence goes on from NVXL01000001.1 coordinate 44,408, forward strand.
GCTCGTAGCTTTACAGATAGCACTCCCGCTGCAAGTAGCGCTCTGTCAAACAATAAGCTTGATAGTAATAGTCGTAATACGACGCATAGACGAGTTGCCCATACAAATACTCCGGATTCTCGCGAGCGAATTTCGGGTCGATATACGCCACCATCTTCAAGCGCTGATGCGGCACTCCGTAACAATGCTGCACGCGATCGACAGGCGGAGACTCCTCCCGCTCGAGCGATGCCTACCCGCCGACTCAAAGGCAAGGTAAAGTTGTTAGTTATTGGAGCCTCCACTGGTGGGCCGGTTGCCGTGGCGGAGGTGATTTGCCGCTTACCCGCGAACTTTCCGGTGCCTATTTTAATTGCACAGCATATGCCTGAAAATTTCACACAGGCCTTTGCTGAACGCATGAACCGTCAATCCGCATTAACGGTGGCGCAGGCAGAAAGCGGGTCTCGGGTTGAGCAAGGTTTTGTGTGGGTCGCACCAGGCGGTAAGCAGATGATGCTTGAGCGTGGAGGGCGTAGCGTTAAGGTTATTGATGGCGATGACCGGGTGAATTACAAACCTAGCGTGGATATTACGTTTGCATCGGCGGCGTCTATTTACGGTGACGGCGTGCTTGGTATTATGTTGACTGGTATGGGGTCTGACGGTTGCGATGGGGCGCGATTAATTAAAGAAAAAGGCGGCACGATATGGAGTCAGGATCGTGCCACCAGTGTGGTATATGGCATGCCTGCCTCGGTTGAGAAGCATAATATTACTAGTTGCATCCTGCCTATCAAGGATATTGCCCGCAAGTTAATGAGCGAACTTTAAGTGAGGTATGGGTGATACAGTATTATTCGACAACACTTAGGCTGCCGGTATTATGGATGTTTTAACCATCCTTGGTGTCATCATAGGCTTTGCCGCATTGATCGGAGGTAACTTCCTCGAAGGCGGTAGTTGGTCTTCTTTAATCAATGGTTCTGCTGCCTTGATCGTGGTGGGAGGTACTTTGGGTGCCGCCATGCTGCAAACGCCTATGAATAGTTTCCGTCGTGCGGGTTTGTTATTTCGGTGGATCTTTTGGTCACCTGCGAAGTCGTGTCAAAGCGGTATCAAGCTTGTGGTTTCTTGGTCTATGGCAGCACGTAAAGAAGGCCTGCTAGGGCTTGAAAACGCGTCAGAACATGAACCAGACAAATTTGCCCAGAAAGGATTACAGCTCTTAGTGGACGGCAGTGAGCCGGAAGTGATTCGGCGTGTTATGGAGACGGATTTGATTGTCAAAGAGCAACGCGATCTTGAGGCTGTGCAGTTTTACGAATGCATGGGCGGTTATGCCCCGACCATTGGTATTATTGGTGCCGTCATTGGCTTGATTCATGTTATGCAGCACCTGTCCGAGCCCGATCAGTTAGGCCCTGGTATTGCGGTAGCGTTTGTTGCCACGATCTATGGTGTAGTGCTTGCCAATCTTTTGTTTTTACCAGTAGCGAATAAGCTTAAAGGTTGCATTAAAGAACAGTCTCATTATCGTGAGTTGATTATTGAGGGTATTATTTCCATTGCGGAGGGAGAGAATCCCAAAGCGATTGAGATGAAACTCAGCGGCTTTTTAGGTTAGTACTGTTTAGTATCTAGATCCCGTTCCGTTCAAATGTTATTAGAATTCTATGATTCGCAGAGAGCCCATAAAAAGCAGTATAAGCCACGAGCGATGGTTGGTTTCCTATGCCGATTTCATCACCTTGTTGTTTGCGTTTTTCGTGGTGATGTATTCCGTCTCTCAAGTCAACGAACAAAAATATAAAGTGCTCTCGGATACGCTGTCACAAGTATTTGCGCCTTCAGGTATTAAGAATACTTCGGTGCCCGGTGACACGAATGCAGCGAACACCAATACCGTAGATATCGAGCAGTTTGCACAACAGCTCCAGTCGGTGTTAGCCCCCTTACTGGATCAGCAGTTAGTGGATATTGATCTGCGTGAGCAGTGGGTTGATATTAGCTTGCCTTCTCAGATTTTATTTGAATCGGGCAGCGCAAAAATCCAACGTGATGCGCGGAGCCTTTTCTCGCAATTAGCTGACCTGCTCGCACCCATAGACAACGCGATTGGCGTGCATGGTCATACGGATGATGTCGCGATCAGCACGTCACAGTTCGCTGATAATTGGGCGCTGTCTTCGGCGCGCGCGGTTTCGATTGTTAGCTTGTTGGCTTACCAAGGCGTTAATCCCCGGCAACTTACTGCCGTTGCTTGGGGTGAGTATCAACCGGTTGCCGATAATGCGACGGCTGAGGGCCGCGCTAGAAACCGACGGGTGGTGCTACGAATATCTCGTCAGATGGTACCTATGTCTGAGCAAGAGACTATAGGGCCTGCACCAGAGCCAGCGTCGGTAGGCAACGCTGGCTCAGTGGCTGCAGAAATGCAAGCTCCGACGACTTCCGTCGCGCCCATTACGCCCTTGGAAGCCCCGGGGCGCATAGATAATTCCAGCCCTTCGGCATTAAAACCGCTAAAATTACAAGGTGGGGGATTACTCTTTACGAGTGACCCCGATTTACCTCGACTAAATAAAGTAATCGAATCACCTTAGAGCATTAAAGCGGCAGATCGGCGTGTTATTTGCAGTGCTTTATGTAATCGGAGGGGGTTCCCCTTGTGAGTCACAATTAAGGTAGGTAAGTACATTGCAAATCTGGACCGTTGCCAATCAAAAAGGAGGCGTGGGTAAAACCACCACGGCGGTAGCTGTGGGCGGAATTGCGGCTTCCACTGATCGTCGTGTGCTCTTGGTCGACCTTGATCCGCATGGCTCCTTGAGTGCGTACTTTAAAATTGATCAGGATCGAGTAGAGGGCAATGCGTTTACGATATTCGAAAATAAGAAACGCTTGTCGTCCCAATTAATTCTCGATGCAATTACACCGACACCTTACGAGGACATCCATGTTTTGTCTGCTTCTATGGCCTTAGCGACTTTAGAGCGCCAAGGCATCGGAGACGGCATGGGATTAGTGTTGGGTAAAGCCCTCGGTCTAATAGCGGACGATTTTGATTTGTGTTTAATTGATTGCCCGCCGATTCTGGGGGTGTTGATGGTCAACGCGCTAGCGGCGTGTCAACAGTTGCTAATTCCTGTACAGACTGAATTCTTAGCGCTTAACGGGCTTGAGCGTATCTTGCATACTTTGGAGATGTTGGGACGATCACGTAAGCAGCCCCTGGCTAGAATTATTATTCCGACAATGTTTGATCGACGTACACAAGCTTCTGTGGGAAGTTTACGAACAATACGAAATACCTGGGGTGATATGGTATGGCCGGGGAGAATTCCAATTGATACTCGGCTTAGGGATGCGAGTAAAGCTGGGGTGCCGCCCGATATTTTTGACCCGCGCGGCCGAGGCGTAGAAGCGTACCAGTCACTATTCAATCATTTAATGCGTGAAGCGTGCGCGCCTGTGCGTAAGTTAGGGACTTAAGGGGCGGGTATGGCGGATTCAGAACCACACAGCAAAAATCATCGTCAGATCCAAGTATTGCAAAACTATTTAGATGATCTGTTGTTTGATACGGACTCCGACTTAGGCGCTGATTCAGGTGTTGAACCGGGTATTGATATCAATGTTGTCAACAAAACGAAACCCGCAGTCGAGACGGAGCCTCTCAAGAAAAATCCCGATAATGCTCATGCCGGCACTAATACTGAAAGTAATACCGCCAGTAATACCAAAAATTATGCAAACCAGTCTGCCCCTGAAATTCCTGTATCAGCGCTGCCAAAACGGAAGCCGGCTAAGCTCATTTCTAAAGCGGCTGCACCTGCTATTTCTCAGCGCATACAAGTTCAGTCTGAATCGTTACCGAAACCTACGCTTAGAGTCAAGCAAGAGCCTAAGCCGGAATTCAAGCGAAACCTAAGGTCAGAGCTAAAACAAGAGCCCAGACCTGAGCCTAAACCCGAACCGAGGGTAGCGCCTAAACTCGAAACTAAAAGTCAGCCCAGAACTTCGCCTCGTGCTTTTGTAAGCGCCGAGCAAGAGTTGAGTGTTCTTGAAGAGCAGAAGCGTCAAAGATTACAGTCCATGCTGTCTCAGCCCTTGGCTAAAAAAGTACTGAATAGTCCGCTAAGTAGACCAACGGTGGTCGACAAAAAAGCGTTAAAACAGAAAACCGCTGAAAGTGTCACTGTTGTTCCTGTGGTCAAAGAGGCGGTAGTTCAGTCTGAACAAAAAGCGCATGCTGATTCAGAGTCAGATCCCGCCGCAAGAACGAGTCAAAATACCGACGAGAAAGTTTCAACTTTTCTCAAGTGGCAAAAAAATGGCAGGCCGGTATGGGCTCAGCGAGAATTTGAAGTACTGATGTTCGAAGTCAGTGGTTTGACACTTGCCGTGCCCTTGGTCGCCTTAGGGCAAATCGTACCGCTGACAGATAAACTGGCACCAGTATTTGGACAGTCGGATTGGTTTATGGGCTTGCTTCCAAGCAAACTCGGTGATATTCGAGTCGTTAATACCGCACTCTTGGTCATGCCGGAAAAGTATGACCCTGCATTTACCTCAGAAGCAGGTTACGTTATTACCATTGACGGTCACCCTTGGGGATTAGCTGTAGACTGCGTCAAACAAGCACTTAAGCTTGAACCTGACGCTGTGAAATGGCGTGGTGAACGCAGCAAGCGCGCGTGGTTAGCGGGCACGGTAAAAACTGAAATGTGCGTACTGATTGATATCCCTCAGATGGCGATTCAGCTTGATGGCGCCGATAAGAATCTACATTCCAATTAATCCACTGCTTAATGCTGGCATAGAAGCTGCTATTAACTATATTAAGAAGGTAATCATCATAAAAGTGGCTGAATTTTGACTCAGTCCTTGAGTGCTGGTCCCTTTCTTTATACAGGCAGGAACATGGCCATGGCTGTCAATATTCGTAAAAAAGAAGAAAATGCCGATCCTGAATTGCAGTGGGTCACTTTTAAATTAGCCGGTGAAAAATACGGCATTAACGTGATGCAAGTGCAAGAAGTGTTGCGCTACAACGAGATTGCTGCGGTGCCGGGAGCGCCAAGCTATGTGATTGGCATTATCAACCTGCGTGGCACCGTCGTATCAGTGATCGATACCCGTAGCCGCTTTGGTTTGCCCTCGGACGAGGTGACGGACAGTTCGCGCATAGTGATCATTGAGGCCGAGACACATGTGACCGGAATCTTGGTCGATAGTGTTGCTGAAGTGGTGTACTTACGCCAATCAGAGATTGAAACGGCACCGAGTGTCGGTAACGATGAGAGCGCCAAATTTATTCAAGGCGTGAGTCATAAAAATAACGAGTTGTTGATTTTGGTGGATCTTGAGAAGCTGCTTACCGAAGATGAATGGGTCGAGATGTCGATGTTCTAAACGTGCACCCTTAAAAACCCCGCTTTTTATGTGCTGCACAAGATAATTGAGGTAGATTATGGAGTACATAAATCAGATCGTGAGCTCTGCGCTAATATTAGCGTTGGCAGTGACTTTGAGTGTGTTGATATCGACTGTGGTCACGCTTTGTTATATTTCAGCTATGCAAAAAAAGCATCATCTCGAAGTAGGTAAGCTACAACGTCGGTTCAAAATGTTAAATGCTGGCGCGATTGGTATGGGAGAAAAAATTCTTAGGCTAGAAGCGCGTGCGCGGAGTTTGCACAAAGCACAGGAAGAGATGAGAACGAACGACTTGGACTTCTCTTATGCGCAGGCACAAAAACTCATCGAGCGTGGCATTGATAGTGATCAAGTTGCCGTCAATAGCGGTTTGTCTTCTTCAGAAATCCAGTTAATGCAATTACTTCACCAGCAAGATACGCCTGTTAAGCAAGCGCGTCCGAAGAAGGTTGCCGTCAGTGCTTAGTTTAATTGGCAATTATATCTCAAGGCTCGCACTTTTCTGTTTAGCCGCTTGTGCTGTATTTATCTTGGAGAGTTGCTCCATCTCTGATCGTATCGCTTATGAAGATAACGAAGGCGCGGTTCCGGAGCAGTTCTTTAAGCAGATTCGTCGTGACCGGAGTGAAAAATCTTGGGTCGTAGCCAATCTAGGTGATCCTTATCGTATCCAGCAGCGTTTACCTGGGCAGGAAATTTACACTTACCGCATGACGCGATCACAGTATCGCAATGGTCAGTTCTTGCTGTTACTGCATTACGGAAAAATGGATGAAGAGGTGCGTTATTTACACATTGCTCTCCAAGACGACATTGTTAAAAGCCACTGGTTTGATAGCTTGGTTCATGTGCAAACCTATCCAGGCGCTATTGCTGGGTATAGAGAGCTCGCGCCACCGGCAACGCCAATACCCATGCCGGCGCCTGTCGTTCGGGAGCCGGCACGAGTTTACTACAGCGACCAAAATAGAGATAATGTGGGTAGTGCGAATTCGCCACAACAAGCAGGAGCAACAAAAATTCAGCCAATGGGAGCTGGGCAAGTTGCCACGGTTGAGCCCAAGAAAAGTCGCTTAAAAACGGCGTTAGATGCGATCCGTAAAACATTTCAAAGTCGAGCAAAGGCTAAAAAAATGCAGAAGGAGCGGAAGACGGCAGAGAAGCCTGTTATACGGTCAGCGCCTTCTGCTCGGGCTTCAATGGCTGTAGACCCCAAACCTGTTGATTCTGAGCCAATGGGCTCACCACCGACCCAATCACCTGGTAGTGAATCAGCGGATATGCAGTAAGTGTCTTATCTTTACGTTCAGGGGTTAGTATTAAGTATTAAGACCTAAGGTTACTCTTGAGCGTTAATATGTTCGCCGTTAAGGCTCTTACTGTCTTCACCCATCAAATATAAATACGTCGGCATAACAGCTTCTGGCAGTGCAACTGTTGCAGGGTCTTCCGCTGGGTAGGCTTTAGCGCGTAAACCGGTACGTACTGGCCCCGGGTTAATTGAGTTCACTCGAACCGAACTGCCATCAAGCTCATCAGCAAGTACTTGCACAAAATTCTCGCCGGCGGCTTTGGACACGGCATAAGCACCCCAGTAGGCTTTACCTTGATGACCGACAGAGGATGAAGTGTATAAAATACTAGCGTTATCAGCCTTTGATAGTAGAGGGAGCAAGGCTTTTGTGATCATAAACGGCGCAGTTATGTTGACCTGAAGTAGTTTATTCCAAGTCTCCAAGGCGTAATTGCTGATTGGGGTTTGAGCGCCAAGTTCTGCGGCATTATGGAGAATGCCGTCTAAGCGGCCAAACTCTTCGGAGATGGCGTCGTGCAAACTCACAATGTCTTGTTCAGCCGCGCCTTCAAAGTTCATCGGGAATATAGCGGGTTGACGGTTGCCTTGGTTTTCAATTTCATCATATACCGCTTCGAGCTTTTTTAAGGTGCGGCCAAGAAGAATGACGGTGGCTCCAAAGCTTGCATAATACAACGCAGCGACTCTGCCAATACCGTCACCTGCGCCGGTAACGAGAATGATTTTATCGTCTAATAAGCCTTTAGGCGCCTGGTATTTCTGAAATGTAGAGGGGGTAGTCATTGCCGTCACTTGTATGTTTTTCACCGCTTAGCGGTGGTTTTTGTGGGGATTGGTATATATGTAGGGAAGATTCGGGTTTACAGTGTTTTTAATATCGGCCAAATCTCATCAGCACTACTTACACAATAGTCTGCGCCCCATTGTAATACCAAATTTTTATCTGCTATATAGCCATAGCTTGCGGCTATAGTTGTCATCTCGGCGCGTTGGCCGCATTGAATATCCCGCTCGTGATCGCCAATATAAACGGCTTCAGCAATTGAGCATCCGGCTTGTTCACAAGCTAAATAGAGTGATTCAGGGTCAGGCTTACGTGTTTTGACATGCTCAGGGCAAATTACACATTGTGGCTCACTTGCGAATTGAAAATGCTTGAGTAATGGCTCTGTGTAGACCCAAGGCTTATTTGTTGCGATACCCCAAAGAATATTCTCACTCGCTAGCTTTTCAATGAGGTTTTTTATACCCGGAAATGCGGTGGTGAGCACGGCAATATTGGCGGTATAAATATCGAGTAATTCTTGGCGCAAAGCTTCGGTTTTCTGGTCGCCAATTTTAGCGCCAAAGCCGAGCTCAATTAATGCGTAAGCCCCATTGGAAACCTCGTTCCTGACGATGTCGTCGGCAATGCGGGTTTTGCCTTTAACGTCGAGTAAACGATTCAGCGCACCTCCTAAATCTGGAGCGGTATCGAGTAGCGTTCCGTCAAGGTCAAAAAACACAGCGCGTAAACTCATAAAAATACCGGTTGTTGTAGGCTGATTGTTGATGGGGCTATGGGGCTTAGGATAATGGTTTTTTAACATGCATCATGTAATTGACGCTAATGTCACTTTGGCTAATTGAGTAGTGTTGAGTGAATGGATTGTAGACTAGGCCACAGGTATCAACCAGTTCCAAATTAGCGTCACGTAACCAAGTGGCAAGTTCACTTGGGCGAATAAACTTCTTGTGATCGTGGGTGCCTTTGGGCAAAAGCTTTAAAATGTATTCTGCGCCGACGATGGCGAAAGCCCAAGATTTTGCGGTACGGTTGAGGGTGGAGAAAAACAAATCGCCGCCAGGTCGAACAAGGTCTGCGCATGCCGCAATAGTTTGCTTTGGGTCTGGCACGTGCTCTAGCATTTCCATACAGGTTAATACATCAAACCGTTCTGGGTGCGCTTGAGCGTAGTCTTCAGCGGTGCTTTTTTCATAACAGACTTCAACGCCCGATTCCAAGCTATGTAGCTTGGCAACTTCAAGTGGCGCCTCGCCCATATCGACACCGGTCACAAGGGCGTCGTTTTGAGCCATTGATTCACATAAAATACCGCCTCCACAACCGACGTCGATTAGCTTCTTGCCAGATAGCTCGGCCTTGCTAGCAATATAGTTGGCGCGCAGAGGATTGATTTCATGTAGAGGTTTAAATTCCCCCTCTTTATCCCACCAACGGCTTGCGAGGCGTTCAAACTTTGCGATTTCTTCTGGGTCGACGTTCTGATGCACTGTGTTCATTTTGTGATTACCGAAGGCGAAGTGGGAGATAAAAGTTGCTGCCAGTATTGTACCCGCTGGCGCAATTTACGCTCATCAATTGTGGTTAATTGATGATTTTGCAGCAGGCATCGGCCTTTCACCCATACATGGGAGGCTTTGAGCCCGCTGGTATTGCTTGTTAGCGTGTTAATGGGGTCATGCTGCGGAATATGGTTTAACCCGTCGAGGGCAATGGCGCAGAGGTCGGCTTGCTTGCCTACCTCAATTGAGCCAAGTGTTTCTTCTCGTCCGAGTGCTCGGGCTCCATTGATAGTGGCCATTTCTAGGCTTGTGATAGCGTTTTTGCGGCCAGCGCTAACGGTGCTGCCGTCATCGCAAGCAGGCTTATTCAGCAGCGTCGCTAATTGTACTTCATTGAGTATGTCGAGGTTTTTGCTGGTGGTGCCATCGCCAGTGCTGATACAAGCGTTAATGTCGGCGTCTATTAAACGTTGAGCCGAGTGCTGGTACTTTGTGTTCGCACTTGGGCAAACGACAACGTGGCTGCCCCCGAGTTGGAGTAGGGCGATGTCACCGTCATCGATGTGAGCCATGTTTAGGCACTGAGTGTGTGGCGTTAACAGGCCGAAATCTGCAAGTCGCTGACTAGGACGTTTACCGCTTAGCGCCATGGACTGCTGTATTTCAGCCACGGTCTCGTGCAAGCGAATTTGGAGGTTAGCTTGTAGCTCGTTGGTGTAAGTGGCAATTTTATTTAAGGTTTGATCACTAACACTGCTAGCCGAATATGGGCCAAAGGCGATGTTGATTAAAGGGTGTGCGCCATAATGATCGTATAAGCTGAGGCCTTTGCTGATATGGTCGTCGGCGTCACTTGCCCAAGCGTTACTAGCGTCCAATATCGGAAAGCTGATCTGAGCACGCATGCCGACTTCGTGTACTGCGCTAGCGGCGACCTTGGGGAAAAAATACATATCGCTGAAATAGGTGGTGCCGGAGCTCAGCATTTTTGCCATAGCTAACTGGAGGCCGTCATGAATAAAAGCTTCATCGCACCAGGTTTGCTCGATTGGCCAAAGGTGTTGTTCGAGAGATGTTTTAGCCGTGCTGTTGTTAGTCGTGACAAGTGACATCGCGCCGTGAGCCTGAGTGTTGATTAAGCCTGGTAGCACGACATACTCGTCGAGGGTGATCAGCTCTTTGGTTTGATAGCGTAGTGTAGATTCACCTTGGTTACAAATATCAATGATGTTGCCATTGTCTACAACGATAGCTTGATTCTGTAAAACGGTATCACGCGGAATTATTGGAATCATCCACGTCGCATGAATGATTAAATCGACATTTTGCACTGGCTTCTCGGTATAGGCGTTGTGTTGCATGCTTGTAGGCTTACCCAAAAAGGTCTGCGGCTAAATACCTGTGCTTTAGCCATGATGCATCGACATTTGTCGATACCACCTTACTGCCGTGATGCTATTACCGCATAGCGGGGAGCAAAGAGCAGGGAGATTGTCTAATTGGTTAAGGATTGACCTAACTTTTGGCGCCAAGGAAAGCGCTTAGGTTAACGGCGTAAAGTATACTATTAAAAGCGGTCAAAAGCGCAAATCCTTAGCATACCGAAGGCCAGTTTATGGTACTATTCACCGCTTAAAATCACGTCAGTTGCCGCGGCACATATGCTTGCGGATAGCGAATTCATCATACTGAATACTGCGCGTGGGGATAATAAAAATCCAGGTTGCTGCCGCTTACGCTACAGTTTGCTTTAGCGCGGTTTTATTGTTTGTTGTAAGTGAAAGACGTGAGGACCATCGAATTATATGGGCGATCTAGCTAAAGAAATTATTCCCGTAAATATTGAAGATGAATTGAAGCAGTCCTATTTGGACTATGCCATGAGCGTCATTGTTGGTCGGGCCTTGCCTGATGCGCGCGACGGCCTCAAGCCTGTACATCGACGTGTTTTATTCGCCATGAACGAGCTTAATAACGACTGGAACAAGCCTTATAAAAAGTCCGCTCGTGTTGTTGGTGATGTTATTGGTAAGTATCACCCTCATGGTGATTCCGCAGTATACGATACAATCGTAAGGATGGCGCAGCCATTCTCCTTGCGCTACATGCTGGTGGATGGTCAGGGGAACTTTGGTTCTGTTGATGGTGATAACGCTGCAGCGATGCGATATACCGAAATCCGTATGTCCAAGATCGCTCATGAACTTCTCGCTGACCTCGACAAAGAAACCGTCGACTTCGTGCCGAACTACGACGGCACAGAACATATCCCAGAAGTATTGCCTTCACGTGTACCTAACTTATTGGTTAACGGCTCCTCCGGTATTGCGGTGGGCATGGCGACTAATATCCCGCCTCACAACCTGCGTGAAGTGGTTAGTGCCTGTATTCATATGGTCGACAATCCCCATGCAAGCCTTGAGGATTTAATGGAGATTATACCTGGTCCTGACTTCCCAACTGGTGCAATCATAAATGGTCGTGCGGGAATTTTGGAGGCCTATCGTACCGGTCGTGGCCGTATATATGTGCGCGCAAAAGCGGAAGTGGTTACCAACGAAAAGACTAATCGTGAGTCCATTATTGTTCACGAGATTCCCTACCAAGTTAACAAAGCACGTCTAATTGAAAAGATTGCTGAACTTGTAAAAGATAAAAAGCTTGAAGGTATTTCTGAGATTCGCGACGAGTCGGACAAAGACGGCTTGCGCATAGCGATTGAGATCAAACGCACTGATATGGCTGAGGTGGTGCTTAACAATCTCTATACTCAGACGCAATTACAAAACGTATTCGGTATCAATATCGTTGCGCTTATTGATGGTCAGCCAAAGATACTTAACTTAATAGATTTGCTTGAGTGCTTTATTAAACACCGTCGCGAGGTGGTGACACGTCGTACGATATATCTATTGAGAAAAGCCCGGGAGCGTGGACATGTCTTAGAAGGTTTGGCTGTTGCTATCGCAAATATCGACGAAGTTATCTCCTTGATTAAAGCGTCAGCGTCACCTTCAGAAGCGAAAGAGCAGTTGTTGGCGCGTGGGTGGTCAATTTCAGCGATAGGTCAATTCTTAGAGCGTGCGGGCGATGATGCTTGTAAGCCGGATGACTTAGGGTCTGAATTTGGTATGCGAGAAGACGGTAGCTATTACCTTTCTCCCGCACAGGTTAGTGCCATCTTGGAGTTACGTCTCCATCGTTTGACTGGTATGGAGCATGATAAGTTACTTAGCGAGTACAGCGAAAAGTTAATCCTTATCGGGGAATACCTCGAAATTTTAGGTGACAGCACACGCTTAATGGCGGTTATTCGTGAAGAGCTCGAAAATATTCTTGCTGAATATGGAGATGATCGTCGTACTGAGATTCATAATTCCCAGTTAGATCTGAATGAAGAAGACCTTATTACCGAAGAGGATCGTGTTGTTACGATTTCTCACGGTGGCTATGCTAAAAGCCAGCCATTGGATGCTTACCAGGCGCAGCGCCGGGGCGGGCAAGGTAAAGCGGCGACCTCGGTAAAAGATGAAGATTTTGTCGAGCAGCTTCTGATTGCGAGTACGCATGATTATATTTTGTGCTTCACCAATGCAGGTAAGGTTTATTGGTTAAAAGTTTTCCAGATTCCGGTTGCTGGACGTCAGGCTCGCGGTCGACCTATGGTGAATTTATTACCACTGGAAGAGGGGGAGCGTATTACCTCAATGCTGCCGGTTAAGCAATTTGATGAAGATCGTTTTGTCTTTATGGCGACTGCCAACGGTACTGTTAAGAAGACGCCATTAGACGCGTTTTCACGACCCCGCTCGGTTGGTTTGCGTGCGATCGATCTTGTTGAGGGCGATCACTTGGTCGGTACCTCCATTACTGATGGCGCGCAGGATATTATTTTGTTTTCTTCTAGTGGTAAAGCTGCACGCTTTGCAGAAGAAAAAGTTCGCTCGATGGGGCGCACCTCTCGAGGTGTCCGGGGTATACGGCTTGCGGAAGATTGTCGCGTCATTTCAATGGTTGTGCCTGTAGAGAATGGCTGTGTGCTAACCTTAAGTGAGAACGGGTTTGGAAAGCGCACAAGCGTTGAAGATTTCCCAACTAAAGGTCGTGCGTCACAAGGGGTTATTGGGATGCAGACATCAGAGCGAAACGGTGCTTTGGTGGGAGCTGTGCAAGTATTTAATGGTGATGAGATCATGCTGATCTCGGATCAGGGTACCTTAGTACGTACACGTGTTGATGAGGTTTCGGTCTTGGGTCGAAACACACAGGGTGTGCGTCTGATTCGGGTTAAGTCGGGCGAGCATATTGTTAGCCTTGAACGAATCGCAGAGAACCTCGGTGACGAAGAAAGTGAAGAGAATAATGTTGAGTCAGTGGGTGAAGACTCTGGTGATTCACCCGCACAAGTAGTTGATGGCGCAGAAGCTAGTTCTGATACGCCGGCCGACGAGGCTGAAGGTGAGTCAGAGGAAGGCGGCGACGATCAGGAATAATTTATAGCTGAGTGGTATTAAATTAAAAGGTGCTTAAGTGTCTAACGAGACTAATAAAACCGATTCAGAAAACAACTCTAACCCATCAGAAGTTCCTTCGCAGGATGCGGCGCCCGATACTGAGGCGTCGATGCTTGGCGTCTTGCGAGATAAAATCGATCATATTGATAAAACTATTGGAGACTTGATTAGCGCGCGTGCAAATTGCGCGCTCGAAGTCGCCGAGGTTAAGTCACGCTTTTCCGGCGGTAAAGAGGTGATGTTTTATCGCCCCGATCGTGAGGCGAAAGTACTGCGCAAGGCGATGGGACGTAACAAGGGTCCCCTCAAAGATGAGGAAATGGCACGGCTATTTCGCGAAATAATGTCGGCCTGTCTTGCCCTTGAAAAGCCTATTGATGTTGCCTATCTCGGCCCTGAGGGAACCTTTACGCAAGCCGCAGCACTTAAACATTTTGGCCATTCGGCTGTGACCCATTCATTTGGCGCTATTGATGCCGTATTCCGTGAGGTTGCATCGGGAGCCTGTGAGTATGGTGTTGTTCCGGTAGAAAATTCTACAGAAGGCGTCGTTACTCATACGCTTGATAACTTTATCGGGAGCAGTGGCGTTAGAATTTGCGGTGAAGTTGTGCTGAGGATTCATCAGCACCTGCTTGTTTCTGATGTCACGAATAAGAAAAGTATCTCTCGCGTGTATTCTCATGCCCAGTCTTTGGCGCAATGTCGCAAGTGGTTGGATGAGCATTATCCGAATGTTGAGCGTGTTGCTGTAAGTAGTAACTCTGAGGCAGCTCGTTTGATTAAGGGGGAGTGGAATGCGGCGGCTATTGCGGGTGAAGCAGCAGCTCGCTTATACGGCCTTGATACTTTCGAGAGCAATATTGAAGATCAACCCGATAACTCCACCCGCTTTCTCATTATCGGTAGGGAGGAGGTTGATGCGAGCGGAGACGATAAAACCTCTGTTGTCGCTTCTACTAAAAATGAACCGGGTGCGTTACATACTTTGTTGAAACCTTTTGGGCACCACGGTGTTGATTTGACCCGCGTTGAAACGCGACCATCGACTTCCGGTACATGGAATTACGTATTTTTTATCGATTTTATAGGACACGTAGACGATCCACTTATTAGTGCTATGCTGAAGGAAGTAGCGCAACAGGTATCCGATCTTCGGGTCTTGGGCTCATATCCGATAGGCGTGCTTTAACGCGAAAATGCCCAGTATCCATCTTTGGTTGTTGGGCAGCTATCACAAACTACGGCTCTAATTCGGTAGGTAAATAACGGTGGTAGACAGCCCTTTGGTGATTAATAAACTCGTTGTAATTGGAATTGGTCTCATCGGCGGTAGCTTAGCGCTCGCATTGAAAAAAAATCGGGCATGCGCAGAAGTTATCGGAATAGCGCGTAGTCAGACAACTGCGGAGAAAGCTTTAGAGCTTGGTGTTGTTGATAGGGTTTACAGAAGTGTTGCTGAGATTGCGGGCGAGCTCGGTGAAGGAGATTTAATCTTCGTGGCGGTGCCAACCTTAACCATGCGGACGGTGCTTAAAGACCTTAAAAAGTATGTGCCCAGCAGTGTCACCATTACGGATGGTGCTAGCGTCAAGGGCAGTGTTCTAGCGGATGTTAACGCTATTTACGGCGACGCTCACGAAAATATTGTACTTGGGCACCCTATTGCCGGTGCTGAGAAAAGCGGCGTTACCGCAGCAATAGCGGATCTATACGAGGCGCACCGCGTCATCGTCACTCCAATGCCAAATAATACCGAGGCACATATTGAGCGAGTGCGAGCCACATGGCGAGCCGCTGGAGCCCAAGTGCTCGATATGGATGTTGAAGATCACGATGTGGTATTAGCTGCCACGAGTCACTTGCCTCACGTCATCGCTTTTTCCTTGGTTGATACGCTAGCTAACGATAGCAACAATAAAAATATCTTTCGTTACGCGGCTGGTGGATTTCGAGATTTTACTCGTATCGCTTCTAGCGATGCGATTATGTGGCGGGATATCGTATTGGCGAATAAGGCTGCGGTATTGGACTCGATCGATATGTTTACGGCCAATATGGCGCGCTTAAAAGAAGCAATCAGCACTGAGAATGTTGATGATATTACCCAGGTATTCAAGCGGGCCAAAGTCGCTCGCGATCAATTTGTTACCTATTTTAATCAAAGCGTGGATGATGCCGCTGCAGGTTCTGAGGGTAAAGTGGTTTACCGAGTAGCACCGGGTGGAGCGGCTCAAGGTGTACTTCGCGTGCCAGGCGATAAGTCTATCTCGCACCGAGCCATCATGTTGGGTTCGCTAGCCGAGGGGGTGACGCAGGTTACAGGCTTTCTTGAGGGCGAGGATACGCTGGCAACATTGGAGTCTTTTCGTAGCCTAGGCGTGCATATTGAAGGTCCCGATAATGGTCGAGTGAGTATTCACGGAGTTGGATTACACGGCTTAAAAAAACCAGAAAAGCCACTGTGTGTGGGCAATTCTGGTACGTCGATGCGTTTACTTTGCGGTATCTTGGCGGGACAAAATTTTGAAAGCGAGCTAACGGGTGATGAGTCACTCAGTAAGCGACCAATGAGTCGTGTCGCGAGCCCTTTGCAGGAGATGGGGGCGACCGTGTACGCATCAGAAGGTGGTCGACCACCGGTTAATGTTGTTGGTGGTGCAAAGCTTAAAGGCATTGATTATACGATGCCGATGGCGAGCGCCCAGGTGAAATCCTGCCTGCTTTTGGCGGGCTTGTATGCGGAAGGGCGCACTCGTGTTACCGAGCCTGCGCCGACGCGTGATCATACCGAGCGTATGTTGCGGGGGTTTGGGTATGAGGTCGTGCGTAATGGCGCTACAGCTGAAGTTGCGTCTGGCGGCAAATTAACGGCAACGAATATAGATGTGCCTGCAGATATATCTTCGGCAGCATTTTTCATGGTTGCCGCTGCGATTACACCGGGTTCAGATATTACCTTGCAGCACGTGGGTGTTAATCCTACGCGTATCGGTGTGATTAACATTTTGCGAGAGATGGGAGCCGATTTACAGTTGAAAAATGAGCGAGAAATCGGTGGTGAGCCAGTTGCTGATATCCGGGTGACGTATGCACCGTTGATCGGAATTGATATTCCTCAAGCACAAGTGCCTTTAGCGATCGACGAATTTCCGGTATTATTTATTGCTGCTGCCTGCGCAGAAGGTGTTACTAGGTTAACTGGAGCCGAAGAGCTTCGCGTCAAAGAAACCGACCGTATTCAATCGATGGCTGATGGTCTGAGTGTTCTTGGTATTCAGTGCGAAACCACGGAAGACGGTATTGTTATTCATGGAGGTCAGCTACAAGGCGGTGAGGTTGAGAGTTGCGGAGATCATCGTATTGCAATGGCCTTCACGATTGCCGCTTTACGCGCTGATGCTGAAATTGTCGTCAATAATTGCGCGAATGTGGCAACTTCATTTCCTAACTTTACTTGCTTAGCAAAAGCCGTGGGTATTCAGTTAGAGCTTAGTCCTGCTTAAAACGCACTTTCTCAAGCGCAAAGTTCGGTAACTGGTTATAATCGCGGCAGCATTTTAGGGTGCGCTGCGATTTTTTGTTGTTATCGCTTGCTTTTTAAGCATCTATGTCGCCCTCCCGCAATGCAATAGCGCTTTTGCGGTCTAATCAGTCTATTTTTAAGTCACAACTAAAGAGCTACAGCTTACATGAGTACAGAATACAAGATGACCCACTTGAAGCAACTAGAAGCTGAGAGTATCCATATCATCCGAGAAGTTGCTGCAGAGTTTGATAACCCTGTAATGTTATATTCCGTAGGTAAAGATTCCGCAGTGATGTTGCATTTGGCGCTCAAAGCATTTGCTCCTGGTAAGCTGCCTTTCCCTTTGATGCACGTAGACACGACTTGGAAATTTAAGGAAATGATCTCCTTTCGTGAAAAGATGGCCAAAAAGTACGGCTTTGATCTGATTGTGCATAAAAACCAAGAAGGCATTGATGCTGGCGTTGGGCCGTTTACTCATGGTAGTGCAAAGCATACCGATATTATGAAAACGGCTGGCCTCAAGCAGGCACTTAATAAATACGGCTTTGACGCAGCCTTTGGTGGTGCGCGACGTGATGAAGAGAAGTCACGAGCGAAAGAGCGAGTTTATTCTTTTCGAGATGAAAATCACCGTTGGGATCCTAAAAATCAGCGTCCAGAGTTGTGGAATATCTATAACGGGATGGTAAATAAGGGGGAGAGCATTCGTGTCTTCCCATTATCCAATTGGACAGAGTTGGACATTTGGCAATACATTCACCTTGAAGGCATTCCAATCGTTCCCTTATACTTTGCCGCAAAACGTCCAGTTGTAAATAAAGATGGCGTACTGATTATGGTAGACGATGACCGTATGCCTATTGGCGAAGATGAAGTGGTTGAAGAGAAAATGGTGCGGTTCCGTACCTTAGGTTGTTATCCGCTAACCGGGGCAGTAGAGTCGGAAGCAACAACGCTTCCTGAAATCATTCAAGAAATGTTATTAACGACAACTTCTGAGCGTCAGGGGCGAGTGATCGACAATGATAGCTCAGGCTCAATGGAAAAGAAAAAACAAGAAGGTTATTTTTAATCGCGAAATTAAACGAGAAGCTAAGCGCAAAACATAGATCTTTTTCGTCGTATGGTCGATGTAGTAGCAATAAGTAGTAGTAATAAACAGTATTGCTCACCATACGAGATTAAGCACAGCGTAATTGCAGTCAAGATGTTAAAGAATTGCTAAGGGTATTGAGGAAACAATGAGTCACCAATCCGAACTGATAGAAACAGATATTGACGCCTACTTGGCTCAGCATGAACAAAAAGAATTACTGCGCTTGTTAACGTGTGGCAGTGTTGATGACGGTAAATCCACCTTAATTGGGCGTTTACTGCATGACTCAAAAATGATTTATGAAGATCAGCTACAAGCGGTACAATCGGACACCGCTAAACACGGTACAACCGGTGAGAAAATCGATTTGGCGCTCTTAGTGGACGGCTTGCAGGCTGAGCGGGAGCAGGGGATTACTATTGATGTCGCTTACCGTTACTTTTCGACTGCCAAGCGTAAATTTATTATTGCTGATACCCCCGGGCACGAGCAGTACACGCGTAATATGGCCACTGGCGCATCCACGTGTGACCTTGCGGTCATCTTAATTGATGCGCGTTATGGTGTTCAGACTCAGACTCGGCGTCATTCTTATATTGCATCTTTGCTGGGTATTAAGCGCATTGTAGTAGCTATTAATAAGATGGATCTTGTCGATTTTGACGAAAAAGTCTTCAACCAAATCCAGCAGGACTATATGGGCTTGGCCGAAGTTCTGGGGCAAAAAGCCTCAGCACAAAGTAGTTTGTATTTTGTCCCTATGTCCGCACTTAATGGCGACAATGTTGTTGACCATAGCGATAAAACTCCGTGGTACGCGGGGCAGACCTTGATGGAAATTTTTGAAACGGTGCCAATTGCTGCTGATAAGAATGTCGATGATTTTCGTTTCCCTGTGCAGTATGTGAACCGGCCGAATCTTGATTTTCGTGGTTTCTGCGGTACAGTCGCTTCCGGCTGTGTCAATGTCGGCGACAGTATTAAGGTTTTACCTTCAGGTAAAGTCAGTACCGTGAAAGCGATTGTTACCGCTGATGGTGATCTTGAGAAAGCTTTTGTAGGGCAGGCTGTAACGCTGACTATGAATGATGAGATAGATATCAGTCGTGGTGATGTGCTCGTGCACGAGCAGGATGAAATAAGTGTCTCCAATCAGCTGCGTGCTCATCTAGTCTGGATGGCAGAAGCGCCTATGCGGGCGGGGAAGGATTACTGGTTTAAATTTGCCAGCAAGCGTACCACAGGTAGAGTCTCTGAGATTGTATATCGTATTGACGTCAATACCTTCGCAGAGTCAAAGGTTGACGCGGTTGAGTTGAATGATATTGCGGTAGTTGAGGTGCAGCTTGAAGAGGGGGTAACCCTCGATCCATATCTAAAAAATCGTGCTACCGGTGCATTTATTGTTGTTGACCGCATTAGTAACATCACTGTTGGTGCCGGTATGGTTGTAAGTGCAAAAGACGGGAAAGTTGCAGAGAAAAGCGAATTTTCTGACTTTGAGCTTGAATTAAATGCTTTAGTTCGGAGGCACTTCCCTCATTGGGATTCTCGTGATCTAAGCAAATTACTCTAAGCGGGTAAACTATGAAGACATTATTTCTGAAAATATCGACGCTTGTCGCACTGTCATTTTTGACTTTCTCTGCCTTGGCCACTGAGGACAAAGGGTTTTATTTCGGGGCTGGGTTAGAGATTGTGAATGTGGGAGCCGAAGACTTTTTCAGTAATGATGTCAATTTTCCCGTTGGGCAAATCAGTGTAGGTTACAAACACCACAGCTTTTTAGGCCTAGAACTGCGCGCTGGCGGGGGATTGTCTGAAGAGGTGGTAGCCTTTGATCAAAACACCGACTCTGGTCGCCCTGTCTCGGCGGATGCTAGCATTACTAGCTTTTACTCTATTTATTATCGCGCTGAGTTGGCGAATGAAATTGCAAAGTTGTATTTACTTGTTGGCCAGACTTCTGTGGAGACCGAAACTAATTTTGATGGGGATTTGATTTTTAGTCGTTCTGAATCTGGCTTGTCCTACGGATTGGGTTTTGGCTTATGGATTAACGAGGATGTGAATCTTAACTTTGAGTACAAAGTGTTTGTTGATTACGGAGATGGTGTTTTCAACAGTGTGGGGCTCAACGCTGATTATCGTTTCTAGTGTTTAGGGGCGCCTATCTGGTGGCCCTGATTTGAAATAGTGGTCAATGTCCCACAAAAGTAATGGTCAATATCGGATATCTCGGTTATTCACTTGTGGTTACTATTTGTACTCCCCGCAAGGGAGCATGCAAACACTATTAATTAAATAACTAAACGGATGTCACTTATGAACTCACTTCAAATTTCAAGCAGAGCCTCTTCTTCTCGTATCTCTTCAAGCAACCCTTCATCAGCAAGCTTCTCTTCAGTTGATCGCCCTAGCACATTATTTCGCTTCGCTTCATTTGTTATCTTGCTCGTATTGTCGCTTAGTCCGGCGGCGTTTGCTGCTGAAGATGTAGATCTTGGTAGTGAGGAGTCGGTAGCGGTTGCGGCAGTGCTAAATATTAACGAAGCGAGTGTTGAGCAATTGGCGCTCGTCTTGAGCGGCGTTGGAGAGGTGAAGGCACAAGCGATTGTTGAATGGCGTAATACTCACGGCGAGTTCACAAGCATTGAGCAGCTGCTAGAGGTTAAAGGTGTTGGCGCCGCTACCCTCTCAAAAAACAGTCATAAAATCAGTATCTAAACGCGCGAAGCGATACTTTTCCAACAGAAAAAAGCCCGAGCTACGTATCGGGCTTTTTTCTGTGTATCTGTTTATGTTACCTTGTCGTCAATTGCCATGAGTTGACATCTATCTGTTAAATATCCCCCCGGAATCCTTATGCCTTCAGACGATACTAGTCTAATTATCGCACTTGATTATGATGACCGAAGCACCTGTATGGCGATGGTAAAACAGCTTTCGCCAAAGTCCTGTCGTCTCAAAGTCGGTAAAGAATTGTTTACGCTATTTGGCCCCTCAATAGTGGAGGATTTGCAGGCTTTAGGTTTCGATGTTTTTCTTGATTTAAAATTCCATGATATTCCAAATACTGTGGCTAAGGCCGTTGCTGCCGCAGCAAGTATGGGGGTTTGGATGGTGAATGTGCATGCTAGTGGGGGTCAGCGCATGCTGGAAGCCGCTAACAATGCTTTGCAAGCTTTTCAGCAGTCGCCATTATTGATTGCGGTAACCGTGTTAACCAGTATGGATCAGCAAGATTTGGCTGGAATTGGCATTGAGTGTGAGGCAAGAACACAGGTATTACGATTGGCTCAGATGACAAAACAGGCAGGGCTTGCAGGTGTTGTTTGTTCTGCATGGGAGGTCGCTGAGCTAAAGCAAGCTATGGGGGCGGAATTTCAGTGCGTGACCCCGGGTATTCGCTTGGCGGCTAAGCTGAATGCCGCCAGCTCGCAAGATGATCAGCGGCGCATTATGACACCAGAACAGGCTAAGCGAGAGGGGAGTGACTTTCTTGTAGTTGGCCGCCCTGTTACGCAAGCGGCCGACCCTGGTGCAGTTGCAGAGTCTATTCATCTATCACTGCAATCCCTTTTGTAATTTGTACCTTTAATAAACCGAAAGAAGTAATAAACCTAAAGAAGTAACCTATATATGAACTTAGACGCTCATTCAGTACCGGTATTAACCATTGATGGTCCAAGTGGTGCAGGTAAAGGCACGATTTGCCGAATGGTGGCGCAGGCGACGGGTTTTAGTTTGCTTGATAGTGGCGCACTTTACCGCCTTACCGCATTGGCTTGTTTGAACGGTAACATTGATTTGATGAGTGAGGTCTTAGCGGCAGAACAAGCGGAGTGCTTGGATGTGGCTTTTAAGGTGGTAGGCGATGGTACGCAGGTGTTGCTGTCGGGTGAGGATGTCGGTTCGATAATTCGTGAAGAGAGGGTTGGGATGGCAGCGTCAAAGATTGCTGCCTACCCAAAATTGCGTGCAGCCTTGCTTGATCGTCAGCGTGCCTTTCGTGCTGAGCCAGGATTGGTTGCGGATGGTCGTGATATGGGTACCGTGGTTTTCCCCGATGCGACGAGCAAAATATTCTTAACGGCGAGTGCGGATGCGCGTGCTCACCGTCGTGTTAGTCAGTTGGTTTCGTTGGGGCAGGCGGCGGATTTCGAAAAGATCCTGGCGGATATTGTCGCCCGTGATAAGCAGGATACCTCTAGAGCTTCTGCTCCGTTAATTGCTGCGGATGACGCTTTAATTGTCGATTGCACCAGTTTGTCAATACAGCAGGTTTTTGATGCGGTAATGGAAACATTGCCAAGCTGCCAGCCTTGTCTATAGTGTTGGGTGCTGAATTGTATGAATAAATTCCGTAAGTTGATGTTTTGGAGTAAGTGGCTCCTGTTTCTTGTTTGGTGCTTGTTGCTGATACTTGCGGGTTTTTGGTTCGCGTCTGAAAATAGTGCCGAAGTTGTGTTGAACTTGTTCGGTATGCTTGGGGTCTCGCGACCGCTAGGTGTGGTGGTGGTGGTTTGTTTGCTTATTGGTTTTGTTTTGGGGCTGTTAACGCTACTCTTGCCTCTTGGCTTCAAATCCTTCTTTAGGGCAAAAAAAATTGCCAAAATGGAGTGTGAAATTCAGGCGCTTAAAGCTTCGCTGCAGGCTCGTGACCGAGGCTAAAATTCAATACTCTTAGCTTGGGCGTTCCAGTATTACTCAGTTGTGCTTAGGTCATGCTTTTCTGCTTGCATAAGTTTCCATTTTTTGATATGGTCGCGAACCATTGTTAATGGTCGGGTTTAATCTTTGATAAAGTCGGCCAAATTTTTCAGGTGATGTCGCACCAGTCAACGCTCATCTGAATTTTATGAACTGAACCGTGCACTGGTCCGTGCGGCTGACAGCTTCGATCACCCCTATCTAATATCACATCTATTATGGGTTCGAATCTGTTTTCATCTCTTTAGGTAACTCCATGAGCGAAAGTTTCGCAGAACTCTTTGAAGAAAGTTTAAAAACCGTTGATATGGTACCAGGCACAATTGTCACTGGTGTTGTAATCGATATTGATTCCGACTGGGTGACTGTTCACGCCGGTCTGAAATCTGAAGGTGTCATCCCAGCTGTTCAGTTTTTGAATGATAATGGTGAGCTCACTCTCAGCATTGGTGATGAGGTTCAGGTTGCATTGGAAACTGTCGAAGATGGTTTCGGTGAAACGCGTCTGTCACGCGAAAAAGCCAAGCGCTCAGAGTCTTGGAAAGTGCTTGAAGCAGCTCATCAGGCTGAAGAAGTTATTACGGGTGTTATTAACGGTAAGGTCAAAGGTGGTTTCACTGTTGATGTGGCTGGTATCCGTGCCTTCCTACCTGGTTCCTTGGTGGATGTTCGTCCTGTACGCGAGACGAATCACCTAGAAGGTAAAGAGCTCGAATTTAAAGTTATCAAGCTTGATCAGAAGCGCAACAACGTTGTTGTTTCTCGTCGTGCTGTTATGGAGCAAGCGAACTCAAAAGAGCGCGAAGAATTGTTGGCCAACCTGCAAGAAGGCATGGCTGTTAAGGGTATCGTTAAAAACCTTACTGACTACGGTTCATTTGTTGATCTTGGTGGTGTTGACGGCTTGTTGCACATTACTGATATGGCTTGGAAGCGTATTAAGCATCCGAGTGAGGTTGTTGCTGTTGGTGATGAGATTGAAGTTAAAGTACTTAAGTTCGATCGCGAGCGTAACCGCGTATCTCTTGGCTTGAAGCAATTGGGTGAAGATCCTTGGGCTGCTATCACTAGCCGCTACCCAGAAGGCGCTAAAGTTAAAGCGAAAGTTACTAACCTTACTGATTACGGTTGTTTTGCTGAGATTCAAGAAGGCGTTGAAGGTTTGGTTCACGTTTCAGAAATGGATTGGACTAACAAAAATATCCACCCATCTAAGGTTGTTAACTTAGGTGATGAAGTTGAAGTGATGATTCTTGATATTGATGAAGAGCGTCGTCGTATTTCTTTGGGCATCAAGCAGTGTCAAGAAAACCCATGGGATGCCTTCTCTGGTCGTTATGAGAAAAGCGATAAAATCAGTGGTAAGATCAAGTCAATCACTGATTTTGGTATCTTCATCGGTCTTGAAGGCGGAATTGACGGCCTTGTTCACTTGTCTGATATTTCTTGGAATGAGCCGGGTGAAGAAGCCGTTCGTAAGTTCAAAAAGGGCGATGAGCTTGAGACCGTTGTCTTAGCTATCGATCCAGAGCGCGAGCGTATTTCTTTGGGTATCAAGCAGCTGGATGAAGATCCGTTCTCCTCTTACGTTGCTGAAAACGACAAAGGTACCATCGTTAAGGGTATCGTTAAGTCTGTTGATGCCAAAGAAGCTATCATTACTTTAGCTGATGACGTTGAAGCAACTTTGAAAGCTTCTGAGATTAGTCGCGATAAGATTGAAGATGCGCGTAACGTTCTTAAAGAGGGTGAGGAGGTTGAAGCTAAAATCACCAATGTTGATCGTAAGAATCGCACTATGATGTTAAGTGTTAAAGCGAAAGACGTTGCTGATGAGAAAGAGGCTGTTAAAGATCATAGCACTAAGCAGGCTAGTGCGCCTGCGACTATTGGTGATCTTATTAAGGCTCAAATCAAAAGTCAGGACGGTAAGTAAGTCGATACTGATTGTTTTGGTTTGTAAAAGGCGACCCTCGGGTCGCCTTTTTTTGTGGGTGGGTTATGGTTTTGGTTTATTTGTGGTTTTGGTTGGCCGATAAGGCTTTTCATGCTAATAAAATTGTTGCATAACAAACTCTTATCGCAATAAGATGATGTTTGTTAAGCATTATTGGGATAAGAGTATGATTACTAACAGTTTTTATACTATCATCACTGTTGATATGTCACCCATCGATTCTGTGTGAGTAGGGCTTTATGACAAAATCTGAGCTAATTGAATGTATTACAGAGAAACAAGATCAGCTATCGGCCAAAGATGTAGAGCTTGCTGTCAAGCTTATGTTGGAATATATGTCGCAATGCCTTGCGTCTGGCGAGCGGATAGAGATTCGAGGTTTTGGTAGCTTCTCTCTCCATTATCGCGCTTCTCGTACGGGCCGGAACCCTAAGACGGGAGAGTCCGTTGAGTTGGAGGGGAAGTATGTCCCCCACTTTAAACCGGGTAAGGAAATGCGAGATCGGGTGAACGAAGGCTTGTAAGGCAAATAACCAGAAAAGTCCCCATTATTCCTTTTTATTCTTTGCTTTTTCCCATGAACAAGTGAAATAAAGCTTTCGTCTTTATTTCACTTGTTTTACAAATTTATACAACAATTCTATTTTTCTATCCGCTATAATCTTGCGCAGAAATTAGCATCCGTCCGCATTATACTGGATATTCAAATGCCCAATGCTGTACCAACTGTAATCCCTGTAATTCTCTCCGGCGGTAGTGGAACACGCCTCTGGCCCAAGTCTCGAAAGGCCTATCCTAAGCAGCTTCATAAGCTCTACGGCAATGTTTCGATGTTGCAGCATACCGTCCAGCGCGTATCCAAATACGGTGCACCTGTTGTCGTTTGTAACGAATCTCAGCGCTTTATGGTTGCGGATCAGCTTTCGGATGTTTGTGTGCAAAAGCCTAAAATACTCCTTGAGCCTGCGGCGCGTAATACAGCACCAGCCATCGCTGTAGCGGCATTGGAGGTGTTTGAGGCTGACGAGTCCGCAGTGATCGCAGTTTTGGCGGCAGACCACCTTATTAAAGATGTAGAAGCGTTTCAGGCTTCCTTGGATATAGCGGTGATGCAAGCGAGTCAGGGTAAGCTTGTAGCGTTTGGTGTTGTTCCTACTCATCCTGAAACAGGGTACGGTTACATTAACTCTGAAGTTGGAGGCGATAGCGCTTTAGGCGGCAAAGTTAATAAATTTGTTGAAAAGCCGGATGCTCCAACAGCGCAAGAGTATCTAGATTCTGGCAATTACTATTGGAATAGCGGCATGTTCGTTTTTTCTGCTCGCCAATATTTAGAAGAGTTAGCGCTTTATGAGCCGGAAATGCTAGAGCACTGTCGGCAGTCGCTTAGCAACGCGACCAAAGATCTCGACTTTGTTCGACTAGAAGAGAAAAGTTTTTCTGCCTGTAAAGATATCTCTGTGGATTATGCGCTAATGGAGCGGACTGGGAGTGCTTGGTGCGTCCCTCTCTCTGCCGGCTGGAGTGATTTGGGAAGTTGGCAGTCTCTTTGGGAGGCGTCTGAAAAGGACGCACAAGGCAATGTTTCCATAGGTGATGTGCTTATAGATGACTGCGAAGGCTCTTTATTTCATAGTGAGACTCGCTTAATTGCGGGAATTGGTCTAAAAGATATAGTGGTTGTTGATACTGATGATGCCATTCTGGTTGTCGATAAAAATCAGACGCAAAAGGTGAAGGCGGTTGTTGATCGTCTTAAAGCAAATGACCGAACTGAGTTTAATCATCACCGCAAGGTTCATCGTCCGTGGGGTAATTATGACTCGATTGATCATGGTGATCGCTATCAGGTGAAGTGTATTGAGGTTAAGCCTGGGGCGAGTTTGTCGTTACAGATGCATTACCATCGCGCTGAGCATTGGATCGTGGTTTCTGGTACTGCTCTTGTGCAGCGAGGTGAAGAAGAGATTCTGCTTAGCGAAAATCAGTCGATTTATATTCCCTTGGGGGAAAAACACCGCTTGACGAATCCCGGGAAGTTTATGCTCCAGCTGATCGAAGTGCAGAGTGGGAGCTACTTGGGTGAGGATGATATTGTCAGGTTTGAGGATAAGTTCGGGCGGACGTAGCTTTCGTGGCAGTTTAAAGTACAGCGCGGGTCGATGATTTATATAACAGGAATTTAGATTCATCAGTTCATACTGCTGGCGAATAACTTGCCAGCAAATTAAAGCATTTTTATTTCAGGTAACAGGGTTTGGTTATGGGGAATGGTTTAGAGATATTAGTCATCTCGTTTGTGTTGGCCTTTGTTGTTGTTAAGCTGCTCAAGCCTGTCGCGTATTGGGCTGATTTGGTGGATAAGCCAGGAGGTCGCAAGACCCATGATGGCCTCATTCCGCTGATTGGTGGGGTTTCGATTTACGTTAGTGTTTTCCTTTCTTCGCTCTGGTTTCTTGAACAGCCTATATTTATACGTTTATTTCTGTTGTCTGGCGGCCTCATTGTTTTTATGGGGGTACTTGATGATCGCTATGATTTGAGTGCTCGAGTTAGGTTGTTGGCTCAGATATTAATTTGCAGCATTTTTGTTTATGGCCTGGACGTACATTTGACTAGCTTCGGAAATTTATTTGGCCTAGGTGAGGTTAATGTCGGAATCTTTGGTTACCCTCTGGCTTTGCTGTCCTTGATGGGGGCTATGAATGCGTTCAATATGATGGATGGTGTTGATGGTCTAGTCGGCTCAATTGCCGTTATATCTTTTGTTGGCCTGGCTATTCTTTTTGGTGCAAACGGCGATGTTAACTTCCAGCTGTTATGCTGGGCTTTTGTTGGCTCAATATCGGCCTTCTTAGTGTTTAATATCTGGGGTAAACCACATAAGAAGCGCTTCAAGAAAGTCTTTATGGGAGATGCTGGCAGCATGTTCGTTGGTTTGTCTATCGGTGCCTTGCTCATCAAGGGGTCTCAGGGCGACGGCGCTGCGTTTAGTCCGATGACATCGTTGTGGCTAGTTTTGCTGCCGATGACAGATATGTTTACTATCATGTATCGACGAATCAAAAGAGGTCGCTCACCGATGGAGCCGGATCGCACTCATTTGCATCATATGTTACTTAGAGCTGGTTTTGATAAGCGCTCGGTGTTAACTATCATGGTTGTTGTTCAGCTGTCTTTCGTCGTGTTAGGTCTGTATATCGTTAGAAACGGCTTTTCTGAATTCTCGTCATTCTCATTGGCACTTGCCTTTGTTCTTGCTTACCAGTTAATACTCAAGCGCTCGTGGCGTCTGATTCGCTGGACTCGAAAGCACATCAATATCGCCCACTAATTTAGATTTCCCAAAGAAGCATATTTTCTCCATTTTTTTAGCGTTCAACAATTGAACGCTAAAAATTATAGGAGTATAGTGTTTACCAATCGATAAGCTTGAGCTGCGTTTGTTCAAGTGTTTGCTTAACGCTTGAATCTAAATGCGTTGGAGCTGAACTAAGTGCCAGTTGTCGGCCAATATAACTTAATTGCTGTTGTGTGCTTTATTTAGTCATATTGAGCTACATGGCCAGAAAATTATTTCACGTATAAATCGTGTTGTTTTGCAGTATACGAATTTCTTCTATCGGGTATAACAAGAATGAAGCGGTCGGAACTGTCTGATGAGCTTAGGTATAAGTTACTGAAATCAATTGAATCTGACCCCAAAATAAGTCAGCGCCAGCTAGCTTCACAGATGGGGTTGAGCCTCGGGAAAGTTAATTACTGCATTAAGGCCTTGGTTGATGTTGGTTATGTTAAGTTGCAAAACTTTACACAGTCACAAAATAAATTGGGTTATTGCTATAACTTAACGCCGAAAGGGATATCTGAAAAATCGTCCGTAACAATGAGGTTTCTTAAGTCGAAGCAAGATCAGTACGAAGCGCTGAAGGTGGAGATTGAGGTGCTTAGAAAGGAGGCGGAAGTCTCGCCAAAAGCAGTTGAGAAAACACTATTAAAAATGAAAAATAAAAAATGAAAAAATAGTGATTTTTGTTTACCGATAATACCAAACAACTAAAAATTAATTTGCGAGCTATGTTACCAGAAATTGAGAGATCTAATATACCCGACAGCAGCGACACCCTGATTGCAAGACTATCGTTAATTGAGCGAAAAATTGATTCGTTGTCTGGTATCGCTGGCGTCACTAAATCAGAAGAAATCGATCTGAGAGAATTATGGTGGATGATGTGGGAAGGGAAATTTGTTGTCGTTGTTACCACCGCTGTTTTCGCAGTTTTAGCCGTATTCTATGCGCTTTCTCTCCCTAATATTTATCACTCCGAAGCTTTACTTGCATCTGCAGAAGACAAGTCTAGTGGAGGGTTTGGCGCACTTTCAGGGCAGTTTGGAGGCTTGGCCGATCTCGCAGGGGTTGACCTTGGCGGCGGCGGCGGCCAAGTGGCTCTTGCAATCGAAGTGATGAGGTCTCGTAAGTTTATTAGGCAATTTATTGCAAAACATGAACTATTAGTGCCACTTATGGCTGGTGGAGGCTGGAATAGTGACGCAGACGTTCTAGTGATCGATTCAGCTGTTTATGACGAAAAAACATCTCGCTGGGTTGCTGATGATGATGTACCTGCTTCCAAAGCCGCCCCTAGCAATCAAAAAGCCCACCGAGTATTTTCAGCGCTTTTAAGTGTATCTCAAGATAGTAAAACGGCCTTGGTTACCATCGGGTTTGATTTTTATTCGCCCACTTTAGCAAAGCAATGGGTGGATTGGTTAGTTGAAGATATCAATGCGGAGATAAGAGATCGGGATGTTGAGGAAGCACGAAGAAGCATCGATTACTTAACTGCGCAACTAGCAAAAACTTCTATCTCAGATATGCAGTCAGTATTTTACGAACTTATCGAACAGCAGACAAAAACGATCATGTTTGCCAACGCACGAAGTGAGTATGTCTTTAAGACCGTAGATGACGCGATTGTACCTGAACGTAAAAGCAAGCCCAGTCGAGCGCTGATTGTTGTTTACGGGATCTTGTTTGGTGGGATGCTCTCGTTGTTGTTTGTCATTGTTAGGTATTTTGTTCGACGAGAGGTTGCTTCCGTCGTTGATTAGCTTGCTTCTGTAAATGTTGATTGAAATAAAAAATAGTGCTATTGAGCGCTTAATATGAGTAGCTGACTGTATGAATAACGGCTTGTTATCGAGACTTGTTGGCTTCGTCCAGTATGTCGTTAGATACGGGGTCTATCTCCGAAAGTTAACTGCTAGCAAGGTATATTTTGTTATATCAAGAAAATGCCTAACAAAATATGATAACGCGTTAACAGCAGTAAAAATTAATGGCGATGTTGTTATCGTAGATTGCGTAGAGACGTATAACGAGCTAGTTACTCGAGGTGTTGATTTTAGTGAATACCCGCAGACCGAAGATATTGAGCTTGGGCTGCAGTCGGGTGCTATTCTTTTTTGTTTTCTTGTTGATGATACTTTGGCGCACACAAGTTGGCTGTCTTTTGATTGTAAAGGAGCCGTTTACGACAGTATTTTTAATCAGTATGAGCTTCCTAACGGTGCTTATCTTGGCCCTTGTAATACCTATCACGGTTACAAAGGCTTGGGGATTTACCCTCATGTGATTTCGAAAATATGTATTCATCTGAAGAGCATGGGGAAATTGTACGCATATATAAATACACGCTCGACCAATGCTTCCTCGTTGAGAGGTATCGAAAAAGCGATGTTTGTACCTTGTGCAAGTGTAAAGAGAAGTCTGCTATTTGGTCGCGTGACTTCGGAGCTAAGTTTTTACGACAACTGTGATGAATCTACTAAGTAGATAGTTGGGTAGGTTGAGTAAACAGTTGGGTAGGTCGAGTAACATTGTTAAGCAGTGTTTACATGCTAAGTATATGAATAAATGAAGAGGTGCTTGTGGCTAGCGAATTAGATAAGTTAAGACCTAGTGGTTCATACGATCACGCTTTACTTTTAAGAGAAAAGTCAGGTGTTGAATTTTATATCGATTATGAAAAAACCTTTGAATCAACGCATTGCTTAGCTTGTGGCTCAGATAATCAGGCATTTCGATTTAAAAAATACGGATTCACTCATGTAGAGTGTGTTGATTGCTTAACCATGTTTGTATCTCCACGCCCTGGAGATGAAGCTATTGGTGCGTTCTATAACGATTATGAAGCGCCACAGTACTGGACCGATGTACTCATCGCTACTGCCAGTGATCGTAAGAAAGTGCAGCATGCACCTCGGATAGAAAAAATACGTCAGGCTGCGGAAACTTATGGTATTGAACTCAGCAGCTTGATTGATGTAGGAGCCGGTAACGGTATCTTTGCGCAAGCGGCTCAAGAAAGTGAAATTTTCAATTCTGTGATTGCCTGTGACTTGAGCGATAAGTGTATTAACTCTTGCGCAGAAAAAGGGCTGGAAGTTTTTCATGGTCCCGTTGGGAACTATGACGGCTCGGCTTCGCTTATAACTATGAATGACCTTATTGAGCATGTTCCTGACCCGCTTAAATTGTTACAGGAATGCCATTCCACTTTGAATGACGATGGCATGTTAATGCTTAGTACCCCTAACGGGCGCGGGTTTGACTTTTTGCTCCTCGGTGAGAAAACCCAAAACGTTACACCTCCAGAGCACTTGCAATATTTTAACCCAAGCTCGATGACAACACTTTTGGAGCGAGCAGGTTTTGAAGTGTTAGAAGTGACGACCCCTGGTGTACTGGATGTCTGGATTATTAAGTCACTTTTAGAAAAAGGCGATATCTCTTTTGATGCGTCAACAGATACGTTTATCAACGCGATGTATTCAAGCGAGTTTGATAGCGCGTTACCTCTGTTCCAAGAGTTTATTCAAAAGGCTGGGCTTTCCTCTCATATGCTGGCTTTTGCTAGAAAGGCAAAATCGTAACAATGCCGATTTTTTGTCATTGTCCTGTCCTGTGCTTTAATTTTATTTAACTACTGAAATTGTAATGTCTGATCTAACAAATAGTGGGCACATGTCCGAACATAAAAGAGTGCTGCTGTTTGCTGACTGTTATAACGAGGTCTTCCTCGGCCAGGTCATGCAGTTATCACAGACTTACCCTAATATGCTTGTGCTTGCATTACGACCGGACGCCCATTATTTTCTCTCCAAAGTGGATGGTTTGGATGTTCGGGGTGTGCATGAGATCATATCGACGGTTGATGTTGAAAATAATCTGCATGATGTGAGCTTTTCATTTATCGATTCACTGTGTAAACGCTTAAGTGGGGAATTGAAAGATGATTGTTATAGCTGTGCGCATTTCGAGCTAAAGCGTGCCGTAGACCCATTTTTGGTGAATGAATTACTGATTAAAGCTACTCTTGAGGATTTCAATCCTGACTTGATCCTCACTTCGGATCGCCAGTTTAGTGGACGGTTTCAGGAGGACACTTATGATGAAGAGGAAGGTGTTTTTCAGAGCGTACTCGCGGAATATACCCAAGGGGAAGCGTTTCCGATGCTAACGCTTATCCCCTCGGGGCTTAAAACTACTCAAACGAAGCAGTTTAGTTTGAAGCAGCGTTGTAAGCTTGAGGTGAAAAGAGCTTTGGCGTTGAAGAATCTTGTTCGCTCAGGAAAGTCGGTAGTTGCTCTGCAARTYGGCCGGGGTCTGGAGGAYGTACTGTCAACTTTTGCGMAGAAGCATCGTTACAACTTGRTCAACCTCAAAGATATTSTTAGTTTAAAATTCGCAGATGTTCGTGCAAATTTCGACCCARATAACATTGATATTGAYGAGTCATTAAAAGCGCAGATTGTTCATATYATCGRTGCCGAATTRGGGTGTTTTGATACTCGAATCAAAAAYCTATTGGGAAAAGTTATTCTTGATTTTATGCTTCTGGTTCGTCTTTTAGATCAAGCGGTCAACAGAGTTTTATCCGGATTTCTGTTCCGACGTCTTGATGTGGTAGCGGTCGCTTCTTTATCGTATTCGTCTTTGGCTAATCGCCTTATTGCCCGGCATTTCAAGTCAAAAGGCGTAAAAATAGTATCGTATACACATCTGCTTGAAGGCCATTTTGAACATAAAATGGTGCATTATATTGATACCATTATGTGTGATCATAAATTAATTGGTGGCGACGGTGCTCTTCAAAAGAACTTGAATCCAAGTTACTACCGTACTCCTGAGGTGCACAGCGTTGGGCAGCTTATGTTTTACAAGGTTGCCAAATATATCCGAGAGAATTACTCTGATCGGCAACATAAAAAAATACGCGTGGTTTACTTACTGTACACCTACCCTGAAGCTAACTACCTGATTAGTCGCTACCGAATGTTGCCAACCGAAATGTTTAAACAGCATGCTGAGTTTCTGCGTGGTTGGGGGAAGCAGTCTTCCCAAGATATAGAACTGGTATTACGCCCCTATCAAGGTCAGCCGGTGCAAGTCGAGTTGTTGGAACAATTGATTAGTGAGTGCGCATTGAATAACGTCACTATCGATTTGGACACTCCCTTGAACGCCTTGATGCTCACCGCAGATACCATTTTATTGGATACTGTTACAACGTCTTTTGGTGAGGCTTCTTTGTTTCCTGCCAATATAGTCGTTAATAATCAAATTTTTAATATCAAACCTGAAAGTCGAGATGATCTTCTTTCTCGATCGACGATTGTCGATAATGCGTCAGATATGTTGAAGGCAACATTGAATCGTAAATCTGAGATCAATCTGGACGATGCTTTAAATAATCGTTTCATGAAAAAGTATGCAATGGGTGCTAAAGGCACTTATTCTGATGTTGTAAACGCGACTTCAGATACTTTGTATCACGTGCTTACATCATGAATCACAAGGATGATGATCCGTCCAAACCGAAAGGTGGTCAACAGGATAGACAAAAGCGTTTCTATAAAGACACGCTCATTGTCGTTATCGGAATGTGGTTTATCCGATTGATAAGAATGCCGTTGCCGATTATTTTGGGTCGAATACTCGGGCCGTATGGATTTGGTGTTTGGAATAGCTTGGAGTTATTTAAAGGCTATTTGAATCTCGTAGGTATTGGCTATTTAGCGGCGATAGAGCGAGAGGTGCCTTACTACATAGCTAAAGGTCAGAAGAACAAAGCCAACGCATTGATCATGTTTGCTTATTTATGTAATCTGCTTCAGGTTTTTGTGGTTGGACTGCTGTTTTCGGTAGCCGTATATTTTTTAGTTGACGACCCAAACTCCCCCTACCTAATTGGTGGAATGCTAGTTGGGCTAAATATCGTATCGGAGCATTTTGTTACCTCAAGGCAGATGACGTTTCGCTGTCTGATGAGGTTTACAGATTTTTCAAAGTTTAAAGTGTACTTCTCCTTGATTGATCTGACTTTGTTGGCCTACGCATATTTTTTCGGCTTGCACGGTGTGATTATCGGCAATGCCATTAACATGCTTATCAAAGCGATATGTGTTTCGGTGTATTTTCACCTGAACTATAACGTGAAAAAGTATGTATATTTTAATTTGCTGTTGGCCAAAAAACATTTTCGATTTGCGCTAAGTATGGGCTTGTTCAAACTATCGATTTTTTCTGTAAGGCGTATCGATTCTAGTTTGATTCTGTTTTTTTTAGGCCCTACACAGATGGGGGTGTTCGCGATGGGGATGGTCGCTTCGAGTTTTGTTATTGAAATTGCCTTGGCTCTGTCTAATGTTATTTTCCCCTATCTTATGCGCATAAAAGGGGAAGATGGCGATAGTGAGCATGTAGAAATGGTTGGGTTTCACCAAGTTTTTATTGCTGTTGGTATTGTAATGCCCATCCTTTGTGGGCCGGTTTTGTTTGGCACCAAATGGTTGATTGGCCTGTTGCTTGTTGACTATTACGGGGTGGTTGAAGTGCTACCGTTTATGTTTGCTTCAGCGATGTGTGTTGGTGGTGTACAGGTAATACACAAGATGTTTTTAGTGGATAAAACCATCTTTAAGCCTGCTATGTTAAGTGTTGTACAGATCGCCTTGTTTGTTTGTATTTTGTACAGCTTGCGGTGGTTTGATGTCAGCTTATCTATTTTGGTGACTGCTGCTGTTGGCTCCGCTATTCAAAGCGTATACTTTACATGTAATGCTTTGGTGTGTGCAAAGAACAAGGCCTTAGCACTCAAAATTACGTTTATGTCTTTAGTGCAAGTGCTTTACACTGTCTTTGTTTTGGATCGTTTGAATCAGATTGAAATATCCCAATCATATTCAGGGGCTTTTGATGCAATCGCTGTTAGTTTTTATTATTATTTACTAGTTTTACCGTTTTCTGCGCTGGTTTGCTATTTATTGGTTAAGGTGCTTAATGTTCAGGTGTTTTCACTTGAATCGCAAAGAGATATTAAGAGAGTGAGCTAATATGAAGTTTGTTGCGAAGTTCGTTAGAGCCTTGGTTGGTTTAGTTGTGTCTATTCTGCCTCCTTATATACGTATGTATGTATCGGAATCTTCTAGGCTTGTTCGAGAGATTGAGCTTAACGGCGTGAAAATGAAATATGTTTGTCGGAGTCGTGGAGAATACCTATCTCGCGCAATCGAAGCTTTCAAAGAACCAGATACGATTTGGTGGATCGACAATACAGTTAAGAGTGGTGTTTTCATTGATATCGGTGCTTGTGTTGGTACTTACGGTATTTACGCCGCCAAGAAAGGTAATTTAAGTAAAGTGATTGCTATCGAGCCTTCTCACGCTAGTTTTCACGCGTTAAATGAGAATGTTACTGAGAATGGTCTTCGAGGTAAGTTTTTGACTATTTGTTCTGCTCTTGGTGAAACACGAACGGTTACAACTATTAACCTATCATCTACCCAAGCGGGTTCTTCAATGCATACAGTTGGCGATGAAAATGCTGACACCAATGACGTTATCAATATCAATCAAATCACCCCAGACTTCTTAACGCCTTGGTTAGATTTTAGTGAAGATGTTCACGTTAAAATCGATGTTGATGGTATGGAAGAGGAGATACTGCGTGCGATTGGTGGTTTATTAGTAAATAAATCGTTTAAGTCAATTGCGATTGAAGTTACCCCTGAAAGTGTTGACGCGACAGTGAAGGCGTTAAATGACGCGGGTTTGACACAGTTAGATTGTCCGCATCAAAAACCCGAATCAGTGAATGGTTATAACTTGTTTTTTGCTCGTTAAAATAGCGAGTAGCTCACTCGTATAGCGTCCTTGAACAGTCGAGATTTTTACTTAATTCAAGCTTTTGCTCAATAGTAATATGTCCCAAACAAGAGGCCGACGCTGCATAGATGTAATAATGTAGCGGAGATAAATTATGAAAAAAATATTAGTAACAACCGTACCTTTTGGCGCAAACAATTGCTTA
Organism: Alteromonadaceae bacterium; assembly: GCA_002746115.1. Taxonomy (GTDB): domain Bacteria; phylum Pseudomonadota; class Gammaproteobacteria; order Pseudomonadales; family Cellvibrionaceae. The sequence continues at coordinate 80,617 of NVXL01000001.1, forward strand.
CCGCTTGAATTGCTAGAAAATGCAGGCGTGGAGTGTGTCATCAACCCGTATAACAAAAAACTAACGGAAGATGAGTTGTTTGAACTCGTACCCGAGTATGATGCACTGATTGCGGGAACGGAGAAAATTACTCGACGGATAATGGACAATGCGCCGAATCTAAAACTCATTAGTCGTGTAGGTATCGGACTTGATGGTGTTGATTTGGCCGCAGCGAGAGAGAAAGGTATTTCCGTCTGTTATACGCCGGAAGCGCCGGCACCCGCGGTTGCTGAGCTGACGATTGGCATGATTTTATCCTTGTTACGTTCTATTCATCTCGCTAACCGTCAGGTGCATGATGGTGTTTGGCAGCGACGTTTTGGTCGCAGAATCTCAGAAGTCACTATCGGTATTATTGGTTTAGGGCGAATTGGCCAGCGTGTTATTCGACGTTTAGGTGGGTTTGGCACACCAAGAATTTTAGTTAATGATGTAAACCCTGATATGAATGCAATTCCTCAGCAAAAGCTTGAATTTGTATCTAAAGAAGTAATTTACCGGGAAGCGGATGTTATTTCCTTGCATCTACCGTTGACCCACCTGACGGATAATATGATTGGCAAAACTGAATTGCTATCAATGAAAAAAGATGCGCTTATTGTGAATACTTCCCGAGGCGGCATCATTAATGAACAAGACTTGCATGACGTGTTGACCTCTGGCCACCTTGAAGGCGCAGCTATCGATGTTTTTGAAAAAGAGCCTTATGATGGTGTGTTGCAGAAGGTTGAGAATTGCTTACTCACCGCGCATATGGGGTCAATGTCATACGACTGTCGTGCACGGATGGAGATTGAAGCGACGCAAGAAATTGTACGTTTTTTCGGTGGTGATTCTCTTGCTTCGCCTGTTCCGGAAACAGAATATCGTATGCAAGCGTCTCGTGCGGCTAAGTAGTGAGTGCTAAGTATGTCCGACGTTAAAAAAATACTCGATTCAAGCCGAATGATCATCTGGGATTTTGATGGGGTCATTAAAGATTCTGTTGCCATAAAAGGGCGGCTGTTTCGTGATCTTTTTAATGCCGAGTTCGGTGATGAAATTTCGAACCGAGTTTTACAGCACCACAAAGCTCACGGTGGTGTTTCGCGCTATGAAAAAATACCACTGTATTTGAGTTGGTGTTTCGACACCGTGGATGATGCCTTGGTTGATCGTTATCTTGGTAAGTTTTCCGAGCAGACCATTAAAGCGGTTGTGAACTCAAATTGGATCGTTGGCGTTCAAGATTACTTGATGTCGAATTACCAACATAAAACATTTGTTCTGGTATCCGCAACGCCACAAGATGAGATAGAAATAATTTTGGCGCAGCTCGGTATTGCAAAGTGTTTTTCTGTGGTTTATGGCGCTCCGGCGGCGAAAGTCGATGCCGTCAAAGAGTGTCTTACCCGCATAAATATACCTGCTGAACAGGCTGTATTTATTGGCGATGCACCGACAGATTATAAGGCGGCGATAAACAACTCAGTACCGTTCCTACTTCGTTCAGACGGTAGTGATGATAATATCCCTGGCTATACAGGTCATACTATAAGAGATTTTTGCGATGTTTAATAAGTTGGAAGCAATTGAGCGTGTTCGAGAAAAATTACGAACCGGAGGCCGCTCCCTCGGTAGTTGGATGCAGCTTCCAAATTCATCCGTGGCGGAAATTTTAGGCGATGCCGGTTACGATTGGGTTGCTGTCGATATGGAGCATGGTGCTTTTAGTAAAGCCTTACTTCCTGATATTTTTCGAGCATTGGAGCTCGGCGGTACACTGCCTTTTGCACGTTTGGCTCAAGGCTCCGTGAAAGACTGTAAAGATGCACTCGATGCCGGTGCTGCTGGCGTGATTATCCCAATGATTCGCGATGCTGAACATGTCAAAGAAGTGTTAGGGCATTGTTGCTGGCCACCAGCAGGAACCCGTGGCGTGGGTTTTAGCCGCGCTAACTTATTCGGTAAGAGGTTCGAAGAATACCGAAAAGAAGCCCAAAAGCCGTTTTTTGCGGCGATGATAGAAAATGTATCTGCCGCAGAGCAAGCGGGCGAGATTGCACAGATTGCAGGGCTTGATGCCTTGTTGATCGGACCGTATGACCTATCGGCATCTATGGGGATGACCGGAGAGTTTGATCGGCCAGAATTTAAAGCAGTAATAGAGAAGGTTCTTACGTCATGTGCCGCGCATAATATGGCGTGTGGTATTCATGTGGTTGAACCGTCACCTACGATGTTAAATGAAGCCATTGAAAAAGGTTATCGTTTTAACGCATATTCAATTGATTCGCTGTTTTTGATGCGTGCTTCTGAATCACCTGATTTGGCTTAATTGAATAAATTTACCGGAGTAGCTAAGAATGAAAATATTAGGTGTCATACCAGCACGATTGCACTCCCAGCGAGTTAAGGAAAAGGCTTTAGTCGATATTTGCGGTATGCCGATGGTTGTACACGTATACTTACGAACTAAGCTGTGTGGCGTGTTTGATGATGTAGTTGTCGCAACAGATAGCCAAAAAATTGTAGATGTTGTTGAGTCCTATGGCGGTAAAGCAATACTTACCTCCGATAAACATCGAAACCCGACTGAGCGCTTGCATGAAGTTTCTTGTAACGTTGATCACGATATCATCATGTTAGTCAATGGCGATGAGCCGTTGGTGCGACCTTGTGATATTGAACTCAGTTTGGATACCTTGTTAAAGAGTGAGAATGCAGATGCATCGATTCTTGCAGTTAAATTTAATAAATTTAACTCTCCTTCAGATTTCAAGGTGGTATTGAATAATCGCAATGAAATTATGTATATCTCTCGTAGTGATATACCGTCACCAGGTAAAAACGAGGTCGATTACATGCTTAAGGCTTATCATGTGATGGCCTTTAAGCGTAATACGCTTAAACGTTACTCCGAGTTACCGTTAGAGAGAGTTGAGCGTATTGAAGAGCATGAGCATATACGGCTATTAGTGAACGGCATGAAAATGCAGGCGTCAGTGATCGACTATGAGTGTTTCAGTGTTGATACCCAAGCGGATCTTGACTGGGTTAGGTCTGTTATACCAAAAGATGAAATTTTTCAACAATATAAAGATACAAAGACGCGGAGTTAATTATGAAAACTATCGGAATAATCCCGGCTCGAATGGCGTCTTCCAGATTACCACGTAAACCTATGGCTCTTATCCATGGCATTCCTATGGTGGGGCATTGTTGGTTTCGTAGCAAGCTCAGCAAACTAGATGAAGTGTATATCGCCACTTGCGATGAAGTTATCAATGAATACGCACAAACGATTGGTGCGAAGTGCATTATGACTTCGGATAAGCATGAGCGCGCAACTGACCGTATCGCGGAAGCCGTTGACGTGATTGAGGCGGATCTAGGTAAAAGCCTTGAAACCGTCGTGCTGATTCAAGGTGATGAGCCGATGCTAACACCTGAGATGATCGATCTTGCCGTCGATGGCTTGGCAAAAAATGCCTCTGTCGAAGTGGTTAACTTGATGGCTGATATCCTAACGGAAGAAGAAGCTGAAGATCCGAATGAAATTAAAGTTGTTGTAGATCGTAATAATAACGCGCTTTATTTTTCTCGCTCACGCATCCCAAACTTGGTAAAAGCCGACAGTAAGAGCCTTGCCAAAAAACAAATATGTATCATCCCATTCCGTCGTGACTTCTTAACGCGTTATTCTGATATGGAAGAGACCTACCTTGAACAGTGCGAATCGGTTGATATGATGCGAATATTGGAAAATGGCGAAAACGTATTGATGGTAGATGTACCTCCTGGAACTATGAGCGTTGATACTCAGCAGGATCTCGATCGAGTCACTGAACTGATGATTGATGATCAATTAATGAAAAGCTACGCTTAATCGCGCGGCTCGAAGTATAAGTTGTTCTGGCGTTAAACATTTGAGTGTGAATGACATGTGGTCTCGACGGGTTTGCTGGAAGTTGAAGGGTATTGATGAGAACTGAGATTGTTAAACTGGTGGACGCTTATACTGATGCGTGTAACCGCTATTTTCGAGACCTAGATACAAAACTCGACGGCTTCCCCAAGGACTACCCGTCGATTATCTTTGAGCTCAATGCTGAGACACATCCGACGTTTTGCAAAGCCGTGCTTAACGGTGAGGCTTTTCAAAATAAGTTGGCAGGCGGAGCCGTTTGGAAGCCTTTAATAAGCTCTGCGATTCGTGATGTTATTAAATACTTAATACTTAAAATTATCGTTTTAGTATCCTTGTTTTCTCGGCGCGGGACGTCTGTTAAAACACAGCTCAAGCAGGCGAAGAACTTTTTAGTTACGTACTTAGATAGTCGTTCGGGGCAATTGGATCAAAAAGACTTCAATATGGAAGCAGGCTCTATATTTGATCAAGGTGCGTGGTTGAAAATGGGGGTTCGTCTCCCTTCAATTAGTTGGCTTGATTATTTTCGTAGCGAGAGAGCCGGTATCGTATGTGTTGAACGCCATTTTAAATTTCGTTATCTATTTGGATTTTACGTTTCAAGTTATAAAATTTTATTGAAGCTTAAGCGAGCGGGGCAATTGTCCAGCCCTTTAGGCATCGCTTTTTTAGATGATTTCACCTCAGGACATGCGACATTTTCATGGCAGTACTCGCACGCTTTGCGACACCTTATTGAGCGAACAGAAAAAAGTGATTTGAACATTGCGCTTCCCATGGAACAGCAAGATTGGATGATGTTATCGGTTTATCATTTGAAGAAATCTGTTGGCGGAAAAATATGGGCGATACAGAACGGTTTAAGACCTGTTGGTAATTTGAACTTATATAACTTCGACGATGCGCCAGCCTATCGACAGTCAGGTTTTGACCGAATTTATTATGTGCCTCCCACTTGGGATAGTTTCTGGAAAGGTCTTGGACATAAAAGCGAAGCTATTGGAATGCCGAAGCATCGTTTTTCAAATGCCTCGTATGCCGTTACTATTGACAAGCAATCAAAGCGTGCGCTTTATATAGGTGGCGTGAGTGTTCTGAAGTTTAATCAAGATATAGAGCTGTTACTTGCGCTCGGTGAAGATTGGGAGATTTGTGCAAAAATCCACCCGACCATGCCGTCGTCACCTTTAATCGATAAGGTAACCTCGGTTTCAGATATAGCCGAGGGCGAATTTAGTTTTATCGTATATTCGAATACAGCAATGGTGTTTCAGCTTCAAGCTGATCGAGAGCGCATGTTCTTTTTTAGCTATCCACAAGAGTTGTTACTCAACCCTGTTTGTAGTGTGGATGATTGGCACGACACAACAATTTACATGCCGAGTGCTGATGACTGTGTTGAAAATTCACGTTACTTGGCATCGAAAATAGTAGAAAGTTAGACGGCGTTATCGTCGTTCTTTAGCGGAGGGTTTTATGAAAAAAGTTGCGTTTATAACAGGTATTACTGGGCAGGATGGTTCCTATCTAGCGGAGTTGTTGTTGAGTAAAGGTTATGAAGTTCACGGAATGAAGCGCCGTAGCTCTTCATTTAATACTGGTCGAATTGACGAGATATATGCTGATCCGCATCTTAAAGAAACCAACATGTATTTACATTTTGGTGATATGACGGATGGCTTGACGATTCATCGTTTAATTGCCGAAATTAAACCTGACGAAGTATACAATCTTGCCGCGCAGAGTCACGTACACGTATCTTTTGAAACGCCAGAATATACCGCTAACGCTGATGCTTTAGGTACTTTAAGAATACTTGAAGCGGTTAAAAAACTTGGCGAACATAAGTCTGTTCGTTTTTATCAGGCTGGCACCAGTGAGATGTTTGGTAAGGTTGAAGGCACCGAGAAACAATCGGAAAAAACGCCGTTCTACCCTCGTAGCCCTTATGGTTGTTCAAAGCTGTTCGCACATTGGATCACCGTCAACTATCGTGAGGCTTTTGATCTTTTCGCTTCTAATGGCATATTGTTTAACCATGAATCACCACGTCGTGGGGAAACATTTGTTACTCGAAAGATCACCATGGGGCTTGGCAATATATTTAGAGGCGAGCAACCTCATTTGGCGCTAGGTAATATCGATTCGATTCGAGATTGGGGTCATGCACGTGATTATGTTGAAGGTATGTGGCGCATATTACAACACAACGAACCTGACGACTTTGTACTTGCAACAGGTGTTGCGATTAGTGTTAGAGATTTTCTGATAAAAGCTTGTGCACATTGCGGTGTTGAGATTCAGTTCAGTGGTAGCGGCCTAGAAGAAACTGCGAAAGTTGTAAGCATCGACAAGCCTCGATTGGAAGGTTTTGTTGGTCAGTCGGTTGATGCGGACGCGCTAGTTGGTAGCACTATTTTGAAAATCGACCCTTATTACTTTAGACCAACGGAAGTTGAGTTCCTTTTAGGTGATTCTGAGAAAGCACGTACGACGCTTAACTGGAAACCTGAAAACAACATCGATACATTAATCGATGAGATGCTTTCTCAAGATTTGAAAGCCAGTTAATGAAAGCTGTTGATCAAACGGCTAATAAAACCGTTAATAAAAAATGGGCATAGAATAGTTGAGCATCATGAAAAAGATTTTATCTAAAAATGGTGAAACGCTCGCAATCGTGACTAACTTTGATGATCACGATACCACTGCGTTTCTCACTGATAGTCAAAACGAAATGCAGCTAGGTGTTGGTGTGCTTGAAGCGGGACATCAGTTCATTCCACACATGCACAAAGATGTTAGCCGTGAATTGACAAAAACATCCGAGTTCATTTTTGTCTTGCACGGCGCGCTTAGTATCGATGTTTTGGATATTGATGAGAGTGTTGTTGAAACCGTCGTTTTGAACAGTAACTGCGCATTGCTACAGTTTTTCGGTGGTCACGATATCCGTTCCGATGCGCAAACAAAGTACTTTGAATTAAAGCAGGGTCCTTATCTTGGTAAAGATGCGGACAAGTATGAGCTTACAAAAAGCTAATTTGGAAGTTAATTTAACAACTAAGTTAAAAGTTAATTAAAAAGAACGTCTGTCACGAGAGAGTAACGTCATGATTTCAGTATGCGAACCAGTATTGGGTGAGGCTGAAAAAGCCAATGTAATGGACTGTCTTGCGGAAGGCTGGATCTCCTCCGGTGGTCCTTGGGTGAAAAGGTTTGAGGAAGAATTCTCAAACTATGTCGAGTGCGACTTTGGTATTTCAGTATCCAACGGCACCGCAGCATTGGAAGTGGCCTTATATGCACTAGGTGTTAAGGCCGGTGATGAAGTAATTATCCCTAGCTTCAATATTATTTCTGCAGCACTTGCCGTGCATCGTCTAGGTTGTAAGCCAGTTCTAGTCGATGTCGATCCCGAAACGTGGTGTATGACAGCGGACTTAGTTGAGCAAAAAATTACCGATAAAACCGCCGTGATTTTGCCTGTGCATATGTATGGTCATCCAGTCGATATGGATCCAATTATGGCACTCGCAAAGCGTCATAACCTTCGTGTGTTAGAAGATGCTGCCGAAGTGCACGGTGCTGAGTATAAAGGTAAAAAATGCGGCGCAATTGGCGATGCCGCGATCTTTTCTTTTTATGCTAACAAACTTGTGACCACAGGCGAAGGTGGAATGGTTGTTACAAGCGACGAGACCGTAGCCGAGCGCGCACGCGATTACCGCAATCTGTGTTTTGGCACCGGACCACGCTTTAATCACGTCGATATTGGTTACAACTTTCGATTCACAAGTTTACAAGCGGCTATCGGTTGTGGACAGCTAACACGAATTGAGCAAATCGTAGATAAAAAACGTGAACTTGGTGAAGAATATGGTCGTCGCTTACGTGAAATCCCTGGTATGCAGGTACAGGTAGAAAAGGATTACGCGAAGGCTGTGTACTGGATGTACTGCTGTGTACTCGGTGATGAGATTGATATGCCACTGGATACGGTCGTTGCTGAGCTTAAAAACGCGGGCATTGAGACTCGTCCGTTTTTTGTTGGTATGCATAAACAAAAACCTTTTCTTGATCTGGGCTTATTTGAAGGCGAGTCTTACCCTGTGACTGACAAGCTGACTGAGCGTGGATTTTATTTACCGTCGTCTTTGAACTTGAGCATGGAAAATCTAGAGTTCATTACGAAAACCTTAAAAGACATTATTTGTCACGGTAAAGCTTTGCTTTAATCTAGGTGGGTGACGCTATATGTTCTGGCGTAATGAACGTCACTCGGTTTGGCGTTGAAGGTTTTTATCTTAATTCTTGAAGTATATAAATGAAAAAAATTATATGGTTTGAAGTTTCGAGCATAGCATGGGGCGGCGGTCCTCAGTTTATGATTAATGCGGGCGAAAAATTATCGCAATTGGATTGCAAGGTAACGTTTGTCCATTTGAACTGCTCCGAAGAAGTTGAGAGTCGTAGTGAATTAGATTTCGTGAGCCACTGTCGAACCAATCAAATAGGAATGGATAAAAGTTATACCTTTGGCTTATCGAGGTTCAGGCGAGTATTTGATAGGCTTCGCTGGTTAAGGCGTACCATTAAAGATTTAAAGCCTGATACTATTATCACCACTGGTCAGTGGGAGTCCTCATCTTGGCTGATGTTGGCCTGCCTAGGGCTGCCAATCAACCTGTCGGTAATTGTCTACGGATCCGTATTCTCATTCTCAAACGACAACGATATCACTAAGTTTGCAGGTGTTTTTCGTCAGGCATATAGACGCATCATTAAAGATTATGAATCTTTCGAACATATCAGCTTGGAAGCGTACGAGAAGCTCTCTTTTAAACGTCGGTTATTAAATAACGCGGAGTCTTACTTGCGCTATTGGGCGAACCGAAAAGCCCGTCGAATATTTGCTTTGACTGGGCGTGTTGCGAGAGAGGTTGAGGCAATGTATGGCAGGGAAGTTAAGCCGCTACCGTTGTCGATAACTGAGACTGACGACGTGGTGAAAAAGGGTGAATGTAAACCTAGTGAATTAAAAATGGTTTACTTTGGTCGGCTTATTAAGTCTAAGCGTGTGATTGAGGCTATCAAAATATTTGAGCATTTAGCCGAACAGGTTGATGGCTTGGTTTTTCATATTTTAGGGTCGGGCGTAGAGAGACCCGCGATTGAAGCCTATGTTGCACAATCTCGCTTTAAAGATGCTATCAAAGTGTTTGGTTTTGTGGCAGAAGAGGTGTTAAAACATGAAATTGAAACGTGCTTATGTACCATTAATTTAGATATTGCCGATTTTGATCTGACAACACTCGAAAGCTTAGGTATGGGCAAGCCTGTTGTTGTTTCGAAAATATGCGATCTTGATAAGCAGTTGTTTGATATGGGCGCTTTATTGTCGGAAGCAGAAGTTCTGGCTTTGCAGGGTGGGCAGCTTTTAGATCGCTTAAAAGCGGTAGATGGCGCTGAGGTCGTAAGCGTTGTGCATGCCAATTATATGGTAGATGAACGCGTCTTACAGTTGGTTGACTAAAAATGAAAACCAAGTTACTACAGTTAAATAAACTCTTTTACCCCCATATAGGCGGGGTGGAATACGTTGTCAAAATGCTAGCCGATGAATTACCAGCCAAAGGCTATCGTGTTAGGGTTTTGGTTTGTAACAGTGACCCAGGCCCCACTAGAGTTGTTAGAATAAACAACTATGTGGTGATCTATGCTAAGTCATACGGGAGTGTGGCGTCGCTCCCTCTTTCAATTTCCTTTTTTTGTGTGCTTGTGAGAATGCTTAAGTGGGCAGATATTGTTCATTACCATGAGCCTTTTCCGCTCGCTTCTTTGGCCTTATCTTTTTTAAAAACCAAGGCGCTTCGCGTAGTAACTTGGCATTCGGATATCGTTAGGCAAAAAATTGCTAAGCCTATTGTTGGTCTATTTCAACGCAGAGCATTAAATATGGTCGATGCGATTGCTAGCACCTCTACAAGGCTAGCGGAGTTTTCCGATATAGTGCGAGACTACCCCGAAAAAGTATACCCGATTCCATTGGGTATTAAACTGCCCGAGACAGCGCAAAAAACTGAAGACTCCCAGCCGCAGTATGCGCTTTTTATCGGTCGGTTGGTTTACTACAAAGGCGCTGAAGTACTGTTGCAGGCAGCATTAAAAGCAAAAATAAATACCAAAATAATTGGTGTTGGCCCTTTATATGATGAGCTGAATACACTCATTAAAGCAAATGGCGCTGAAGATAAAATTGAGTTATGCGGCCGTGTTGATGATGATGAACGAGAGCAGTATTTGAAGGGGTGTAGTTTTCTTGTGCTTTCTTCAACTGCCCCCTCAGAAGCCTTTGGAATTGTACAGATTGAAGCCATGGCTTATGGCAAACCGGTGATTAATACTAATTTGAATTCAGGTGTGCCTTGGGTTAGCGAGCATGATCGGACGGGCATAACTGTTGAGCCGGGTGATGTTAAGCAATTGGTGACCGCAATGGATCGTTTATATAGTGATAAGTCGTACAGGCAAACTTTGGGCTTGGCTGCACTTGAGAGGACTTATTCTTTATTTTCAATTGAGGATATGGTAGAAAATTATCATAAGCTTTATCAAGAGCGTTTGGCCGACCGATGAGCCATCCGTCTTTTGTTGTATTACACATAACGGCCCATAAAGGTTTTGGGGGCGGTACTCAGATTGCAAATACAATATTGCAATCCGGTGAGGTAGCTCAGCGTGTATTATACTTAGAGAAGGAACGTAGTCGTATAGATAGTGCTAATCAAGTGTTTTATAAAGATGTTTTTCAAGTCATATCTAACTGTAAACACCTGTTATCAAATTACGATGTGATTGTTTTACATTCGCATGGCCGGATAGCCGGTTTTTATTCTCGTTTGCTCCGTTTAGTCTTTCTCGGAAGAGTTAAAGTCGTGCACACGTTTCACGGTATTGGCTCGTTCAACCCAGTCAAAAGGTACCTCTCCTGTGTTATCGAGTCTATTCTGTCGTTGCTGACTAAAACAGTAACATTCAACTCCGAGAGTGAGAAGCGTGCTTTTGGGGTCTTTCCCTTGTTTTGTGGCTCCAAGGTGGTGGCTAACGGGGTGATGACGGATAAACTTGTTCAGCATCAACGCCGTACTTCTATCACCGAAATTGGTTTCGCAGCAACAATGGCTTTCCCGAAGATGCATCGCGAGTTAATTGAGCTGGTAGCATTATTTAACTCCCGTTATCCTGAGCGAGCGTTAACCTTAGTTTTTTGTGGCGATGGCGCACAACGGCAATTTCTGGATGCCCTTGGGGCGGATTTACTTGGTGAGAATTATTTGTCCTTAGGTCAAGTCAATGATATGAGGGCCTTCTTTACTAGGATTGATATATACTTCCACCTTTCCCTCTATGAATCATTTGGCTTGGCGTTGGCGGAGGCGATGGGTTGCGGTATTCCCTCTATTGGGGTTAAAGGTACAGACCTTATCCAAAGTGGCGAAAATGGCTGGTTGGTGGGGGCAGATGACATCGAAGGGCAAGTTAAGCTCATCCTTCAATTACTTGAAAGTCCTGATAAAGCGGCGCTAATTGGCTTGGAAGGAAGGAAGACTGTTTTAGCTAAGTACTCATCACAGCAGATGACTAACAATTACATTCGACTTTATCGGGAAATTACCCAAAGTGACTAAATTAGATATGAAAAATGTTGATGTTTGGCTTGGCGCTTGGCCTGCAGTTGAAAAAAATACCATCGAGGTTGATACAGATACGGTATCGGATCAAGCCGTCACGCTCGGGGTTGTTATGCCTGCGCATCAGTCAGAGTCAACCTTACGCGAGTCGGTTAATTCGGTATTGGCCTCTCTCGGTGCTAATGACGTTTTGGTTATTATCGAGAATGCCTCAAAAGATAATACTTATGAAATAGCAAGGGAGCTTGCTAAAGGTGATGCCAGAATCGTTGTCTTGCAAAGTGATATTCCAGACGCCGCCAACGCTAGGAATATGGGTGTTGACTACCTTAAGACTGACTTGGTCTCATTTTGTGACTCCGACGATACTTGGGATGCTGAGAAGGTGTCAATTGTGAAGCGGATATCGGCTCGATACGATAGCGATATTATCATTCACCCACTTCGAACATCGCCTTCATGTGGAGGGGTAGAGGGGCATGCTTTTTTACAAAAGCAGTTACCTAACTCGAATAGCTTGTTACAGGATTTGGTGGTTTACGGTAGTTTTTTTGCGACGAGTAGCGTTACGATTAAACGAAAGGTGATGGCAGCGTCTTTTTTCCAAAATGGTTTAACGCACTGTCAAGACTATGAGGCTTGGTGTTGTCTAGCACGGCGTCATCCAAATGCGAAATTTGCCTATATTGATAGAGCATTAGGCTACTATCTTAAGCACAATGGCCTGAGTAAAAATTTTGGGAAGCGTCATTTTAATCATTTATCGATAGTAATGAAGTATTCAGAGAGCTTGCCTGCTTTTGTCCGGTATAAGGCTTTTATGCGGAATATAACGAGGTTCTTTTTTTATGCTTTTAAAGAGGGGAAGCTATTCTGGGGTTTGTCTGCAATCTTAAATAAAAAGAATTATACGAAAATTAGGCCTTAATTCAGCGAGATTTTTTTGTTCAGGTATTAGTATGAGTTCAGCACACTTAGTAAAACGAATGCTTAAGCAACCCTGGCTACACTGGGATGTTCCTTTTATTACAATGTATAGTGTTTTTAAAAAAATCACTCGAAGAGACGATATACATAAAGTCGACGTTGGCGAAGGTAAAGACGTCGAGATAGAATATTACTATTTTAGGCTCAATGATGTGCTCATTTTACTGTGCACAATGAGTGCTGCAGAGGTGATGGAGGAGTTCTTTCGCCGCCTCGGTGAGAAACGTTTGCCTGTCGATGCTTACACTGCGTCGCAACAACTTTGTAACCTTTACTATTTATACAAAAACTTAGATGGTGATCAGCGTGCTGAGTTTGCGAAAAAGTTTGCAGGGGCATTGACCTACAGAGTCGACTACCTGTTAAGCAATTACGAGTTTAAAACGAATAATAATTGGTTTACCAATCATCTGCTCAATAACTACCGAGCGCTTCTGATTTACAGAGAGTGGTTTTCTGAAGCATGCGATTCTGAATGTGGTCATTCGGAAGACCGAAATAAAGCCTTGGATAAAGTGGTATTGAAAATTGATGCAATCTTATATCGCTACCGCGCTTCTATTATTTACCCAGAGACGCTCTTTCTATCGGAAGGGTCAACCTCTTATGAAGTAATAGTTACTAAACATTTCTTTGAGCTTAATTTGTTACGCTGTACTGAAGGGAAATTTCTTGAACTGGTTAAGTCTAGCTTGAAGAGTCATCTACAGGCCTTTGAATCACTCTATCGTAGTGATGGTGAGTGGTTATTTCCTTGGTTTGGCGATCAAAGCCCGGATATTCGATTGGGTGATGTTAAGATATTTTTAAGTTCTGTATATGATCAAGAAAAAAACCCATATCAACGAGTTTGGCAAGATGAATGCAGTAAAGTTTGAATTTGGCGAGTTCGTGGTGTACCTGAGCCGCCCCATTAGTGAACAGACGATATATTCTCATCGCCACGAGGATTTTTTGTCGTATGTTGTATTTTGGCGAAAACAGCCGATATTGGTTGACCCTGGCCGTCTAAGCTATAGTCGTCAGGAGGGTTGCGCTATGGATGTACATAATGGCCTAGGTGCTATCGGTAGACCAATTTTACCGATGTATCGTTTCTTTTTTGGTCGGCGCTTACGTTCTGAGCCCAGGCGATTTGAACAGACAAATATGGCTGATGGCGCCTCGATTATTGTAGAAAACAAAACCATGGGAGTTGAGAAGCGCTTGTTGCTAAAGTATGACTCCGGGCTTGATGAGCTTGTTATTACTGAAGAGGTGTACTGCCAAGACGCTCGTGAGATGTTATTTACTTTGAATGCTCCATCACGAAATATACTCGCACCTGCAGAAGAAGCCAAGGCTGAAGGTGAGGTTAGTGCACCGCTAAATGTCAGTGTTTGTGGCGTTGAAAACTGTGAGCATGAGCTTAAATCTATCATCTGGTCAAATGAGTATGCACAACGCTTAGACGGGGTGCGGTCTCAATATAAAACGAGAAAGGCTGTGACTCAATTTAGTTCTCGTTTAGTCCTGTCTGCAGGTTAATGTGTACCCCTAGAAGCTACATGGCATGTTGATTAAGCTGCAAGTTGAAATATCTACGTTGAAAAGCGCCGGGATTGTTATCTTGGCCTTGTCGCTTGGCCATATCCCCCTGCTAACTGAGACAAGTGTCGGTTTGGCATTGCGTTACTTATTATTGTTGTTCTTGCTGGGTTGTTTATTCGTACTTTTTATCCGGCGGCGGGTGATACCTGTTTCCGCCTTGTGGTGCTACCTCAGTGGGCTTTTTATTGTTTTTCATGGTTTGCTTCTTACTCTTCAGGATATTAAGCCCGATGTAGTAGAGATCCTAATGTTTCTGTTGGCTCCGTTTATTTATTTTTTGGTAGGGGCTTACTACTCTACGTATCAAAATATAGGGACGATGGTTAAAGCTATGACCGTGGTTATGGTTCTGTGCTCGATTCAAATGGTGTTTGCTGGGGCTTTGACGAGTTTTGAAACAGCCCCTTTTGTGGTGGTAAGAAATGAGCATACTGTATATAGCTTGATCTTTGGTACGGTACATCGAGGTGGTCGTTATGGTTCTATATTTGCTGAAGCTAGTGATTATGCCTATGCATCCATCATTCCACTACTGTATTTAATACGGACTCGAGCTTATTTTCTGGTTTGTCTGGTGTTTATGGGCTGGGCTTTGGCGGCAAGCCTTACTAGTTTTTTTGTATTAGCGTTTATTTTTGGGCTTAAGTTCGGAAAAATGGTATTGAATCGCATGCGTATACCCGCGTTCATAGCCTCTTTGCTTGCAATCATATTTATTGGCATATCAGTGGCGTTAGTGCTCTTAGCATCTACCTTGGAAGGGCTAATTGATGGCCATAAGGTTTGGTCTCTCGGGACTAAAATGAAGGGATTCAAGTATATGTTTAACTTGATAGTCGATAATCCATTTGGTATTGGCATCAGGAATCTTAATGCAATAGCTTTGAGGGACGATATTAATCTTTCGGGCGGGTATCTTGAAATGGGAATCTTTTTTGGAATCTCTGGATTAATAGTGTTGGCTTTTTTCTTCCGGTGCTTACAAGAGTATTTAAAGTCTGAAGGAGGAAGTATTATTGAAGTTGTCTACTTGGGGCTTATTGGGATTTTTCTGGGGGCAATGGTTCACGGGCCGTTATTTAAAGCCTATTGGGTGCTGTTTTTTGGTGCGGTTGAGAGCTATCGTGCAACGAGAGACGCTTATATGGCTGAAAATAAAAAGCTTGCCTTGTTATCGACATGAGTTTGCTGGCAAACTCATGAATTTACTGAGTAGTAGAAGGGTTGAATGATGATTCATGTTATTGGCGGTAGCGGGTTTATTGGTAGTGCTCTTTGCCGTTTATTGAGTAAACAAGCGGAAGACGGGTTTAATATCTTAGATATTAAGGAGAGTGAGTCCTTTCCTGAGCGCTACGCTCGAGCGGATGTCACCTCGTTAGATAGCCTCACTCAGACGATTACACCTGAGTCGACTGTTGTTAACCTCGCGGCAGAGCATCGTGACGATGTACGGCCTCTTAGCTTATACGATGAGGTCAATGTAGAAGGCGCGAAGAACATTTGTGCAGCAGCGCGTGTTAAGAATGTAAAGCGAATTATTTTTACGAGTTCAGTTGCTGTTTACGGATTTGCTCCAATCGGCACAGATGAGTCGGGCAAAATTGCCCCGTTCAATGACTACGGCCGGACAAAGTATGAGGCGGAAGTGATATTCCGTGCATGGCAGGCCGAAAAACCGACTGAACGGTCTTTGGTGGTTATTCGTCCTACGGTTGTATTTGGTGAAGCCAATCGGGGCAATGTGTATAACTTATTGAAGCAGTTAGCGTCTGGTAAGTTTGTAATGATCGGCAATGGTAATAACCGTAAGTCTATGGCTTACGTTAAAAATATTGCAGCATTTTTGGCTTTTTCGGGCTCTTTTGGCGCTGGTGTACACACATACAATTATGTTGATAAGCCAGACTACACTATGAACGATTTGGTTCGAAAGGTTAATCGAAGCTTAGAACGTAGCGAGGCGATACGTTTGCGCTTACCCTTTGTTTTTGGTTATGCCGTTGGCAAGTGTTTTGATTTACTCTCTTTTGTCAGTGGGAAGAAGTTCCCGATTAGCGCGATTCGAGTAAAGAAATTTTGTTCTGATTCCGTATACAATACAAATATTGACAGTCTAGACTTCCAGCCTCCGGTATCACTGGAAACGGCCTTCGAAGACACTGTGCAGTATGAGTTTGGCGAGGAAGGAAATAAAAAGTCGGAAGTACTTTCGTAGTAAATTGTCACCCATTGACATGCTTAACTATTTGTCGCAGCAAGGGTACTTATTGATATAGAGTCGGCTATCGCCCCGACCTCAACTCTCTAGCTGCTTCATATAGCTGCCGATACCTTTCGAATTGCTCGTGAGTCTCAGGAATAAACGAAGCCACGGTATCTAAGGTGGCGACACAACATGCCATAAATTCGTCGTTGTAGCCGTTACCACGCATCTCACCATTAAGGGCTTGAACCAAATTAAGGTTGACGCCAATAAACTTAGGGAATAATTTTTGGGCACGCCTAAATACGGTGATAGCTTCTTTGTAGCGTTTTTCGTCGTACAAGCTAATTCCATCCCTGTTGATGTCGGCGACGCGTTTTCTGACGACTTTACTCCGTGGCTCATCGAGTAAGCGATCTAGTTTTTCAAGCGCTATTTCGTCGTTCTCGTGCTGCTTAACAAGCTCGCTTAAAATATCTTTGCTGCGCTGTTGTTGGTTGGTCGCGTTAAGCGCTTTTACGCGGTCGAGAGCGGTGTCTATACCGATAACGGTGCTCTCCTTGTCTATTACTTGCTCCACTTCCCAAAGTAGATCGCGGGCTGTAGTCGTGTTATCTAGGCCTACATGTACTTGCGCCAAGAGCAGTTTGACTTGGAGCTGCGCTTCATCGGTCAGTTTAAAGCGCTGGTCGACTTCTTTTAGCACGTTAAGTGTTTTTTGAGCATATTCGTGCGCTTGGGGGTCGTTATCGGCTATGAGCTGTGCGGTGCCACGACCTAAGCCTAGGAAATTCTTTTCACTTTCGTAGCATGAATACGTTCCGAGCTCTATGCTTTTCAGGTGAGCCTCGGTAGCCGCTGCAAAGTCGTTAGTGTGCTCTGCAACTTGGGCTAACCTTTGGTGACGAAGAATTGAGTTCGGGCTTAAACTGACGACATTGCGCATGGTGCTTAGTGCATTGTCCAGCTCGTTGCACTCTTCGTAGATATCAGCCATCAAATCGAAAGCAGGCATGTAATGAGGGGTCTTTTCAATCACCTCCTCTAAAAGCTGCAGAGCCTGCTCGTTATCATCCTGTGCTCTTTTAGTACGAGCAAGGCCTAGCTTTGCCCAGTCTCTATCGCGTTTTGATAGCACTTGGAGATAGAGGGTCTCCGCTTGGTCGTATTGTTTTGTTTTTAGATAGAGCTCGCTCAATAGTTTTTGGCAGGCAAGTGTATGTCGGCCATTACTCTCTATTAGACGTTCACACTCTGTAATTGCTTCGTCATCAAGCTCTTCCTCAATGAGCCGGTTGAGCTCAGTTAGAGTTTGACGCTTGGTGACTAGCTTACCGATACGTTGCTTGAGTAGTTTGGCGTTAAACGGCTTTACAATATAGGCGTCGGGCTCGTTATCGTAGGTCGCCATTACCATACTTTTACTGACTTCGGCGGTCACGAGTAGAAACAAAGTTTGATGAGGTAAAATTTTGTGAAATTTTAAAGACTCAAGAACCTGTTGACCATTTTTCTTATTTTGACCCATGTTGTAGTCACATAAAATAATGTCGTAGGTTTTTGCTCGGCATAGTTTTATTGCCTGGCTACCACTGGCGGTAGTATCGATGTGTTTTATGCCAAAGCTTTCAAGCATGTCGCTGATAGTGCTGTGAAATTGCTTGAAATCGTCAACCACCAATACATTAAATTGGCTGTAGTCGTCTGATACCATAATATGGATAGCCCGAACTCTAGATATAAATATCATAGTGATAGTTAATCAAAGTCTAGCACGGGCTGTCACAATGTGTTTTGAGAAGGAGAAATAGGCACATAAGTCTTCCTGGTTTAATGCGCCCTACTTGGAGTCCTGTTGGATCTGTTTTGGCCTAATTAGCCGCTTTGTTAGAAGTTTTTGTCAGCTGTTTTTGTTATGAGTTGTTGTTAAAAGCTGCTAACGGCAGCTGCAGCGAGACCAAATTGGTAGATAACTTGGCTGATGCTTGTCCATAGCTGTAATTTGTTGACTCTGTGCGCGTTCATGGGAACGACGATTGTGTCTCCTGCTTCAACTCTTGAGCTGGCGTGTTTGCTAAACCAGAGGTTGGATCTTTTACGGATTACCTCGCCATTTGCTTTGACTACATATATTTGTGAGCGAAGTGCGCTTTGAGTAATGCCGCCGCTCTTATCGATATAATGTGTCATGCTTTTTCCTGGTATAAACAGGTGTGACATTTGCGAGTGGACTTGCCCTATAACCGTGACTTCCTGAATTCTCATTGGGGCGATGACGGTGTCAGCGTCTCTTAATACGATATCGTAGGACGGTTCTGATATGACCTTTTCAACGTCAATTGACAGGCGCCCTTTCAATTGGCGAGTATCGAGCAGTTCATAGATTTTGTCGATGTCTAGGCTATTTACAACGGCGGAGTTTTCAATTGATTTACTTGCGATATCCATTTTGAGCTTGCTTTTGAGTAGTTCAATTTGTGCATTTTCTTTTTTTGCGAGAGATGCGCGTAGAAACTGCACCGCTTTTGGGTTTGCTTGTTTCGTAAAGCCGCCTGCACGCTCAATAATTTTGGATAAAGTGTCACCTTCTTTGAAATAGTAACGGCCAGGGAATACAAACTCACCTTTGAGATGAACAAACTGTGATTCGCTCCAGTCCGGTATCTGTTTGATTGACAAGGTGTCTTTTGCTCGCAGGACAAATTGGCTTATGCCGTTGAGTTGGTCATCCAATGCAATGGTGATTATTTCCTGAGATGCTTGCGTACTAAGGTTCGATGAGAAACGACTGACCTCAGCGGTTTCTGTATAGGCCGAATTTTTTAAACCACCTGCTGCGAGAACGAGTTGACGAGCCGTCATGCTTCTTGAAAGCGGGTAAGTGCCGGGGTGTTTGACACTGCCATGGATAGATACTGTGTCGGCAGAAACATTTTTGTCAGCTTGAGCGTTTAACTTTTTCACCAGCTCTTTGAGGATGGGCGCGCGGTTGTCGGTAAGATCGAATACGTAGAGCTTATCCAGCTCCTGCAATATGTAGTTTTGCCATTTTGCTGAGTCGAGACTAATTGTTATCGCTTCATAGCGCGACTTTGACGGGGAAGTTCGTTCAATGACCGCGTAGTTTTTATCTGTGTCGGCTTTGGCCTCAAGCGAGGCTTTGAGTAAATCACTTACCGACATGTTGCTGGACATCGGGTATGTTCCTGGGTGCCTAACATTACCGATGACAGTTACCACTTTTGGGGGGTTATCTGCGCGCTCTTGGTCAATTAATTTGCCAACGGTATCAGAGAGCAGTGTGGCTCGAGAGGTTTCAATACCGAAAATGAGTATTTTATCGTGCGCCTCTAGCTTAAGGTTTTGATCTGAATTGAGGTTAGTTAGCGCTTCTCCTAGATTGAAAGACTTTACAACCGTTTCACGGTTTGGAGCTGTTTCTCGAACTATCAATGCGTAATTTAAGTCGGCCTTTGGTAGTAATTCATCAATGCTGCCGATAATGTCACTGACCCTAATATTTTTGCGCCAAGAATATATACCTGGTCGCTCCAGGTGTCCCGAAAGTTCAATACTGTTTCTAACTCGATCAAGTATTGAAAAAATTTCGATAACATCTCCGTCGAAACTTATACCGTTGCGGACTTTTACTTGGCTCAAATCAGCGTCAATAACAATGCGGTCACCATTTTTTTGGATACGCTCGATTCTTGACACGGAAGGGTAGGCGGTCGATAGCAGGCCGCCGCTCATCTTGATTAAGTCATTAATTGTCTCATCTTGTTTTAATTCATATATTGCGGGGCGGTGAACCTCTCCTTTTATTCCTGCGGTTGAACCAATAGTCGGAACAAAGATCACGTCGCTAGGTAGTAGTCGTCTATCGGCGCTGATATCGCCCTTGAGAAGTAAATCGTAAAGGTCGAAAGTGGTAATGAGCTTACCTTGGCGCTTCAGCTGTATATTTCGGAGACTGCCTAACTTTGATATGCCTCCGCCAACAAATAGGGCATTTGTTAGTGTCGATAAAGAGCTGACGGTATAAGCACCTGGGTTGTTAACCGCACCGAGCATGAAAATTCGAATAGAACGCAAGGCACCTAAGGTGACGGAAGAGCTAATTCCGATAGCTTTCTCTTTGTACTCGGTTGAAATCAGCCTTCGCATATCATCAAAGGATAAGCCGACAACGGATATTGTACCTAAGTCTTGTAAATCTAAGGTGCCGTCGCGGTTGACGCGCTGTTCGTAAAGCACATTTTTTTTACCCGATAGGCGAATCTTTACGCTGTCTCCAGGCCCCATAATGTAGTCGGTTGGAATTGGAATGTCTGTTGCGGGGGCAAATGTTGTCGGTTTTCCTGCAAATAAGTCATAGCCGAATTGCTTCAGTATTTGTTTTACTACGCGGGTTTCTTTTTTCTCATCTTGAATTTCGAGACTATTGGCCGATTGTTGAAATTGCTCTTCTACATTGCCGGCTGGTTTTTCATTTTGCGACTCTTTTGGGACGACGACGACAGGCTCTGAAACTGGAGATGACGTTTGCCCTTGAGCTTCACCGGGGAGCTCAATTCCGTATTGTTTCGCAAGTGCCTCTTGTTGTGCGCGGGGAAGTTTTCGGAATTGTTCGATTTGCGCTGAGGTTGGGGTTTGTGCATGGCCGCTAAGGTTGGTCGCGAGAAGTAGTAGTCCGATTGTGAAGTGTTTGAAATATTGGTATGACTTACGCATCTTGATTCAGTTTGAGCTCGGTTGTATTCAGTATCGGTGTCGCTTGCTTTTCAGTAAAAGCGCAGCGAACAATTAAACAGCAAGAACGGTCTTTGAAATTAGCGGCTGTTTTTGAAGCTGGGAGTGGTGTGCCGGTGAGCGTTAACTCGAATTGACTGAAATTTGTTCACACTTGGTACTCCACTTTTTTTAAACTTTGGTGGCGCTATATATGTCGATGAATTCTTGGTGGAGAACCATATTCTTTCTGACAAGTATTGTCAAAAAATTCCTTAGCTGATTTGACTGTTTTTGAGTCAAACCGGCGGCTCCAAGGGTTCTAGTTGTTTTTGTATCAGGCTGGGTTTTTCGTGGTGGGAAATACTTAATATAACTGGTTATCTATTAAATGCCTGTACAATATCTTGATGCAAATATTATACAGACTTAAGGTGTAATCGGAATGTGGCGATCTAAATGAAATATCTAGTTACAGGTGCAGCGGGGTTTATTGGGTTTCACGTCGCGAAGCGCTTATGCGAGGCTGGCCATGAGGTGATTGGGATTGATAATCTAAACGATTATTATGATCCAGCGCTTAAACGGGCTCGCCTGCATCAGTTGGGCAGCTACGAGGCTTTCCGGGAGGAGTCCTTAGACCTTTCCGATCGGGACGGAATGGCGAGCTTGTTTGCAAGGCATAACTTTCAGCGGGTTATCCATCTTGCCGCACAAGCTGGGGTGCGTTACTCGCTTGAAAACCCGATGGCATATGCCGATAGTAATTTAATCGGCCATTTGACAGTATTAGAAGGGTGTCGGCAGCATAAAATCGAGCACTTGGTGTACGCCTCTTCAAGCTCCGTTTATGGTTTGAACTCCCAAATGCCTTTCAGTACTGCTCACGGTGTGGATCACCCTGTCTCCCTTTATGCTGCGACTAAGAAGGCTAACGAGTTAATGAGCCACTCCTATTCGCATCTATATAAAGTGCCAACGACGGGTTTGCGGTTTTTTACCGTCTATGGCCCCTGGGGGCGACCGGATATGGCCTTGTTCAAATTCACCAAGGCCATTGAAAACGAAGAGCAAATTGACATTTACAATCACGGTAATCTAAGTCGAGATTTCACCTTTATTGATGATATCGTCGAAGGGATTATTCGGATTCAAAATGTCATTCCTGCAGGTGTCGCTGATTGGACGCCTGAATCGGGTCGCACGAGTGAGAGTAGTGCGCCCTATAAACTGTTTAACATCGGTTGTGGCCAACCTGTTAAGTTAATGGAGTTTGTTGATGCTTTAGAGCGCTCTTTAGGGAAGTCGGCTAATAAGCGGTTCATGGATATGCAGCCTGGTGATGTTCACGCTACTTGGGCCGAAACAGAAGATTTGTTTGCGGCGATTGATTATCGGCCACAGGTCGGTGTTAATGAAGGTGTGCAGCGTTTTGTGGATTGGTACCGTGAGTTTTATGGTTGATCGCGTGATTTGTTTTTGTGTGTGAGCGGGAGTGCGGGGTAGTAAGATTAAAGGGAGTGGGAGTATTAGTAGATATATAGTGCGACGCGATGAGCAGGTGTCGCACTATATATTTTGGCTTACTTAACTTATTGAGTTAATCGCTTCGTTAAATGTGCTGCTTGGGCGCATTGCTTGAGCGGCTTTTTCTGCGTTAGGGTGGTAATAACCGCCTATATCTATCGCTGAGCCCTGAGCTTTATTTAGCTCCTCTATAATCTTGCTTTCATTTTCGCTCAAAGTTGCTGCCAAAGCTGTAAATTTACCTTGAAGTTCTGTATCTGTGTTTTGCTCGGCTAGGGCTTGAGCCCAATACATTGCAAGGTAAAAGTGGCTGCCTCGGTTGTCGAGCTCACCGACTTTACGTGATGGCGACTTGTTGGTGCTTAGGAATTTGCTTGTGGCTTGATCTAGCGTATCGGCTAATACTTGAGCCTTGTTGTTGCCAAAGAGATTCGCTAAATGCTCATAAGATACAGCAAGAGCGAGGAACTCCCCTAAAGAATCCCAGCGAAGGTGATTCTCTTTCTCAAACTGTTGCACATGCTTTGGCGCTGATCCGCCTGCGCCGGTTTCAAATAAGCCGCCACCGTTCATTAGTGGAACAATTGACAGCATTTTGGCGCTGGTGCCAAGCTCAAGAATCGGGAATAAGTCTGTAAGGTAGTCGCGTAATACGTTACCGGTGACAGAGATGGTGTCCTTGCCGTTTTTTATGCGCTCAAGACTGAAGCGTGTGGCGTCGACGGGGGATAGGGTTTGAATGTCGAGCCCAGAAGTATCGTGATCCTTAAGGTAGGTGTTAACCTTTGCGATGATTTGAGCGTCGTGGGCACGATTTTTATCAAGCCAAAAAACGGTGGGATTGTCTGTCGCTTTAGCGCGATTCACGGCAAGTTTCACCCAGTCTTGTATCGGCGCGTCTTTTACTTGGCACATTCTCCAAATATCGCCTTTTTCAACTTTGTGCTCAAGTAGTGTATTACCGTTATTGTCGGTCACGCGAATGACGCCATTGCCGCTGACTTCAAATGTTTTATCGTGTGATCCATATTCCTCAGCTTTTTGAGCCATGAGGCCTACATTGGGTACGCTACCCATAGTGCGTGGGTCGAGTGCACCGTGTGTTTTACAGAAATCGATAGTTTCTTGATAGACTCCGGCATAGCAACGGTCAGGGATAATGGCTTTTGTGTCTTGGAGCTTACCCTCGCCATTCCACATCATTCCCGAAGAGCGAATCGCTGCAGGCATTGACGCGTCTATTATAATGTCGCTAGGCACATGTAAGTTGGTGATGCCTTTGTCTGAGTCCACCATAGCGAGTGCAGGTTGAGCGGCATAGACTGCTTGTAAATCGGCTTCGATCGTTTGGCGCTGTTCTTCTGAGAGCGTCGCGATTTTAGTGTATAGATCGCCGATACCGTTGTTTACGTCCACGCCTAGTTCTTTGATAAGCGCGGCATGCTTTTGGAATACTTCTGCGTAGTAAACTTTTACTGCGTGGCCAAAGATGATGGGGTCTGAGACTTTCATCATCGTAGCTTTGAGGTGGAGCGATAATAAGATCTCTTGTTTGTTAGCTTCTGCGATTTCTTTGCGTAAAAAAGCTTGTAGTGCCTGGCAGCTCATCACTGACGCATCAATGATTTCGCCTTCCAGTAAAGCAAGGCCTTCTTTTAGTGGTGTTTTGGTGCCGTCTTCGTCCGTGAATTCAATGGTTACGCTGCAGGCGCTCGCAACTGTTGTGGACTGTTCGCTGCCGTAAAAGTCACCGTCGCTCATGCTAGCAACGTGAGTTTTGGAGTCTTTACTCCAAGCGCCCATAGAGTGCGGGTTAGTTCGAGCGTACTGTTTTACGGCGCCGGGAGCGCGTCGATCGGAATTGCCTTCGCGTAGTACTGGGTTTACTGCGCTGCCTTTGATTTTGTCGTAGCGGGCTTTGGCGCTTTTTTCAGCGTCGGTGCTCGCCTCTTCGGGGTAGTCCGGTAGTGCGTAGCCTTGTGTTTGCAACTCTTTTATGACCGCCTTCAATTGCGGCACTGATGCGCTGATGTTTGGCAGCTTGATAATATTGGCGTTTTTGGTTTTAGCTAGTTCACCTAATTCGCTCAAAGCATCGGGTATTTGCTGAGCTTCACTTAGGTGTTCGGGAAAGTTGGCTAGGATGCGTCCAGCTAATGAGATGTCGCGAGTTTCGACGTTGATGTCGGCAGTAGCGGAAAAAGCTTTAACGATAGGTAAGAACGAATAGGTGGCTAGTGCTGGTGCTTCGTCGGTTTCTGTATAGATAATCGTAGATGTCATATTGAATCCCAAATTAGAAAGCTGGATAGGCTAAATCGTTTTCAATTGCGGCGCTTGTATTCATTACAACGTTGTACATTGTAAAAGCGGTGGAAAACTGGAGCGAGATTATAGCAATTGCATGAGGTTTTGGGTAGGAAGGGGAGGGAAAGCCGTGGTTTAAGAGAGGCAAATCATCTATTTGATGTGATTATAGGTAATCATCTAAGTAGGTTTAAGTGTGTAGGGTAGGATATAACGCGTGTACGAATTTTGGGGAGATAAGTTGATCTTGTGATCTTGAAGTAATATCACTGACCGGATTTGGTGTTACCGGTCAGTGATATAAATATGGCTCCGCCTGCTGGGCTCGAACCAGCGACCCAATGATTAACAGTCATTTGCTCTACCAACTGAGCTAAGGCGGATCTGCATCGAGCAATGCCCGAAAAAGAGCGCGAATTATATTCGCGGGTTTAACTTCTGTCAATATGTTTTTTACCTTTAAGTGCCGAGGTAAAGAATTATTATTGCCAGCCAATGAATTACGGTTTTTTGTAAGTTCATTGGTAGGATCGGGCGGATTCGAACCGCCGACCTCTACCATGTCAAGGTAGCGCTCTAACCAGCTGAGCTACGATCCTGCTTCTCGTGAAGAGGGGCGGGATTGTAATGATTCATTATCGGCTAAGCAAGTACCTTATGGAGAATTATTGAATTAATTTGGTGTTAGTTTCGTTTTTTTAAATCTTTACCCGTTAAATCAGTGTGTGTGAGTGTTGGTGGCGGTTAATTTGTCTGTGCGTAGCGCATGCTTATTTAAGCTGCTCTTCAGGGGCACTATTCAGCGTGCCAGCTTAAAGGTATACTCGCGCCCCTAACCGCGAAAGCCCGTCCTTTCGTATATTGTATTGATTTTGCCATCGCCCTGTTTTAGCGGCGTTGGTTAATATATCTGGAATATTGGAACCAAGCTCATGCCTGTGATTACGTTGCCTGATGGCTCGACTAGAGAATTTGAACAGTCCGTCACCGTGATGGAAGTAGCTGCTGATATTGGGCCTGGTTTGGCCAAAGCGACAATAGCTGGTCGAATAGATGGTGAGCGAGTAGATGCATGCGATCTTATTGAGAAAGACGCGGAGCTTACTATTATCACCGCTAGAGATGAGGATGGTCTGGAGATTATCCGCCATTCCTGTGCGCATTTGCTTGGCCATGCGGTGAAGCAGTTGTGGCCGGAAGCTAAGATGGCGATAGGCCCTACGATTGAAAATGGCTTTTATTACGACATCGACTTGGATCATGCCCTTACCGATGACGATATGCTCAAAATAGAAGAGCGTATGAAGTCGCTGGCTGCCACCAATTATGATGTGGTTAAAAAGAAAGTATCTTGGCAGGAAGCGCGCGATGTTTTTGCCGGGCGTGACGAAGTATATAAAGTTGAAATACTGGATGATGATATTGATCGGGAAGATAAGCCCGGCTTGTATCATCATGAAGAGTATGTCGACATGTGTCGTGGCCCACATGTTCCAAGTATGAAGTTTTGTCAGCATTTTAAGCTTATGCGTACGTCTGGCGCGTATTGGCGTGCGGACTCAGGCAATAAAATGCTTCAGCGTATCTATGGTACGGCTTGGGGAGATAAAAAGCAGCTCAAGAAGCATCTCAACTTTTTGCTTGAGGCTGTCAAGCGTGATCACCGTAAGATTGGGAAAAAACTTAATTTCTTTCATATGCAAGATGAGGCACCCGGCATGGTGTTTTGGCACCCCAAAGGGTGGAGTATTTATGTTGCAATAGAATCTTATATGCGCGACGTACAGCGCAATAACGGTTATCAAGAGATCAGAACACCGCTGGTGGTTGAAAAAAGTTTGTGGGAAAAGTCTGGTCACTGGGAAAAGTTTAGAGAAAACATGTTTACCGTTGAGTCTGAATCTCGGGACTATGCGGTTAAGCCCATGAATTGCCCATGTCATGTGCAAGTGTTCAATCAGGGGCTTAAGAGTTATCGCGATTTACCTTTACGCTTGGCTGAATTTGGGTCTTGTCACCGGAATGAGGCTTCAGGCACATTGCAAGGTATTATGCGAGTGCGCGCCTTTACTCAAGATGATGCGCATATCTTTTGTGATGAGTCCGCTATTCAAGAAGAGGTGTCTGTATTTGCTAACCTGCTTTTTGAGGTGTATAAAGATTTTGGCTTTGACGAGGTGCTCGTACGCTTGTCTACTCGTCCTGAGCAGCGTGTTGGTAGCGATGAAGTTTGGGATAAGTCGGAAAAGGCTTTGGCTGGCGCATTAGACGCTCTAGAACTGGATTGGCTCACCCTACCAGGCGAAGGGGCGTTTTATGGCCCAAAAATCGAGTTTTCTTTGCGTGACTGCATCGGTCGCGTTTGGCAATGTGGTACGATTCAGGTGGATTTCTCTATGCCTGAGCGTCTTGGCGCGCAATATGTTGCGGAAGACGGTTCTCGGAAAACCCCAGTTATGTTGCATCGTGCAATTTTGGGTTCGTTTGAGCGATTCATCGGCATTTTGATTGAGCAATATGAAGGTGCGTTTCCTGCCTGGTTGGCACCAGAACAGGCTATACTTCTGAATATCACGGATAAACACGCCGAATATGCCAAAAAAGTTGAGAATTCTCTTCGAAACAGTGGTTTCAGGGTCAATTCGGACTTGAGAAATGAAAAAATCGGCTTTAAAATTCGCGAGCATACAATTGGCAAGGTACCTTACCTACTGGTAGTCGGGGATCAAGAGGTGGCGGATAATACTGTTTCCGTTCGAGCCCGTGGTGGTAATGACCTTGGTAGCATGACTCTTGAGCAGTTCTGTGACCATCTCAGTACTGATATTTCCCGGCGTGGCCGCAAATAATGATATGTCTGCTTTTGGACATATACGTGTCATATCAGTAATTAGAATTTAGATATATTTGGAGTGTGTAACTATTAATAATCGTGAATTTGCCAAAGGGCGTTCTAAAAAGCCAGCTATTAACGAACAAATTGAAGCTAGTGAAGTTCGCCTGATCGATGCTGAGGGTACGCAAGTAGGTGTTGTGCCTATTGCGCAAGCCTTACAGTCGGCACAGTCAGCATCGCTTGATTTGGTTGCAATCGTGCCTGATGCTGAGCCTATCGTCTGTAAAGTTATGGACTACGGTAAGCATTTGTTTGAGGCTAAGAAAGCCAAAGCAGCCTCTCGTAAAAAGCAGAAGCAGCAGCAAATTAAAGAAATGAAGTTTCGCCCCGGAACCGAAGAGGGCGATTACAATGTTAAGCTTAAAGCCGTTACTCGGTTTATAGAGCATGGTGATAAAGCCAAGGTTTCACTGCGTTATCGTGGTCGAGAAATGGCTCACCAAGAGCTTGGTATGGAGATGATGAAACGCATTGAAATCGATCTTCAAGAGCTTGCTACTGTCGAGCAGTACCCCAAGATGGAAGGGCGCCAGTTGATTATGGTATTGGCGCCGAAGAAGCGAAAGTGATTTGAGTATATTTCCCTTTTGACTGATTCCATGCCCAAAGAATTTTAAAAATTTGAGATGAGAGGCTTTGCTTTATGCAAGGCTTCTCGTTTTAAACCGTAGATCGTCGGGCTATTTAGCTGCCTAGGCGATCTTGATAATGTAATAAGGGCGAGAAAGATTAACGCCTTCCTTATTTGGAGTAGTAAATATGCCAAAAGCTAAAGTTCATAGTGGTGCCGCCAAGCGCTTCAAGAAGACAGCGAATGGTTACAAGCACAAACATGCTAACAAAAGCCATATCCTCACCAAAATGACCACAAAGCGTAAGCGTCAACTTCGAGGCACCAGCATGCTTAATGCAGCTGATACACCTGCAGTAGACCGTATGATGCGTGCAAAATAAACAATTTTAAATTACTAGAATTTTTAGAGTCAGAGGATAATTAGTTATGGCACGAGTAAAGCGTGGTGTTGAAGCCCGTCGTCGTCACAAGAAAGTTTTAAAAGCAGCCAAAGGCTATTATGGCGCTCGTTCACGCGTATTTCGCGTAGCAAAGCAAGCCGTTATTAAAGCCGGTCAATACGCCTACCGAGATCGCAGGGTTAAAAAACGTAATTTCCGCGCTTTGTGGATTACGCGGATTAATGCGCAATCACGAGTGGAAGGCATGAGCTATAGTCGCTTAATTGCAGGCTTGAAAAAAGCAGATATTGCTTTAGATCGCCGCGTATTAGCTGACTTAGCCATTCACGATAAAGGCGCGTTCGCGCAAATCGTGGGCAAAGCGAAAGATGCCTTAGCAGCTTAATTCCAACTCCTATATTTGGGAGTTTGAGATAAGGTTGTTTTGAAGGTGAGTATCATACGGCTAGTGTGATACCTGTAAAGGGGGAAGAGCTTAGGCGCTTTCCCCTTTACTTTTTTGGTCGCTAGGTTCGATATTGCTATTTTTACTTCCAAAACCAACAAGTCATGCTGATTAAGCCGTAATAAAATAATATACTCGTTAATAATATACTCGTTAAACTTGACTCGCTGAGAGACTCTAATGGAAAACCTTACCACCTTGACCGAAGAAGCACTTGCACTGGTAATGAAGGCAGATAGCCTGCCTCTGCTTGAGCAGGTTCGGGTCGATTACTTGGGCAAAAAAGGCCATTTAACGGCCTTGCTGAAAACACTCGGGTCAATGTCTGCGCAGGAGCGTCCGGCTGCAGGCGCAGGGATCAATAAGTGTAAAGCGCAGGTGCAAGAGCAGATTGGTCTTCGTAAAGCGAAGCTTGAACAAGCCGCGATCGATGAAAAATTGGCATCTGAAACGATAGATGTCACAGCATCTGGTCGTTCAAGTGAGCATGGCGGCTTACACCCTATAACGCGAACGATGCGTCGTATCGAGTCGATATTTAGTGCGGTAGGTTATACCGTAGAAGAAGGCCCGGAGATCGAAGATGATTTCCATAATTTTGAAGCGCTTAATATTCCTTCGCATCATCCCGCTCGCGCGATGCACGATACCTTTTATGTGGATAAAACGCATGTATTGCGTACCCATACATCGCCTGTCCAGGTGCGAACGATGGAGAATACGGCGCCGCCGATTCGAGTTATTTGTCCTGGGCGAGTATATCGCTGCGATTCTGATTTAACGCACACGCCAATGTTCCATCAGGTCGAAGGTTTGGTCGTTGATAAAGGTATTAGCTTTGCGGACTTGAAAGGCACTGTTGATCAGTTCCTCAAGTCATTCTTTGAAGCTGACGTTCCCGTGCGTTTTCGACCCTCTTATTTTCCGTTCACTGAGCCCTCTGCTGAAGTGGATATTCAATGTACTCATTGCGAAGGTAAAGGCTGTCGTATATGTAAAAATACTGGCTGGCTGGAGGTGATGGGCTGCGGTATGGTGCACCCCAATGTTTTTGAAGCATGTAATGTCGATACTGAGCAATATACCGGTTTTGCCTTTGGTATGGGGGTCGAACGTTTGGCAATGTTGCGTTATAACATCGGTGATTTACGGTTAAATTTTGAAAATGATCTTGAATTCTTAAAGCAATTTTAGCGTCGGAGTGAATGAGTGAAAGTCTCAATTTTTGGTACAGGGTATGTCGGTTTAGTTAGCGGTGCATGTTTGGCTCACTCTGGCCATCAAGTCACATGCGTGGATATTGATGAGCAAAAAGTAGCGCGATTATCTGCAGGGGAGATCCCTATTTATGAGCCCGGGCTAGAGGATATCGTTAAGCAATCCGTAAAAGGGGAACGTTTGTTTTTTACCTCCAATGCTCTTGAGGCGGTTGAATTCGCGGATGTTATCTTTATTGCTGTCGGCACGCCCCCAGATGAAAATGGCGCTGCAGATTTGCAGTATGTGCTTAAAGTCGCTGAAACTGTTGGCGAGTTAATGACCGGCTATCGTTTGGTTATCAATAAGTCTACGGTGCCTGTAGGCAGCGCGGATAAAGTCCATGATAAAATCACTGCGACTTTGGCTGCACGTGGTGAAAGTATTGAGTTTGACGTTGCGTCTAACCCTGAGTTTTTGAAAGAAGGGGCAGCCGTTTCTGATTTTATGCGGCCAGATCGTATTATTGTAGGCACCGAAAGTGAACGTGTTAAAAAGCTGATGAAAGAGCTTTACGCGCCGTTCAATCGGAATCGTGAACGCCTGATGTTTATGGATGTGCGCTCGGCTGAGCTGACTAAGTATGCTGCAAATGCCATGCTGGCTACTAAAATTAGCTTTATGAACGAGCTATCTAGAGTGGCAGAAAAGCTTGGCGCTGATGTGGAGCTGGTGCGTCGGGGCATTGGCTCGGATCCGCGCATTGGTTATAGTTTTATCTACCCTGGGTGTGGGTATGGCGGCTCTTGCTTCCCTAAGGATGTTAAAGCGCTTATTAATACAGCAGCGTCAATTGACGAGCCAGTGTCGCTATTGCGAGCGGTAGAAAATGTTAATGAAAACCAAAAACGTTTGCTTGTTAATAAAGTCACACAGCACTTTGATGGGCAGCTACAAGGTAAGGTGATTGCTGTTTGGGGTTTGGCCTTTAAACCTAACACTGACGATATGCGTGAGGCGCCCGCCCGAGTATTTATGGAAGCCATGTGGGAAGCCGGTGCAAAAGTACAGGCCTATGACCCCGAGGCTATCGAAGAAACTCGCCGAGTTTATGGCGAAAGAGACGATTTAAGTCTGTATGAGAATGCTTACCATGCGCTTGAAAAAGCTGATGCTTTAGTGGTTTGCACGGAGTGGTCTGCTTTTCGCTCTCCAGATTGGGCTCGTATTGGAGAGCTGCTTAATAACAAACTTGTGTTTGACGGTCGTAATCTCTATGACACCGAGTTCATGTCAGAAAAAGGTTTTAGCTATTATTCGGTTGGGCGTAAGCCTGTAATAGCCAATTAAATTTATAGATATCAACAATAATACATTTGGATTGAAGTAATTATGAAATTCAGCGAATCCTGGTTGCGGGAGTGGGTAAATCCAGAGCTAAGTACACAGCAATTGGTCGATAAGATCACCATGGCGGGGCTAGAAGTTGATGCCGTTGAGCCTGTGGCAGGAAGTTTTTCCGGTGTATTTGTTGGTGAAATTTTGACCGCCGAGCAGCACCCTGATGCCGATAAGCTACGTGTTTGCACTGTTGCCGGTCCCGATGCGGAGCCTGTGCAAGTGGTTTGTGGTGCACCGAACGCGCGCCCTGGCATCAAGGTGCCGTTTGCTACCGTCGGCGCCAAGTTGCCCGGTGATTTTAAGATTAAGAAGGCTAAGCTTCGCGGGGTTGAGTCGTTTGGAATGCTGTGCGCGCAAACAGAGCTCAAAGCTGGGGATGACGATGACGGGCTGTGGGAATTACCACTAGATGCTCCCGTTGGTGTCGACCTTCGAGAATATCTGTCGTTGGATGATGCCATTATTGAGGTGGATCTTACGCCAAATCGCAGTGACTGTTTGGGCATCAAGGGTTTGGCGCGTGAAGTTAGCGCGTTGACAGGTGCAGAGCTTAAGCCCTGTGATTGTGGGGAGGTCAATGCAACGATTGATGATCGTTTAAATGTTGCACTGACTGCCGTTGAGCAGTGCTCTCGATATGTTGGGCGAGTCATAAAAGGAGTCGACATTAGCCGGCCGAGTCCGCTTTGGATGCAAGAGAAGCTGCGTCGTAGTGGTATTCGAAGTATTGATGCCGTGGTTGACGTCACGAATTATGTCTTACTTGAGCTCGGCCAGCCAATGCATGCGTTTGATTTGGCTAAGCTTTCAGGTGGAATTAATGTTCGTCTTGCGCAAGCCGACGAGGCGATTACTCTGCTGGACGGGCAAGAGATAAAACTTAACGATAATACTTTGGTCATCGCAGATGATTCTGGTGCCATTGCTATGGCGGGTGTTATGGGCGGGGCAAGTACTGCGGTTGACGCTAGCACTCAGGATCTCTTTCTTGAAAGTGCCTTTTTCCATCCCACAGCGATAGCGGGGCGAGCACGTTCTTATGGTTTGCATACCGACTCTTCCCACCGATTTGAGCGTGGCGTTGATTACAATAGTGCTCAGCAAGCAATAGAACGTGCAACACAGTTGTTACTTGATATCGTTGGTGGCCAAGCAGCCCCCGTTGTTAGTGTTGACAGTGAGGCTTTGCCTAAAGCATTGACGGTTGTGTTACGCCGAGAGCGTATTGCCGCTGGTTTGGGTTTTGCAATAGAGGATGCTGAGGTCGAGCGTATTCTTCAAAGCTTGGGTTTGGGGTTGAAATCGCGCAGCGAAGACGGCTGGGTTTTTGATGTGCCTAGTTATCGGTTTGACATTAGTATCGAGGCTGATTTGCTCGAAGAGCTGGCCAGAATTTATGGCTACAATCGTTTGCCTACAACCACACCAAGCATTCCTGTGCCCTTGCCTCAGAAGAGCGAGCGTCGCTTGGCTTTGGAAAGTGTTGAGCATCAATTGACCGCGAGAGGCTATCGGGAGGTTATTACCTATAGCTTTATCGATCCTCAGCTGCATAAAATGTTTGATGCCGAAACAGAAGCTGTCTCGCTTTTGAATCCCATCAGTGCCGATATGAGCGTGATGCGCACCAGCTTACTACCCGGTTTGGTGCAGACCTTAGCGTATAACTTGAAACGCCAAAAGCAGCGTGCCTGCCTGTTTGAAAAAGGTATGCGCTTTATTCCTAAAGCGTCAGGCCTTGATCAGAGCCAAGGGCTAGCTGGCTTGATTTACGGTGCCCGTGAAGCGAACTCGTGGAATAACGCTAGTGGAGACGTTGATTTTTATGACCTTAAAGGTGATTTGCAATCTTTGCTTAGTTTGACCGGAAAAGAATACCGCTTTGTTCCTACTAAACGAGCGGCTTTACACCCTGGTCAGACAGCGAGTATCGTACTTGACGATAAAGAGGTCGGTGTTATTGGCGCCTTGCACCCGCAGGTGTTGCAGGATTTAGGTTTAAGTAAGCCCGCATACGTGTTCGAAATCGACCTTTGGGTACTTGGAGGCGCCGAGGTGCCGACTTACACGCCTATTTCTAAATTCCCTGAAGTGAGCCGGGATCTGGCCGTTGTAGTTGACCGTCAAACCGCAGTTGCTGATATGTCTGAGGTGATCAAGGGGGTTGCCGGGGAGCACTTGAAAGACTTGAGTGTGTTTGACATATATAGCGGCGAAGGTATTGATCCACAACGGAAAAGTGTTGCATTTAACTTGACCTTTCAGCATTCATCGCGCACCCTTAATGAGGAAGAGATCAATAACGCAACAGCTCTGGTGGTTAAGCGCCTAGAGGAAAAATTTGATGCCAAACTTAGACAGTAATTACCCTGAGTCGCTAACAAAAGCTGATTTAGCGGAGAAACTCTACGAAGAACTAGGCTTTAATAAGCGCGAAGCAAAAGAAATTGTTGAGCTGTTCTTCGAAGAGATTCGGGACTGCCTGGAGAATAACGAGCAAGTCAAATTATCCGGTTTTGGTAATTTTGACCTGCGCGATAAAAAAGAACGCCCCGGTAGGAACCCTAAAACTGGCGAGGAAATTCCAATTACTGCCAGAAGAGTGGTAACATTTCGACCTGGACAAAAACTTAAAGCACGAGTTGAGGCATATGCTGGAACCCAGTCACAATGACGAACTCCCTGTAATCCCAGGTAAACGATATTTCACTATTGGTGAGGTAAGTGAGCTCTGCGCGGTTAAACCTCATGTATTGAGGTACTGGGAGCAGGAATTTCCTCAGCTCAAACCTGTGAAGCGCCGTGGTAATCGGCGTTACTATCAGCGCGATGACGTGCTCACTATTCGTCAGATTCGTGCGCTGTTATATGATCAAGGTTTTACTATTGGTGGTGCTCGCCAGCAGATGGTGGGTGATGGTTCCAATAAAGCGGAATCGCTTGCTGTTGATTTGGTGGTTCGGAAAATGATCGAAGATTTAGAAGACGTGCTTGCAGTGCTTAAAGCCTAATATCCCGCTTGCATTTACCCTGTTATCTAGTATGATGCCTCCCTTCGGAGCGTAGCGCAGCTTGGTAGCGCACTACACTGGGGGTGTAGTGGTCGTCGGTTCAAATCCGGCCGCTCCGACCAAATATGTTATGCATACCTCTATTTTATGCATAGGCAAAAAAGCGACTTAGGTCGCTTTTTTTGTGCCTGTAAGAATGTGTTTCCATTACTTACTTTCTTAAGTCGCCTTTTGGTTAGCTAGCAATTACCTTGCTAACCTAGGCGAGTAAACGAACGACTACTTTATGCTTTTGCTGCGCTAAATGTGTGATTCACAATGTTCTGCGCTTCTTCAATAATTAGCTCCAAATGTGCCTCATCAATAAAGCTCTCTGCGTAAATTTTGTAGATCTCTTCCGTGCCAGATGGCCGCGCTGCGAACCAGCCGTTTTCAGTCACCACTTTTAGTCCGCCAATAGCCGCATTATTGCCGGGAGCGTGGGTGAGCTTTGCGATAATAGGCTCTCCTGCGAGGCTGTCTGCACTAACATCTTCAGCGCTAAGGTTCTTTAGTACCGCTCTTTGCGCTTTTGTCGCAACCGCATCGATACGTTTGTATACTGGCGAGCCGAATTTGGCGGTGAGTTCCTCGTAGTGTTGAGACGGGTCTTTACCGGTTACCGCTGTGATTTCTGCGGCTAGCAGTGCGAGGATGATGCCGTCTTTATCCGTACACCATACTTGGCCGTTTTTACGCAAAAACGACGCCCCAGCACTTTCCTCACCACCGAAGCCAACCGTGCCATCATATAAACCGTCGACAAACCATTTGAAGCCTACAGGGACCTCTCGCAAGTCCTTACCAAGCTCTTTGGCGACTCGGTCAATCATGCTCGACGATACTAGCGTTTTACCTATAGATAGCGTGTCTGCCCACTCGGTGCGGTGGCTAAATAAATAGCCGATCGCGACAGCAAGGTAATGGTTGGGGTTCATGAGCCCTGCGGACTTGGTGACAATGCCGTGACGGTCATAATCCGGGTCGTTACCAATGGCAATATCGAACTTGTCTTTTAGTTCGATTAGCCCGGCCATTGCGTATGGAGACGAGCAGTCCATGCGGATTTTCCCGTCTTTATCCAGAGGCATAAATGAGAAGGTAGGGTCGATGCTTTTATTGACGACCTCAATGTTAACATCGTATGTTTTGGCGATTACATCCCAGTAAGCAATGCCGGAGCCGCCCAGTGGATCAACACCGATTTTAACGCCAGACTTAGCGATGGCTTCCATATCTACCACGTTAATTAAATCGTCAACATAGGCTTTAATGTAGTCATGTTTGGTGATGAGGTCTGAGTTGATCGCTTCGTGAAACGGGGTTTTACCAACGTCTTGTAAGCCGTTAAGAATAATCTCGTTGGCGCGTTTTTGAATAAGGTCGGTAATGCTGGTGTCGGCTGGGCCACCGTTGGGTGGGTTGTATTTAAAGCCGCCGTCTTGGGGGGGGTTGTGTGAGGGGGTGATTACAATGCCGTCGGCCAGGTTCTCGGTTTTGCCCTTATTGTGCGCGAGTATTGCGTGCGATATTGCCGGTGTTGGCGTGTAGCCGCGGTCTTTTTGAATGATCAGCTGAATACCGTTGGCGACTAAGACTTCTACCGCAGTGGCAAAGGCGCACTCAGATAACGCGTGCGTATCAATGCCGACGTAGATTGGCCCGGTGATTTTGGCTTTTTGACGGTATTCCGCCAGCGCTTGGCAGATAGCGGCGATATGTATTTCGGTAAAGCTGCCGTTGAATGAAGAGCCTCGGTGCCCTGAGGTGCCAAAACTGACCAAGCTATCCGCTGTTGGGTGGTTTAAATAATACTCGCTGACTAAACGAGGAATATTGACTAGGTCTTCAGGCAGCGCGCGTTTGCCTGCTCGTTCATGTACAGCCATAAGTGTTCCCCGGTTTAACGTGTTGGTTCGACGACGATGATAAGTCTGATCGCCGATAGTTGCAGGTAGGTTTTTTCAGCTAAAGCTTGGTCAACATCGATAAGCGTTTGCTTGAGCTCGTTAATTTCCGATTGGTCGATAATGTTCTCATCTTCAGCTATTTTCCCGCTTTGATTAGCTAAGCGTTCGAGGCGTGAGATTTCATTTTGGTAAAAACTCACAGAAGCGCTCCGGGCGCTTGCGACGGTCTCCTGCAGCTGTTTGTCGGCAAACACTTCAGCTTTTTTAAACCATTCGGGGATTTCTTCTTTCTTTGATTTAATGATTTGCTGGGCGATGTGTTTCTTGACCTTAGTGAGCGACTGCTCAAGTGCCTTGTCATCCAGTGTGGCCGAGAGATCGGTATTGCCAACGTCTAGTATTAGTGTGCGCACGGAGTGGTTGGGCAAAAACGGGCGACATAACGTGCTGTGCTCTGACTGCGTTAATACGTCATAGCACACTTCTAGTAGGCAATGCCCCGCGGGCAGTTGTCGGCTGGGCAAGGTGGCCAAAGAGGCGGAGCCTAATTCGGAATGTTGAAGTAGGTCGACAAGGCCTTCTATAAATGGTGCATCCCAAGTGATAAAGAGTAAGTCCTCTCGTTGGTTTGCTGTCTCTCGGCTAAATGTGACTTCGGCGCCTTCTGTTGGGATACCAGGCAACGCGGGAACAAGCATCTTATCAGAGGGGATAAGGCTATAGATGTCTGTCAGTGTTTCTTCAAAATGAAACTGAAGTAATTCGCTAGCCATTTCGACGATGCGTTTTGGTGTGTCCTGCTCGAATTCGGCGATCTGCTCTGCGAGTAAATTTGCTTCAGGCTGGCGGCAGCTATTCATTTCGAGTAATGCGTCCCTCCCTTCACTGATTTGCGCTTGTAACTCGACGAGGTGTGCTCTGGCTTGCTCACAAACGCTTTGGGCTTGAGCCTCGTCTTGTCCTGCGAATGTTTTCCATTGCGGCCAATATTTCTCGTGTACGCTTCCTGCTGCTGGGTTTTGTTGGTCGATGCAGGTGAGCGTCTGATGAAACCAATTAAATTGGTTGTGGGTAGTCGAGCCTTCACCGCAAGGCACATGAATGTTAACGTCGCGCGTTTGGCCAACGCGATCTAAGCGCCCGATACGCTGCTCTAATAGATCTGGGTGATCCGGCAGATCCATGCAGACTAGGTGACAGCTGAATTGGAAATTTCGACCTTCACTGCCGATCTCCGAGCAGATGAGTATTTGGCTGCCTTGATCAAGATCGGCAAAATATGCCGCCGCTCGGTCACGGTCGATCATGTTTTGTTCTTCGTGAAATACGGCAGCATTAATTCCGTGACGTTTCCACAGGTGTTGCTCGCACTCAAAAACTTGTTCGATACTGTGGCATATCACCAGTACTTTTTCATTTTCGTGTTGCTTTAGCCAAAGACCAAGCCACTCGTATTTCTCTTCCCAGCTATCATCGGGAATGATATGTGCAATTGCTTTTCGGCTGGGGAATCCCTTAATGGCAGAGCGCACGTTGCGAAATACCACTCGGCCTACGCCGTGGCTATCAAGTAGTTGGTCGACTATTTTAGTGTCAGGGGCGTCAGTATGGATATCGTTTAGTTGGTAGCGGTCAATAATTTCTGCGCGGCTTTCCGGTAAACGTTTGATCAGGGAATTAAGCGCGATATAGCGTTCTTCCTGATTGAGGTATTGGTCAAGGTCGGTAAATTTACTCGGATCCAACAGCTGTAGTCGTGCGAAGTGACTCTCAACGCCGAGCTGCTCGGGTGTGGCACTGAGTAATATCATATGATCGCAATAGGTGGCGAGATCACTTAAGCATTGGAAGCTTTCTTCACTGGGGCGAATGTGATGAGCTTCGTCAACAATAGCGATATCAAAGCTCCCTTCAAGGTGTGTCTGAAGTGCCGAATTGTTCGCTGTGAGTGCGCTGTGCGGTACGATATGAATTTGACCGGAATCGAAATCATGCGCTTCATCTTTATAAAGTTCAGGCTTAATCGCAAATCGGCGCACGAGTTCAACAAGCCATTGCACTTGAAGCGCATCAGGTACCGCGATAATGGCACGATGCACACGTTCTTGCTTAAGCAGTCGAGCTAAAATCATACAGGCTTCGATGGTTTTGCCGAGGCCAACTTCATCAGCCAATAGTACGCGAACATGTTTATGTTCACAGGCCGTCCGGGCGACGTAGAGCTGGTGTGCGATCAAGTTGGCGCGCACGCCGAGTAAGCCGTTGAGCCGTGATTGCCAGGTGCGGGCATTGGCCAGGCTAAGCTGGCGTTTAAAGAAAAACCAATCAGGTTTGTCTAGCTGACCAGTGATTAAACGCATGTATGGTTGATTGAGGCTTATGTGTGCACTTAATGCGGTCTCGGGGACTAGTTCATTAATATCTGTATCGTAGATTAATAGTCCGTTTTGATTGTGAACAGCAATGACGGTTAATGTGCGTTCGTCGGCCAGTGTTATTTCGTCACCGCAACCATAATGGATGCGAGTGAGCGGGGCATGAAGGCTAGCGTAACGTCTTTCGCACTCGCCTTGCTGGAAGAAAATACAAACTGTACGGCCTTCCGTCTCGGAAACGATACCAAGGCCTAATTCAGGTTCAGAGTCGGCAACCCAGCGTTGCCCAGGAACAAATTCAGTCATATTGCTAATGTGCCTATTACCACAAAAATCATTTACTAAGGAGGTCATTGTCGCGGCATTCTAAAGACTTAAATAGTCGAATGCTAGCGCGGATAAGTGAACATGGCTTGGTGGTTACTAATTTTTGTTAAGTTTGAATATTTTCGAGCCAATGTTGCTGATGGCTCTTAGGATGCGGGATATTTTCCCAGGGTATTCGACTACAGTGACGGTGATGTTGTCTTTACCGCCGGCCGCTAGTGCTGCCTCGATAAGCTCCTTGGTTGCGACTTGAACCGAGCCCGCGTTGGTGAGTATCGTATTGATACTGGTGCTTGATATGGCGTCACTCAACCCGTCGCTACAAAGTATAATCCAGTCGGATTTGCCCCAAGACCCGTCAACGGTATCGACAGTAACACTGTCGAGTTCAATTGAGCCTAAGCACTGAGTGATGATGTTCTTTTCTGGGTGTGTATCGAGCTCGTCTTCGCTAATTGCGCCCGATTGATACAGCATCTGCACGTATGAGTGGTCTGTCGTGAGTTGGTTGAGTGGTGTGTTGCTTTTGGGGGACCATTTGTAGGCGCGGCTGTCACCAACCCAGGCAATTTTAAAAT
This sequence comes from Alteromonadaceae bacterium, assembly GCA_002746115.1. Classification (GTDB taxonomy): domain Bacteria; phylum Pseudomonadota; class Gammaproteobacteria; order Pseudomonadales; family Cellvibrionaceae. The sequence continues at coordinate 120,765 of NVXL01000001.1, forward strand.
GGTGGCCTTTCACTTGCAATGCCACTGCGGTGGATCCCATGCCTTGTCCGCCCTGACCACAAGCAGCAGCACTTAGAACGGCGCGATGACTGTTTTGGATGGCGTCTGCAAGAGGGTGGCCTTGATGCACCTCATCACGAATGGTTTGTCCTACAATGGCACTGGCCACTTCCCCCGCTGCGTGGCCGCCCATACCATCAGCCACAACCCAAAGACCAAGATTGGGGCAGCTCAAGTAATAATCTTCATTATTGCTGCGCTGCAAACCAACGTCAGTGGCAGCGCTGTATCGCGATAAGTGCATAATTTATGAGGGTGTCTTATTCCTGCATTGTACTAACATAGCCTAAACTAAAAAAATGAATAAGTCGTTATTTACCTAGAAATTTCACCGATCTTTATCAAATTCGTTAAGTTTTACCGGTGTAATGAGAAATTAAAGCTGAAAATAGCTATTCTTTGGATGCATAATAAGCAACACCATAATTGCGGCACTTTGAAGTTTGGCGCGTAATTACACCAGGTCAGAAGTGAACGTGTTAAGCGTTACTTTTCATGTAAAATAATGAGGGTGTGAGTTCATGTTGCAGTTGCAAAATCGCAAATCGAGTAAAGGGCCTTTATGGCTGGTCGAGCCCAAATACACCATGGGTACAAATCCGGACTGCGATATCGTTCTGAGCGCATCGGAAGCGGCTAGTAGCGGAGTCTTTGCTGATTTGCTTATAAATATCGATCAGGTGTCAATAGTTAATCTTGGTGTTACTGGTATTGCCGTTAATGGCAAAGCGGTTACTAAACAAGCGGTGCTCAAGGCTGGGGATAGTCTTGAAGTGGGAGCCGTGAATTTTGAATTGATCGACCCGAAGAAGGCCAAACTTAGGCGGCAAGCTGAGCAAGGTCAAAAAAAACCGGATCCGACGAAATGGTCGCTCAAAGCGATGAACACAGCGCTTGCTGAAAAGCAATTCCCCATTAATGGTTCGGCCGTATTAGGGCGTTCCAAGGATTGTGATATCAGTTTGGGTGTGGTGCACCTGTCGCGTCATCATGCGCGCTTGACTGTTGAAAGTAATGGTTTGAAAGTTGAAGATATGGGTTCGTCAAACGGCACCTTTGTGAACGGTAAAAAAATTCAGAGCAGTGTGTTGTTGACCGGCGATGAATTAAGCTTTGATACCTTGCGCTTTCGAGTCATCGGGCCTGAGGTCGATGATGACCGCACGAATGTTCGTCCGGCTCACGATGCCGAGATGACGACGGTACGCCAAGCCTTAAAAGTAGATAAGCCAGCACAATCAGCGTCAGCGGTTAAAAAGGCTAAGCCTAAACATACGAGTAAGTCGACAAGTGATGTCGAGTCGGCTAAGTCCGCTACTCATCATGAATATGCTGATGTCAAAGCAATCGACCCTAAGGCGGGTGGCTTTTCCAAAATAATTCTCATCGTTATCGTGCTCGCTATCGCGGCAGGTGCGGCTTGGTTTCTAACTAAATAGAACTTCTTCGTTCAAGCGGGTGGGCATTCGACACCCCGATTCACTTTTTGGCGGGGCTTCTGTGGAATACCGCGCCATGTTTCAAATATTGATCAAAGTCTCTCAAGGTTTACCAAAGTATGCCGATGGTATTAGCTATTAGTTGGTACTTACTAAAGCGGTGGTCGAGATAAGCGCTTAAGCCGCTTGTTTTGGCTATTGGTAAACTCGGTTTGGAGCCAGTAAACGTGTGCTCTGAGCTAATTGTTATCGGGAGACTGCAGCATGTCTATTCATCAGTTGGGCTTGCCATCGGCAAATCAGCAAACACACGGTTTAAATAATGGACTGTTAAAGCCAGAGGAAGAGCTTGCCGCCGAGGATAAGTTTGCACCGGGTAATCCGGCTGTCGATATGCGGAGTTATTCCTCCCGCGTGAGTATCAGTCATAGCGAAAGTAACTCAACCGTGCATATCAGCGCGGCCGGTGAGCAGTTAAGCCTTACATCGTCGAATTCGAGAGTAAATGTGTCGCTGACGTCGAGTTATTTTAATAGCCGTATTGAAGCAGTCGCAGATTTAGAAGAGGTTCCAGGTGAGCCTGAACCTCTCCCTCAAACGAAAGCTGCCAGTAATATCCTTGGTTTTATTTCCCGTATTATGGAAACGGAGGCTGGGTCGGGCACCAACCCTGAGGTGCTTGCTGCACGTCTAGCTGAGGGTTTTGCTGGATTTAAACAAGGCTTTGACGAAGCTTTTCAGCAGCTGAGTGATTCTGGTCTGTTGAGTGAGGAAGTGGAAGAGGCCGTTCGGGCGACTTATGATGCGGTTGTGCAGGGTGTAAATGATCTGGCTGAGCGTTATGGTATAGAGTCGCCAGTAGCGGACTTGCCGGAGGGCAGTGAGCAGCCTCCAGTTACCGAGACGCCTGTCTTTGTTGCTGCCAATGCCGATGTATCCCGTATAAACACCACTAAAGCCATACTTAATGCCGCTAACGATGCCGCGCCAAGTGATCTGTTTGCAGCCTTAGCCGGATCGCTTGAGGACTCGCCCGAGGCTCTCAAAGCCCTGTTAGGTGCATCAGAGCTTGATTATGACGCCTACGTTAGCCGAGATTTTAGCTTTAATCTGACCACTCGTGATGGTGATACCGTGACTATCCGTGCAGGCTCTGAGCGTCAGGCGAGTGCTCATGTTGGTGGTAGCGGCGTAAGTGTCAGCTCAGCTCAGCGAGATCAATTCTCTTTTAGTGTGGAGGGTGAGCTTGATGAGGATGAGTTACGTGCAATTAATGATTTGCTGAACCAAGTTGGTGATATTTCTAGCTCTTTTTTCGAAGGTAATATTTTCGAAGCTTTCGATATGGCTTTGAACATTGGTTTTGATACTGAAGAGATTGCTCGCTTCTCTCTCGATTTAAGGCAAGAGGTGCAAACAAAAGTAGAAGAGACATACGGTGGCATTGCTGGCAAGCCCGAGGATCAACAGGGCAAACCTGGGGCTGCCGGTGCGCTACCTAAATTGGCAAATTTTGTGAAGCAGTTGGATGATGCGCGAACAGGAGCTGAGGGGCTTGGTTCGGATGGTCGGTTGATTGCTGACCTTGTTGAATACATTTCAAAGCAAAGCTTTGCGGATGATGAGCGCCAGTCTCTACTCAAACCCTTTATTGAAGACATATACGAGGCGTTAGATAAGTCCTAACTAGGCTTAACTTAATTAGGGTTGACTTATTTGGTCTGGCTACTAGCTCGATCGTATTCTGTTTCGTTTTCAGGCTCGCTTGCGCGCTGTTTATTGGTGATTTGCGGGTTCTGTTGTCAGTTAATTGCCTTATAATGACGGCGCTGATATCTAGGCCGTTAACGTATGTAAGGTGAGCGCGTGAAACTAATTCTCTATTCTGCGCCAGATTGCCATTTGTGTGATTTGGCCAAGGCCGTTATCAATAACGTGGCGCAATCTCAGATATTCTCCGATCAGGCCGCAGGGCAGGGTTTGATCATTGAGACTGTGAATGTCAGACAGAGTATCGACCTTAAACGCCGATATGGTATTCGTATTCCGGTGGTGGCTCTGAGTCTTGATAGTGAGGCCGAGCTAGGCTGGCCTTTCGATGAAAAAAAGTTTGCGCAGTGGTATCTTGAAAGTAGCGGCGTTTAAGTGTCAGTTAAACGCCAGTTGAGTTAATCAGAATAGCTCTATCTCGTCACCGTCGCTGGCTTTATCTTTATCGGCGCTAAACTGATGGTTATAAATGTCGAGCGCCTCAGCAACCGAGCCGCCACGCATGATGTACTCAAACATAATGCGCTCCGCTTCCATCGTGTAACTGCCTTTAATTTCCTCCTGTACGCGTTTCCAGGCGTTTTGCTTTTCTATGTTTTTCTCGTCGTTTAATAGATTTGATACTTTCTCAAGGCTTCTAGCGACATGGTCAATACGCTGGCATACACGGTCGTAAAACTGAAAGGCCTCCACTGAGCTACCAATATTGGCTTGTAGTTCGGTAGCGGTGTGTGCAATGTCTTTCTTGAATGAGGCGAGTTGACTCACCTTGTGCAGGTCGTTGATCTGTTCGCTTACGCTAAAAGTATGGTTGGCTAGCTTAGTAAATGAACTCGTCAGAGTGTCAACTGACTGATTGGCTTCATGCATGGTGGTTTCTATTTGGCAAACAGCCAGATATAGCATGTTTATCGTTTCGGATATATGCGACCACTTGGGTGGGGCGTCGCTTGTTTCGGTGCAGATATTGTCGGCCTGTTGATTGGTCATGCGTGTTCCTAAGTTAAAATCGCAAGTCTTTGGCTTTGTTTAAACGCGTAAGTATTTCTAACTATAGATTTAGCGAACGCCACTTGCTTCTTTTTCTGTAATAAAAACACTGGTCTTTCCCATTCTGTAGGCGTAAATGACCGAGTAAGACAGTACATTTTGCACGTAGCCCCTTGTTTCCTTGAACGGTATTGTCTCAATCCATATGTCAAAAGGCAGTCTTGCTTCATTGCGTTTAATCCAGCGATTAACTCTATGAGGGCCTGCATTGTAAGCCGCAGTCGCGAATATGCGATTGCCGTTGAATCTGCCCAGCAGCTCGTTTAGGTAGCGACTTCCTAAGGCGATGTTATGCTCAGGGTTGAGTAGGTCGTAATTTGGGAATGGCGTATCACTCTTGCGAGCGGTCTGTTTGGCCGTAGACGGCATTAACTGCATTAACCCCATTGCACCTGCGGATGACTTTGCCGTTGAAACGAAGGCGCTCTCCTGGCGGGCTATCGCATAAATCAGCGTTGGCTCCAAAGCTGTTGTGGACGCGGCTCGATTCACTTCCTCCTCAAAGGCTAAGGGAAAACGAATGTCGAGATAATCCCAGTGATTGCCCGAGATCATCGCTTGAATGCCTTTGTTATACCAACCCCATTCTCTGGCAAGTAAACCCACGGCGATAAGCTCCCGAGCGTTCATTGCCTTAGTCGCGAACATCCATTCAGCTTGTGCCTCCTCTTGGTTGCCTCTTAGCCATAGCTCCTTTGCCCGCTTAATTGCCGGCATGCTAGATACGATAAATGCCGTGCTAGGCTGTACGTTGGCTAATTTGTGCTCCAATGCATAATTTGATCCAATAATATCTGAGGCTAAAAAACCGTAGAAACTACGGTTTTTAGCGAGCTTTTGGTATATTTCGTGGCTGCTGGTCTCGGCATCGTTGATGTTTAAACTCTCTTGCATGCGGGCTTGCCAGTATTGCCAGCGGTCACTGTTGCGCTCTTTTTCTTCAAGCATTTGGAGCCACTGGCTTACTTTCGTGTACTGTTGCTTGCGCAAAGCCTCTCGTATGAGTCGTTCAAGTACATCTTTTTGCCGTAACGTGGGAGAGTTTTTCACCAGTGCTTCGGCTTCATCTAAGTAGCCTTTGGAGGCGAGTTTCTTAACAATGTAAAGTTTGCTGTCACTGGCGATTGGTTCGGCAAATAAACGCTGTGCTTCGTAAAACTCCCAGTGATACAGTGCAGATTTTGGGTGTGTGCGAGCCAAGCGTTTGATGCCGTGAGAGATGATTTGCTGCATACGTCTGTCGTTACGAGCAAAGTTGACGTGTTTCTTAATGTAATTAGGGTAGGAGTCCACCTTGAAAAATAGCGCAGCATCTTCTTTGTGTTGCCCGTCCATCAGTCGAGATATGTATCTCGCAAGGCCYCTGTTGGACTTAGCCATGGCATTGATGAAGCGCTGCCACGCAACGTCGTTTGTTAGACCCCCATGAATTTGCCATTGCTTAAATAAAGTATCACAGGCTTTGGGGTGGGATTTGCCAGCACTCCAAATCTCGGCCACCTCGTCGTAAGCGCTGTTGTTTCCGCCGTCGATGCGGGCGTATAAATTAAAACATTCAAGCTCACGCCGCTTCAAATTGCTAGTGTAATAATCTTGATACATAGGCCAAGCTTTTTTAGATGCGAGCAAAAATAGCCATTGTTCGCGCAAGCGGGTTTCTAAAAATGCGCCTTTATGTGATTGAAGAAACTTATCGACCTCGGATTTATCGCCGAGGCTTAGATCTTTTTTGAGGCGAACATAGTCAATGTAGGGCACTAAAGGGTAATCACCGAGCAAGGCATAATGCTTGTTGTAAGCTTCTACGTCTTGCTTTCTGAGTGCTTGTTTAGCGAGCTCGTAATGATAGCGTTGCTCGTTGAGTCGTTTGGCTGTAAGGGCTGCGGCCTTCTCCGAGCTTGGGTCGTTCGGGGTGTCTGCTGATGATGAAAAAGCGGTTTGTGAGTTTGTGGTTCCAGTCTCCGTTAGGCTAATACCATAGTTCGGTTGTTCGCTCGTAGAGGGAGTAATTAATGCCGACGCTGCTAGCGACCAAGCGCAAATCAAACCGAAAATAGGAATAGTGAGAAGTTTCATAAGTTTTTTTGATAAAATCATCTGTTGAAACGAACAGAGTGCGCGCTTTGACCTTATTGTTAGTTAAAAACGAAGATTTCGCTACTACATTTATGGAATAAGCCCCCTTTTTTATCCTTGTCTGCGCCCTTAGGGCGCCCCGATTTTGAGGTTGAAATGCCCCTAGTAAAACTCGATAACCTGCATTTACACTATGGCGAACAAGTTATATTCGATGGTGTTGATTTACAGTTAAACCCCGGCGAGCGTATTTGTATCGTTGGTCGTAATGGTGCTGGTAAATCCACGCTGCTTAAGGCCATTGACGGTAAAGTGGAACCGGATGGCGGCCATAGCTGGCGAGATCCTGCTGTGACGATCGCGAGCTTGTCTCAGGACTTACCTAATGCCGAACAGTTATCTGTTTTCGACTTTGTTGCTGGCGGCCTTAAAAGTGTCGTGGATGATTTGCATAGCTACCAGCGCTTGTCTACTCAGCCTGGTGATATAGATCTCCAAGCGCTTGAAAAGTTGCAACACCGTATTGAGGCTGCCGATGGCTGGAGCCTAGAGAATAAAATTGCTCAGGTGCTGACGCAATTAGATCTCGATGGTGATCGCATGATGTCTGACCTCTCAGGAGGATGGCGAAGACGTGTGTCTTTAGCGCAAGCTTTGGTGTGTGAGCCAGATGTACTGCTTTTAGATGAGCCTACCAATCATCTCGATATTGCTGCAATTGAATGGCTTGAACAGCATTTGCTGAAGTTTGCCGGGGCAATCGTTTTTGTTACGCATGACCGTGCATTTTTACGTGCAGTCGCGAATAAAATTGGTGAGCTTGACCGAGGCGTGTTAAGTCTTTGGGATGGTGATTACGCAGGCTTTCTTGTTTTCAAAGAACAGCAGCTAGAAGTTGAAGCTCGACATAATGCACTGTTTGATAAGCGACTCGCACAAGAAGAAGTATGGGTTCGTCAGGGGATCAAAGCGCGGCGTACTCGCAATGAAGGGCGGGTACGAGCCCTTAAAAAAATGCGGGATGAGCGAGCCGGCCGACGCGAAGTGAGTAAAACAGCGACCATTGTACATACTAGCGATACCATATCAGGCAAGTTGGTGGCTGAGCTAAAAGGGGTGAGCTTCGGGTGGGGGACAGGCAAACAAGTTATCAATAACTTTACTTCGACCATTATTAGGGGCGATAAAATTGGTCTTATAGGCCCCAATGGTATCGGAAAGAGTACATTTTTGAAAATTCTCTTAGGTGATTTGGAGCCAGAGCAGGGCAGCGTTAAAATTGGTACCAAGCTGTCCGTCGCGTATTTTGATCAGATGCGAGATCAGCTGGATGTTGAAAAAACCGCTATCGATAACATTGGCGGCGGTCGTGACACCATTGAAGTCGATGGTAGAAGCAAGCACATCATTAGTTACTTGGCGGATTTTCTATTTTCAGGTGAGCGTGCTCGGACACCAATCAAAGCGCTTTCCGGTGGTGAGCGGAACCGTGTCCTACTCGCAAAACTTTTTAGCAAGCCCAGTAACTTGTTGGTGATGGATGAGCCGACAAACGACCTCGATGCTGAAACACTAGAATTATTGGAATCCCTACTTGTTGACTACGACGGCACATTATTGCTCGTCAGCCATGATCGGGAGTTTCTTGATAATGTAGTGACCAGCTCGATTGCCTTCGAGGGCAATGGCAAGTTGATTGAATACATTGGCGGCTATGAGGACTGGATTCGTCAGGGCGGGCATTGGCCAGGCAGTCAGGGTTCAGCTGCTGCACAGCAGGCTGAGCAAGAGGATCAAGAAGTTAAAGTCGCGCTTAAACCGGCTGCCAAGAAAGCCGCGCCACCCAAGAAGCAACTGAGCTATCAACTACAACGAGAGTTGACGCGCTTACCTGCTGAGCTGGAAGCTTTAGAAGTTAAAATTGCTGATTTACATGAGCGTATTGGCGGCGCTGATTTTTATCAACAAGACGAAAAAGCCGTCAATGATGTGCTTGCCGAGCTCGCTGAGCAGGAGTCGTTATTACAGCAACAGTACGGGCGCTGGGAAGAGCTAGAAGTGATGAGTGAGGCTTAGATGGCTATTGCATGGATTTTAATTATTCTCGCTGCTGCGATGGTGTTGGGGCCAGTATTGCTTATTCAGCCAAGCAAAGGCGCCGCTAAAACCGCAAAAATCCGTGAACTTGCTGCGCTTGCCGGGCTTCGGGTGAGCGTATTATCGAAAGATGATGCAAAAAGAGATAAAAACAAAGACGGCTTGCAAAGTGAGGCTCGTGATTACGTTGAGTATTCACAGCGTCTACCACGCACCTTTGAAGATATTTATCAGGGGGATTCTTGCTGGTCGTTAACGCGTTGCAACTATACGCATGGCCTGCATTTTCATAGCTTATGGGATTGGGGTGGTGAGGCGAGGCCGAATACGCGTCTTGAGGCCGCATTAAAAACCTTCATTGACCAGTTGCCTGAGGGGGTTAGCTCGTTAATTTTGCGAGACGATTACTGTGCACTTCATTGGAATGAGGTTTGTATTGAGCAAAGCCCAGAAGACGCAGTTGCAGGAATTCAGCAACTATTGGTGGCCTTCGTTAGTATTTTAACGTTTACTGAAGGTTCGACGACCTGAGCTGTGTTTGACTTAGGGGCTGTACTTTATCCCGTACAGACTATTGATGTGTACCGCTAGCGCCTATTGACGCTGCCTGTTCCTGTTGTCTGTGGGTGTTTTCAAAGGAGCTGGATGTTGTTGGGTTGTAGATGGTTTCGGGCATTAACTCGACGGATAACGCTAGGCGCCTATTGTGTAAAATTTCACCTAATTCTGCCATGATTCGATTTTGGCGGTCATCTTTGTGGCCGCTCTCGGTTGCAACTTCCAGGGCTTTTCGATAAAAAGCCGCTGCTCGTAGCGTGTCGCCTCGGTTGACCGCCTGATGACCTTGACCGACATTACTGGTGATTTTGGTCATAAAGTTGGCCCAAGAAAGCTCACGTATATAGCTCTCCATTTGGGTGCTATCGATGAGTCCGTTCCCATGGCGCCGCCGAACAACTCGGGCGGCTTCCGTGAGGGAAAAGTGTGATTTAGCGATAGCGGCATCACTTTCCCTGAGCCTGAATAGTTCTACTTGCCTCGCGCCTCCAACTAAATCGTTACCGTGTTTGAGTGCGTTTTCTAAATGAGCGTCGTAGAGGTGTTCATCTGGTGCAATTTTGCGCATACGGTTGATTACATCAATTGCTTCATCATTGATCGCTTTAGGTACGTCTTTCGATTCGACCAGTGATTCAATCGTCGCCGATAGTTCCTCTAAATCAGAAACGTTACGTTTGAGGTAGTTTAAACGCTGATTGATTAAACGATTTCGGGTTTCTTTGTGGTTAACGAAGCTGACTACCACCAGCGACAGTACCGCTAGGCTCAGCAAAAAAATGATGATGAACACACTAGACATAGGGAATTCCATGTATAACAAAGCGGTAGAGGTTTCTCTCAGTACTGCAGGCCACTGGGTAACCATGCCTTAATTTTAGTTCGAATCCGGCAGATTTGAAATTTTTCACGTGAACCTTTGTGTACTTTTATCGTTCATTTTTGGTAAAAATTTCATCAGTTGTTCTTGCGACACTTGACCTGCGAGCGGCGAAGATTTATATATGCCCACCTTAATATTAAATAATGCCCAAAAATTTGCTTGCATATGAGCATATTTAATCGAGCGTTTGATTGAATAGTATGCAAGATTGTGTGAAAAGCACGAAACGATGATCAAGTTTTAGAACAAAGACGAATAACTTGGTCTAAATTAATAAGAGTTAATCATTTGAGAAGTGTTATATGGGGAAGTCATTAGTTATCGTGGAATCTCCCGCCAAAGCCAAGACGATCAATAAATATCTTGGTAAAAACTTTGTGGTGAAATCTAGTGTTGGTCATATACGAGACTTGCCCACCAGTGGCGGCAATAAAGCACCAGTTGATGCGAAGGCGCGGGCTAAGCAAGCGGCGTTAACGCGCAAAATGTCGCCTGACGACAAAGCTGCTTACAAAAAGCGCAAGTCTAAGGAGCAGCTAATCAATCGAATGGGGATTGACCCAGATAATGACTGGGCAGCCCATTACGAGACGCTACCAAACAAAGAAAAGGTGGTAGCCGAGCTTCAAAAGCTAGCAGCTGACGCCGACACCATCTATCTCGCGACGGATTTGGATAGAGAGGGAGAGGCCATCGCCTGGCACTTACGTGAGACGATCGGCGGCCCTGACGAGCGTTATCGCCGTGTCGTGTTTAATGAAATTACTCAAAGCGCCATACAAGAGGCTTTTAAAGAGCCGGGTCGCCTCGATATGGATCGAGTGAATGCCCAGCAAGCACGACGCTTTTTAGATCGCGTTGTTGGCTATATGGTTTCACCTTTGCTGTGGGAAAAAATTGCCCGAGGTTTGTCCGCTGGCCGTGTTCAGTCGGTGGCGGTGCGCTTAATTACCGAGCGTGAGCGCGAGATTCGCGCGTTTATCCCTGAAGAATTTTGGAACGTCACCTTAAATTTAGATACAGAAAAAGGTGAGCGAACAGAGTACGAAGTTCGTAAATATCAAAATAGCCCCTTCAAGCCTGTAAGCGCTGATCAAGCACGTGAAGCAGTAAATGCGCTAGAGAATGCTACATTCAAAGTTGCTAAGCGTCAGGATAAGCCGACTAGCTCCAAGCCTGGCGCACCGTTTATCACTTCCACGTTGCAGCAAGCCGCTTCTACGCGTCTTGGCTTCGGGGTGAAGAAAACCATGGTGCTGGCGCAAAGGCTCTACGAAGCTGGCTACATCACATACATGCGTACTGATTCTCGGCACTTGAGCAAAGATGCCGTAGAGGCTTGTCGTGACTATATCGTCGATGAGTATGGCAAAAAGTACCTACCGTCTGAGCCCTTAACTTATAGCAGCAATAAAGGCGCACAAGAGGCTCACGAAGCGATACGACCCTCAGAGGTTTCTCGTAAACCTACTCAGCTCAGCTCTATGGAGCGTGATGCAGAACGCTTATACGCACTTATTTGGCAGCAATTTGTTGCCTGCCAAATGGCAGCGGCTGAGTTCACAAGTACTTCGGTGGTTGTGAATGCCAGTGGTTATGAAATGCGTGCGCGTGGGCGTATTGTTAGGTTTGAAGGCTTCATGAAGGTCATGCCTCCGGTTGCTAAAAAAGACGAAGATCCAATTTTGCCTGATGTTAAAGAGGGCGACTTACTTAAGCTTGACGAGGTTATACCCAAACAGCACTTTACCAAACCACCTGCTCGTTTTAGTGAAGCGGCTTTAGTTAAAGAGTTGGAAAAACGTGGTATTGGCCGCCCGTCTACCTACGCATCTATTATTTCTACGATTCAAGATCGTGGTTACGTACACGTTGAAAGTAAGCGCTTTTACGCCAACAAAATGGGCGACATCGTTACAGAGCGATTGGTCGAAAGCTTCGGTGAGCTGATGGACTACGGCTTTACGGCAAACATGGAAGAGTCTTTGGATGCGGTTGCAGATGGCAAGAAAAACTGGCTGACTCTCCTTAATGAGTTTTATGCGGATTTTTCCTCAACTTTGGAGGTGGCGCATAGCAGTGAGGGGGGGGGGATGCGTGCAAATGACCCCGTCTCAACGGATATCGTCTGTGAAAAATGCTCTAGAACCATGCAAATTCGAACCGGTGGTACCGGGGTTTTTCTTGGGTGTTCTGGTTATGCTTTGCCGCCCAAAGAGCGTTGTAAAAGCACGATGAATCTTGTTTCTGGCGATGAGGCGATCAACGTTGAAGATGATGAGGAAGCTGAAACGCGTCAACTGATTCAAAAGCGTCGCTGTAATACCTGTAATACCGCCATGGATAGTTACTTGCTAGATGAAACTCGCAAATTGCATATCTGTGGGAATAACCCGGATTGTGATGGTTACGAGGTTGAACAGGGTACCTTTAAGATCAAAGGATACGAAGGTCCGCTGATCGAATGTGATAAATGTACCAATGACATGCAGCTTAAGTCTGGGCGTTTTGGAAAATATTTTGGCTGTACTAACGAAGACTGTAAAAATACTCGTAAGTTATTACGTAGTGGCGAAGCTGCACCACCCAAAATGGATCCGGTAGATTTGCCGAATTTAGCTTGTGATAAGGTTGAGGATCATTACGTATTACGCGATGGCGCTAGCGGATTATTCTTAGCCGCCAGCCAGTTTCCTAAAAATAGAGAAACTCGGGCACCGCTAGTGAAAGAGCTTCTTCTTGCTAAAGAGGGCTTGGATGAAAAGTATGCTTTTTTGTTAACGGCGCCCACTCAAGACAGCAACGGCTTGGATACGGTTATCCGTTACAGTCGCAAAACCAAAGAGCAGTATGTTCAAAGTGAGTCTGAGGGGAAAGCGACAGGCTGGAAGGCCTTTTATGAGGGCAGTTCTTGGAAGGTAACAGAGCCTCCGGTGAAGAAGGCTCCAGCCAAAAAAGCAGCGGTGAAGAAAGCTTCTGCGACCAAAAAAGCTGCTTCGGAAAGTGATTAATACACTGTGATGAGTATATGGCAGCTGTATTATGGGGTATTGACGCTTGACTGACTCGAAGGGGGATCTTGTGGTTGAACAGCAGCTGACGCTAAGTAAGTCGTTGCTTGCGGAGCTGCAAAATAAGCATGGTAAAGTGTTACATAAGTCGATTTTACAGTCAGCTGTGTCTCAACTATGCTTGGCTTTGGCGCTTTATTTACAAGAAATTTCGCCACAGCTTAATCATGGCGATTGCTTTTCGTCGTTGGACGCCTTGCTTGCTCGTTTAGCTAGAGAGCAAGAAGCGGGTAAAATGTTGCATCAGAAGTTGAATGAGCTGTGCGCTATGTATCGCTCGCAAGACTCTTGGGTGGCTTTTCTTGTGTCAGTGCAGTCGTCGCTTGTATATACCCTAGGGCAGTGGCGCCTTGTTAATCGGCTTAACGCCATTGATGCCACTGACTCATCTCAGCTTATTGCAACGAGCGGAGCGCAAGATACTCTACTCTTGCACTGGTCTCAGTGTAGTCTTGCTCAGTTGCTTGAAGTTCATCATGATATGGCGATACTCGTGTCACGACACCGTGAATTTGAGTTGGAGTATTAACCCGAATAGGGTGTTGCGAGCACTTCTGACGTAATGTCGGTTTTTACATAATCATATATAAGTTGAGCGAAACGGGTTTTTCGATGGTAGACTGTGAGCCATCTGACGATTGAATCGGATCAAAATATGTCCACGTTATACGAAATCATAGAACTGCCAAATGGCGATATTGCATTACAGCGCGCTGATGATAAGGGCGAGCCCCTAGTTTCTATACGCTTCTCTCAAGAGTCCCTTTACTTTCTAAGCGAGTCCAAAGTCGAGGTTGCTAAAGCAATGATCGAGGCCGGTCTTGAAGCGGCAGGTGATATGGACGAAGAAGCCGAGCATGACGAAAGTTCTGATCTGGTGGAATGCCATACGCTTCATTGATGTATTACTGTTTATCTCTGATCAAAGCCATTAGCTCTAAGCTAGCCCTAATCTAAATATCCCTTTTCCTATGCTTGTTAAATCCGCACCGAATTTAGTGCAATATTTCCAAGTTGCGGCATTCTTAGGGACGTCTAATTATTAAACCTTTGCAGCTCCCTATTATTGATGCATTTTCTAATGTCTTGCGGCTTTTTTCATTTAAATAGTCAAGAGATGCTACGACACTGGCACTGCTGCCATCTTCGAGAGCGCTTTTGAGCACCGATAGTGATTTGTCAGTGTGTGATATGTGCACAAGTCGAATCTTGTTAAGTGCAAAGTTGAAGTCACTGATTTGCGACTTATGCACTGGGGTGGTGGTAATCCAGGTCAACCAGCGGTCACCTGCATGTTGACTGAGGTAAGCCAGCATCGACAGCACAGCATCATTGGCAGTTGGTTCAGCTGTCGGGATAATAATCTCCGTCAGACCAAAATTAGGTGCCGTTGACGTGGTTGTCTGGCGTGCTACCGTTGAATACTCGAATGCTATCGTTTGCTTGGCTTTCATGATTAATGTCCTCGTCTAATTACACCAACGCTTAAACCTTCAATTGAAAAACTTTCGTCTCTTAAATCGACTTTAATAACGTCAAAATCGGGGTTTTCTGGCCAAAGCTCAACGATGGCTCGGTTTCGCTCGCGTTTAAAACGTTTAACAGTGACTTCGTCTTCTATTCGGGCGACGATGATTTCGCCGTTGCGAGCTTGATTAGTGCTGTGAACAGCGAGTAGGTCGCCATCTAAAATACCAGCATTTTTCATGCTCATACCGTGGACTTCGAGTAGATAGTTGGCACTTGGGTGGAAAAAGCTCTCAGGGATGTTGTGATAATCCTCGATGTTCTCTTCCGCTAAAATAGGGTTCCCTGCGGCCACGCGACCAATAAGTGGGATGCCTGAATGCGAAGCTGGTAATCGGATGCCGCGTGATGCTCCGGGAACAATCTCAATAGCGCCTTTACGCGCTAAAGCTTTTAAATGTTCTTCGGAAGCATTGGCAGAGCGGAAGCCTAGTATCGCAGCTATTTCGGCGCGTGTAGGCGGGTAGCCAGTATCGTTAATGTGTCGCTTGATGAGGTCGAGCACCTCTTGTTGCCGAGCGGTGAGTTTTATCATAATGTCTCCGGTGGTGGCTTGGCTCGTGGTTTAATATACAGTATCTGTGATTATATACAGCTAAATTGCGAATGCAAGAGCTTTTGTTGTTACGGGTGCGGCACAGAAGTGGCGAAGGGTTTGGCGTTTCGTGCGTCACGAAACGTATTCTAAATACGGTGTGGTAAGTGAGATCGTATTAAAACTACTGCAATAACGCTTAAAAGATCGCTAGAATGTCGGGGTTTTGAGGTGCTTAGGGTTATATGGTGATATTGGGTTTAACCCGAATTTACCTTATCCCGTCATGATTCGATTAGATCCATTTTGAATACAGATTATAATGAAGGTACTCCGTTCAGCGTTGCTATGGCAATGATGATCCCACCTATTACTGGAATGTTAAGTTATCCGAATGTTAAATAAAAATAGCGACTTAGGCTCACAAACATCCGATACCATCGGGGGAAGGGGGGATAGCACAGCCGATAAAACGCCTCTGGGGCGGATTATGCTGGATCTTGAAAAAAGCCATATTCAGCAGGAAGACCGAGAGATTCTTATGCATCCGCAAACCGGCGGGTTGATTCTTTTTTCGCGAAATTATGAGTGCCCTCAGCAGCTTGACGAGCTAATTAAAGAGATACGAGCCTTGCGTGCGCCGTTAATTATTGCTGTTGATCATGAAGGTGGTCGGGTGCAACGGTTTAGGGAGGGCTTTACTCGGATTCCTGCGATGCAAAAGCTTGGGCAGTTTCACGACTCTGAGCCGGAGCGAGCCTTGGCGCTCACCGAAGACGTGGGCTGGCTATTAGCTTCTGAGTTAATTGCTTACGATATAGATATGAGCTTTGCGCCTGTTTTAGATATCGACGACGACTTTAGTGATGTTATCGGTGATAGGGCATTTTTCTCGAACCCCGAATCTGTTATTCAGTTGGCGGGAGCGTTTATTGATGGCATGCATAGCGCGGGAATGGCAGCTACCGGCAAGCACTTTCCTGGGCATGGCAGTGTCAAGGCTGATAGTCATTTGGCTCTTCCAGTTGATGAGCGGTCAATGGCGGAGATCGAAGCGCATGATATTCGACCTTTTAAAGCCTTGCTTAATCGGCTTGATGCGATCATGCCTGCGCACATACGGGTGCCAGCGTTTGATGATGAACTTGTAGGCTTTTCTAAGCCTTGGTTAGTTGATTACTTAAAAGGGAAGCTTGATTATCAAGGCGTGATTTTCAGTGACGATCTAAGCATGTTTGGTGCGGCTACAGTGGGTGATATTCGAGCTAGAGTGCATTCGGCGCTTGATGCTGGTTGTGATGTGGCTTTAGTTTGTAACTCTCGTAAAGATGCAGAATTGGCGTTAGAGTACGTGGAAGGTCAAACGAGCCTGCGTGGAGATTCGCGGTTGTGGCGTATGCGTCGAAGCGAGCAGTATTCGTTACCTATGCTTAAGGCGCAAGCTCGTTGGGAGCAAACAGTTGAGCAAATTAATAAATTGTAGTGTTAGCCATTAAAGTACGAGGAAGGGCGTGTGTTAAATAGTCTGTATGATTTTTTAAATTCCAATTATATGGTGGGGCGACTTTGGTTGTATGAGGTGGTCGCGGTTTTGGTGGTCACTGTGTTTTGCGTGGTGATTGTTCCGCGCATGGTTGCACGATTACAGGTGGCTGCAAAAAGTACGGAAGCCGTTTGGGATGACGCACTCTTTGATGCTTTGGTAAAGCCTGCTATTTGGATGTCTTGGTTGTTAGGCGTTAGCTTTGCAGTGAATACGATTGTGATACATGTTGTTCCTGACTCGGTTGTGCCGGTTGGTTTGCTTGCTCGAATTTTGGGTGTTTTCATTTTAGTGTGGTTTGTTAATGGGTTTGTTTCTCGTATTGAAACCAGTGTTATAAATGGTCGCTATAATGCTGATTCGATCGATAAAAGTACCGCGCTCGCGTTAGGCAAATTACTACGAATATCCATTATTATTAGTGCTTGTCTGATTACCTTGCAGCTGTTCGACTATAGCATTACGGGTTTGCTTGCATTTGGCGGTATCGGGGGTGTGGTAATTGGCTTTGCCTCCAAAGATCTGCTAGCCAATTTTTTTGGTGGTCTGATGATTTTTCTCGATCGTCCATTTGCTGTAGGTGATTGGGTGCGCTCACCCGATCAAAATATTGAAGGCGTAGTCGAGCACGTCGGTTGGCGCTTAACTCGTATCCGTACTTTTGACAAAAGACCACTATATGTGCCTAATTCGACGTTTACGCATATCTCAGTGGAAAACCCTTCTAGGATGAGTCATCGCCGTATCTACGAGACAATCGGGGTTCGCTATGATGATAGTCATGCGGTGGCTGCCATTGTGGCTGATGTCAAAAAGATGTTAGAGCACCACGATGAAATTGATATAAATAATACGCTGATTGTGAATTTTAATAGCTTCGGCCCCTCTTCTTTAGATTTTTTTATTTATTGCCTGACCAAAACGGTCGATTGGACTAAGTATCACGAGGTGAAGCAGGATGTATTGCTACGAATTTTGAAAATTATTGATAACCATGGTGCTGAGTGTGCTTTCCCGACATCAACGATTCATTTAGCGGATTCAAATAGTCCGTTGAATATTGATTCGCTAGTTCATGAGGGGGCAGACTAGTATAGCTTCAAGCCTGTAATTCATTGCATGGTCAAACGTTTGTCTTAAACGTGCGTTTGATCTCAGCGATTTCGAAGTGTAAATTTCGCCAAGCTGTACCTAAGGTAAATATCCCACGTAATTCCTTAAAACTCTCATCAATAATATCTCTGAAGAATTCTCTATTTGTTTGGCTTGTCTTTAATTCTATTTTCTATCCCGTTTTTTAAACATCTTATCCAGTTGTTTTTTTTGTCAGGCGACTAACTTGGCGTCAGTGGCTGTGTTTTTTGACACCTAAAACATTTTTCTGTGCTTAGTGAATTTTAAATTTTTAGTGGTGTTGATCTTGGGTAGTTTTTAATGCGTTCTGGATCGGGTGTGTTGCGAATGTTTTGCTGGCGATAATAATGTTTTTATTGACGACATTAATTCGGTGTTAGGTGACGTTAATTTAAAAATAGGCGATGTGTTGCGCAAAAATAATAATCCAAGGTGGACAGCGTATTATTATTGGAATAGTGTTTTTATGGGAAGTACATTTCGAGTGCTCTTCTCCCTATTCCCAAGGTACATTCAAACATGAGAGGTATAATTATGGCTGTTCGAGAACTTGGCACCGTAAAATGGTTTAATAATGTGAGGGGCTACGGCTTCATCACTCGTGAAAATGCAAGTGATGATATCTTTGTGCATTTTCGAAATATCCGTGGTAGCGGCTACAAGAGTCTCAATGAAGGGCAAAATGTTGAATTTGAACTTCAGCAGGGGGCAAAAGGATTGCAAGCTGATGATGTAGTTGCTTGTTGCTAGGTCTTGGTGGTTAACAAATCGAATGTCGTTCTTAGTTGTTTTTAGTAGATCTTTCCGTTTCTGTTTCAGTTCTGATTGTGAAGGTCGCTGTTTGTTATGAGCAGCGAACCGCCTTATTTAAGGATTGCGGTCTTTTGTCAGGAGGGGACTACTACCTCTTTCGCTAACTGAGTTTCATTGCTAGGCGAATGTGTTACCTGGGTATGTAGTCTTCATTGTCGATGTTATACTAGCCCGAACGACCGGTGGTATAACAAGGCCGAATGACAGATGGTGGAAAATGACAACAATAACTATTAATCAAGAAGTCCATCTAGACTTCAGTTACACAGTAAACTTTACGCAATCAGCTTTTGCTATTGATAATCATACTTTACGCGATGTGCTCATCAGTCCAGCGCGACAAAACGCTCGGCTCCTTGTAGTGGTCGATGAAAATGTTGCCAAAAGTAACGTTTCTTTAAGTAAGCAAATCTTAGCCTATGGTGAGGCGCATGATCTTGAGCTGCTATCGCCGTTCATCTTCTCGATGGGCGGGGAGCAGGTTAAGCAATCTATGGATATTGTTGAGGCCATACATTTACGTGTGGCGGAAGATAATATTGATCGCCATTCCTATATTTTGGTCATTGGTGGTGGTGCGTTGATTGATGCTGTTGGTTATGCCGCAGCTACCGCGCACCGTGGTATTCGCTTGGTGCGTATGCCGAGTACTGTGCTCGCTCAAAACGATGCCGGTATCGGTGTTAAAAACGGTATTAATTACCTCGACAGAAAAAACTTTTTAGGTACTTTCACGCCACCTTATGCAGTGATTAATGATGTTGACTTACTTGCGTCCTTAGATGTGCGTGATAAGCGTGCCGGTATAGCAGAAGCCGTAAAAGTGGCATTGATTAAAGATGCAGAGTTTTTTACCGAGCTGTATACGCGTCGTTTTGAATTGCGAGACTTCGATGCTGAAGCTATGCAAAGTATGATTGTGCGTTGTGCTCAATTGCATTTGGTGCATATCCGCGATAGTGGCGACCCTTTTGAATTGGGTACTGCACGCCCCCTTGATTATGGACATTGGTCTGCGCACGCGCTAGAGACTATTTCAGAGTATCAATTACGTCATGGTGAAGCAGTGGCTATTGGTATCGCCATTGATACTTGCTATTGTGCCTTGCAGGGTAAAATTAGCGAAGAACAAAAAGAACAAGTGCTGACCTTGTTAACTGATATCGGGTTCTCGTTGTGCTGCGATGCGTTAAAACAGCTCGATATTTCCGCTGCGTTACAGTCGTTTCGTGAGCACTTAGGTGGCGCGCTTAGTATTACCATGCTTGATGGCATTGGTACTTGTGAACAAGTTGAAACTATTGACTTGCCTAATTTGCAGGCGAGTGTGGATTACCTCCTGTCGTTAGGGGAATAGCCATGTCTGTCAGCCCAAGATGGCATGCATTTGCGTCCTTAATTCGTCTACCTAATGTGTTTACGGTTTTGTCTAATGTGGTCGCAGCTCATATTGTCGCGACGCAAGCCGATATTCAGCCCGTTACTTTGTTAATGACTTTGCTTGCAAGCGCCGCTTTTTATCATGGTGGTATGGTGGTGAATGACTGCCTTGATTTTGATGAAGATCGTCAGATGCGGCCTAAGCGGCCACTACCTGCCGGGCATTTTTCGTTGCGCCAAGCATGGACGATTGCAGTATTTATGATGTTGTTGGGTTTGATTTTGTCCGTGCAATTGGGCGGTGTGACCGGGATTGTTGCGTTGTTACTTGCTGCGTTTATTTTTGGTTACAATCTTTCGAATCGTGAGGGTTATTGGGGCTGCGTTTGGATGGGCTGTTGTCGCTTACTTAACTGGGCTTTGGCGCTTTCCGCTGTTGGTGGTTTGGCTGCGTATTGGCCCTATGCATTAGTTGTAGCTGTTTACGTAAGTGCATTGACCATAATTAGCCGCGATGAAGTTAAAGCCACTCGACCTCAGTTGGTTGCTTGGTGCGCCTCCGTTATGCTTGTTGGTGCTTTAGGTTTTGTTTTCTTTTTACATCAATGGGGGAGCTTAAACCTTATAGCGATGGGGTTGTTTGTTCTTGGCTTAATGGCGATTGGCTGGCGTTTGTGGCAGCTATCGCATAACTACCAGACCTCAGAAATTCAACGCACAATCAAATTTTTTGTACTTGGTCTTATCCCCTTGGATGCGGCTTTAGTTTGGGTGAGCGGTTATCCGGTGTTTGCAGTTGCGGTGGTGTTATTGTTGATACCCAGTCGGGTGTTGGCGCGATATTTTTACGTAACGTAATTTTTTTGTTATGATCGAGCACTCCATTTTGCTCGTAATTTGTAGGCTTTATGAAGTTGCTGTGACATTGGCTACGCGTAAAACTGCAGCACAGCATGAAAATCACCTATTATCGCTAAGACATTATGCCTGTTGTAAACTTGGAACGATTTGAAAGCCTTCTGAAAGACGGAATCCATGCTGAGGCATGGCTTTGGTTTGAGCAAGCCTGCGAAAAATTCACATTATCTGATAATGCTCAGGCGCTTTATATGGCTATGGCGATGGCGAGGCGTAAAGTTTCGGCTAGCTCCGCAGCTGCAAACGCCAATACCTTTATCGACCCCTTACTTCTAGCGCGTTATTTTGGCGATGCACCTGAGCAATTTTCTTGGTGTCAGCAGGCTTTAGCGCAATGGCAATATGATGAGTTGGCGCGTGTATTGTTACTTTGCAGAGCATGCCAGGCTGAAACTTGTGCCGGAACCTTACGTTATCGCGATGATGAGATATTGGTGAGTGCTTATCAGCAGGGTGATGAATATGAGCGTGAAGCGTTTTTAAAGGGCTTATGTCTTTTGCAGATGATCGTTAAACCGATGGCTGCTGCTGAGTTAAAAAATATCACTCTTGAAGCTTGCCGGGCTAACGTACTTACGATGTTGGGCGCTATTGTTTCAAATAACCCATACCCGGCTGAAAATTTTAGCGAGCATGAATTTAATCAACTGGTACTGAAGTCGTTATTTTCGGATTTTTCAATTGATTCCACTGTGGCTCTAAAAGAGCGCCGCAATGCTGAGATGTCACGTATGTGTTATGACTTCTTGCGAGAGCGTTTAGCGGCTAAGCGCTTGCCGCCACCGTCTATATGGCTTACCTTATCGCTAGAGCATACACCGGAAGCAGAAGCCGAGTTTCTTTTGTTTCTAAGCGACAAAAACGAACAGCAGCGTTACTTTGTAGCAAAATCCTTGAGTTGGCAGTATCCGTCACAGACACTGCAAACCGCAATAGCTGAGCAAATAATGCGTGAAAAAGATACAGTGGTGCGAAAATTACTGAAAGTTTGTCAAAAATAATAACGATAACTGCGACTACACACAATAATATAATAATAGTGAAATAACTTTGGAGATATCACCATGGCCTTAAAATTCTTTGAACCCCATATCCATATGGTTTCCCGCACGACTGACGATTATGAGAATATGGCTGCGGCAGGTGTGATTGGTGTTGTCGAGCCTGCTTTTTGGCAGGGGCAGCCGCGCACACAAGTGGGTAGCTTTGTTGATTATTACGATACTTTGATCGGTTGGGAGCGCTTTCGTGCCAGCCAATTTGGTATTCGTCACTACTGCACCATGGGGCTTAACCCTAAAGAAGCGAATAATATACCTATGGCTGAGGAGGTGATGAAAATATTACCTCGCTATTTAGCCAAAGACGGTGTTGTGGGTGTTGGGGAAATTGGCTATGACGAAATTAACGACGTAGAAGACCGCTTTTTTGCCGAGCAGTTACAGCTAGCAAAAGAATTCGATTTACCGGTGTTGGTTCACACGCCGCACCGCGATAAGGTCAAAGGCACCAAGCGTACGCTTGATCTAGTGCGTGAAATTGGTCTTAACCCAGAAATGGTAATTATTGATCACCTGAATGAAATTACCATCGATTTAGTCACCGAGACGGGTTGTTGGAAGGGGCACTCTGTTTACCCTAAAACAAAAATGTCTGAAAGCCGTATGGTCGCCTTGTTGAACCGTTACGGCACCGACAAAATGGTCGTTAATAGCGCTGCCGATTGGGGCGTAAGCGATCCATTAAAAGTCCCCAAAGTTGGCCAAGCTATGCTTGAGGCTGGCTATTCTGAGGCGGATGTTGAGAAGGTACTCTTTACTAACCCTATCGAATTCTTTGCTCAGAGCGGGCGTATCAGTGTGGAAGAGGTAACACGACCTTTGATCGATCAAACCAAGCTGCATGAAGAGAACTCGGCGCTGCGTGGTCAGGAGCCTGTTGTTGAGAATGTTGCAGGTGAATCTATAACGGATACGGCTAAGCCGGACGGTGAGTAATGCCGGCTTGGAGCATAGAAGACATCGGTTATTGCGCGAATGTGCATGCCGGTGTCACTCCAGATTCTATCGAACAAAATCTAGTAAAAATCACAGCTGAAGTTCGTCGGGAGCGTGGTCTGAATTCAATGGCTGCGGGCTTATGGTTGTGTGAGCAAGCGGCACAGTCCTATGTTGATGATGATGCACGGCTAGATCGTTTAGTCGCTTGCTTGGAAGAGCAGCAATTATATACCTTAACTTTTAACGGTTTCCCGCAAGGGGATTTTCACCAAGCGGTAGTTAAAACCCGCGTCTATGAGCCTACATGGGCAGATCCGTCACGCCTGCAATACAGTTGTGACTTAGCCACTATATTGAGCCGATGCTTACCTGAACGGCATGACGTCGGCACTATCTCAACCTTACCGTTGGCGTATCGTCTAAGCTGGCGAGCCGATCAGCATGTTATTGCTTGTGAAAACCTTTGTCGTTTCGCTATGTTTGCCGAGCGTCTTGAAGCTAACACAGGTAAATGTATTCGCCTGTGTTTAGAGATGGAGCCCGGTTGCGTTTTAGAGCGCAGTGATCAGTTGCTGGTGTTATTCGCGCAAGATTTACCGATTGCTGCAAAGTCGGTTGCTGTATCTGAGTTTACGATGCGCCGCTATCTTGGCATTTGTTATGATATTTGCCACCAAGCGGTTATGCAGGAAGATATTACGCAGTCGGTAAAGTCTATACATCAAGCGAATATTCTTATCGGTAAAGTCCAAGTCTCCTCAGCTATGTACGCACCTAACCCGGCAGATGTTCAGGTGCAAGACGCCTTACAAGGGTTTGCGGAACCTAAGTATCTGCATCAAGTAACTACAAGGTCAGCCGACGGTGCATTGGTATTTTGTGATGATTTAAGTGATGCGTTGGGAGAGCTACAATTATCCAAAAACGCACCTTGGTGGATACATTATCACCTTCCTATTCAAGCCTCTGAATTAAGTTTTAATGGGCTTACTACAACTCAAAAGCAAATTCTTACTTTTTTCGATGCCATAAAAATACTTGATTACAGCCCTCATTTTGAAGTGGAAACTTATACCTGGGATGTTTTGCCCGCGTCTGAACGCTTGGCGGGTGACGCGGGGCTAATTCAAGGTTTAACTGGCGAACTTCAATGGTTAGAGCGGCAACTAAAGCTGCAACAGATGCTAGTTTAAACTTCTTTAACATTGCGTACCAAAACATAGGATTAATACTTCCCCCATGTATTCATCAAAAGCTTCATCAAAACATTCACCAAAGCATTGTGTTGTATTAGATATTGTTGGTTTTAGCGCTTCGCTATTGGGCGAAAATACACCTAATATAAACCGCTATATTCAGGCCAACGCGAGCTGTCCGATGGAGGGCGTGTTCCCTGCCGTTACTACCACGGCGCAATCCAGCATGCTCACCGGTTTGTTACCTAGTGAACACGGCGTTGTTGGTAATGGTTGGTATGAGCGAGATATGGCGGAAGTCATGTTTTGGAAGCAGAGTAACTCCTTGGTGCAGGGCAACAAAATTTGGCACAAGCTTAAGCAAACATTGCCTGACTTTCGAACCTCCAAAATTTTTTGGTGGTACAACATGTATGCCGATGTGGAAGCCTCAATTACGCCACGGCCGCACTATCCCGCGGATGGGCGTAAAATCATTGATCTTTATTCGACACCTCCTGGGCTGCATCAGTCGATTGAAAGTAAGATCGGCAAGTTTCCTTTTTTCAGTTTTTGGGGGCCGAAAGCTGGATTGCCTGCGAGTCGCTGGATTGCCGATGCCGCCATGCTGGAATATCAGCAGAATAAGCCGAATCTACAATTGGTGTATTTGCCGCATTTAGATTACTGCTTGCAAAAATATGGGCCTTCTAGCCCGCTCATTGGGGCGGAGGTAAAAGCCATTGATGCGGTTGTTGGTGAGTTACTGGACTTTTACGAGCAGCAGTCGGCAACGGTTCTATTGGTATCTGAATACGGTATTGTTGATGTTGATACGCCAATTCACATTAATCGTATATTAAGAGAACATGGCTACCTTGAAGTGCGAGATTCGCTTACCTGGGAATTACTTGACCCAGGGGCTAGCCGAGCATTTGCCGTGTCCGATCATCAAGTAGCACATGTTTACTTGAAATATGAGTGCGACCGCGCAGCGGTTAAACAGCTGCTAGAAAATTTGCCTGGTGTGGATTGCGTGCTGGATCACGAGGAGAAAAAGCAGTGGGGGATTGCTCATGCCCGTGCAGGTGACTTGGTTGTTGTTTCCAAAGAAAATGCTTGGTTTACTTATTATTATTGGCTAGATGAGCGTAAAGCGCCGGATTTTGCTCCAACGGTCGACATTCATCGTAAACCCGGTTATGACCCGGCTGAAATGTTTGTTGATCAGTCGCTACGCTTTCCGATGTTAAAAGTGATGATGCGGTTATTGCAGAAAAAACTGGGGATGCGGATGCTGATGGACGTGATCAGTTTGGATGCCAGCCTGGTCAAGGGGAGTCACGGCAGGCCTGCATCGACAATTGATTTAGGGCCAATATTTATTGGCCCTAAGGATATGGTCACAGGCGAGGGTATGAAAATGACGGATGTGGCTGGTAAAATCGAAGCTTTTTTTGCAGACTAAAATCTACCAGTTTTCTGGTAGATTTTGTTTTATCGTCGCCGGCATTTGTATTTATTGCAACTGTGTAAGCTTACGTGCGACCAAGTTTTTAAAGGGTGAAAGTTTATTCCCTAGCAATAAAGTCGCGCTACGAACAAGCTTCGCGGCAGGGTGATCATTGGTGTATAGCTTCACAATGGCGTTGGTCGCTTCGTAAATGGGGCGGCAATGTAGCTGATGGCGAATTTCATACGTTTGCAGCACCCGCATACTCCCGATATCCGTACCACGGTTGGAGGCTTTGATAACCGCATTTGCCAAGGTATCTACGCCTTGCAAACCCATGTTAAAGCCTTGTGCGGTTACGGGGTGCATGCCAACGGCAGCATCGCCGATTAGGGCAAAGCGTCTTGATACAAACCTGTCCGAATATACGCCAACCAAGGGGTAGTTAAAGCGCTTAGTTATTAGCTTCATTTTACCTAAGCGGCCGCTAATAAATTGCTCCGCTTGTTGGGCGTATTGTTCACCCGATAGCGATAGCATCTCTTGGGCGAGGTTGGCGTTTACCGTGATGACGACAGATGAAATCTTGTCGCCGAGCGGTAATATCGCGCAGGTCTTGCCGTATAAAAAACACTCTCGTGCAGTGCTATTATGATCTTTCGCGTGCTCGACATTACAGACAATCATCACGCGTCCGTAGTCTTTCATTTTGGCGCCAATGCCAAACATCCTTCGACTTTCCGAGAACCGGCTATCAGAGGCGATAAGTAATTGTGTGCTTAGTGTTGTGCCGTCATCAAGTACGGCTTTACCTGTCCAGGCGCTTTTTAGTTTGCGCTCAGTAATGATGTGGATATTGGTATATGCAGCCGCTTGCTCGTAAAGCGCTTGACGAATGTTATGGTTGGCTACTAAGTAGCCGAGTGGCTCGTCGTTACTGTCGTTACGGGTAAAGTCCAAAGTGAAGGGGGAGGCGCCGCTCATGACTGTGGCATCTTGCAGGCGATGAATATCGTTAACGGCAATACGTTGCCAAGCGCCTATCTCACTTAAGTACTGTTGACTGCGGTGAGCGAGAGCTATCTCGCGACCGTCCATTTCTGGTTGACTTAAGTCTAGCTCAGTGACTTTATCGACGATGGCAATATTAAGGCCGACCTTTGCAAGGCGGCAGGCCATGGCCAAACCAACAGGCCCTGCACCTATTATTACAACGTCGTAGCGGCGCTCTGCGCCTTTATCTGTTGGCATATAAACGCCCCGAATCTTGGAAAATTAATCTGTTTAATGTACTACAAATAAGTCTTTTAGTACATTAAACAGCGTCTCCTTGCGGGCGGTAAGTTAAGATTAACGCAGTGGCCAGTGCCGCTGTGGTTATTTGCCTTTTGTATCTGTGTTTTTATGTGAGTATTTTTATGGGTGTATTGAACATGTGTTGTATGAAATTCAAGCCGCTGACTGCCTTCTTTTCTCGATATAAGCTTGAATTTGTTTGTTCTTTTTTTTTGAGCGTACTGCTTTTGAGCTTTGCAGGCCAGGCAAGTGCTACGAGCAAAGAAGATAACTTAAAGCGCGCCGTGGTGAAAATTTACGCGAATACAGCGGCTCCGGACTACTTTACACCATGGCGTTTATTGAACAGCCGTCAAAGTAGCGGCTCCGGCTCTGTCATTGCCAATAATCGTATTTTGACCAACGCCCATGTGGTAGCGGATGCTCGGTATTTACAAGTTACTAAGCACGGAGATGCGCGTAAGTATTTGGCGAAAGTGTTATTTGTTGCACACGAGACTGACCTAGCCATAATTACCGTAGAAGATGAGCATTTCTTTGAGGGTATAAAACCGCTCTCGTTCGGCTCGTTACCCAAGCTATTAGAAGAGGTTTCCGTTTACGGTTACCCTTTTGGCGGTAATACCTTGAGCGTCACCAAAGGCATTATGTCGCGGGTCGAGCATCAGAAGTATGCCCATGGAAATCAATACTTTTTAGCGGGTCAGGTGGATGCCGCGATTAACCCAGGCAATAGCGGTGGGCCTGTGATTATTAAGAATAAAATCGTCGGGGTGGTTATGCAATCGAGAGCGGGCGGTAGAGCTGAGAATCTTGGCTATTTTGTGCCACCAAGCGTTATCAAACATGTACTAGACGATGCTAGAGATGGTAGCTATGAAGGCTTCTCCGATATGGGCCTGCGATTACAAACTTTAGAAAGCCCCGCGATTAAAGCAGTCTATGGCTTAAAACCGGAGGAAAGCGGAGCGCTTGTGGTAGCAGTGTTTGATGGCGCTTCCGCTTTTGCTTATCTTCAGAAAGATGATGTCATTATGTCGATAGATGGCTACGATCTTGCCGACAACTTAACGGTGAAAATCTCGAAAGACCTACGGACTAGCTATAAATATGTCACGGATCAGTACAGCATTGGAGAGGATGTTTCTGTTGTAGTCTCACGCCATGGTGTTAAGCAAACCATTGTATTGCCGCTGAAAAGCTACGAGCGCCATTACAACTTGGTTCAGCGGGAACGATTTGACACTGTGCCACGTTATTACGTGTACGGAGGAGTTGTATTTGTGCCGCTTAATATGAACCTTATCAAACGCTGGGGGCACGACTGGGTTAATAAGGCACCGATTGATTTTTTGCAGATGCGCCAGGAGTGGAGCACTCCAGAGAAACTTGAAGTGGTGGTGGCGCTTAAAGTGCTGGCGGGCGACGTTAATCTTGGTTTTCATGATTGGAAGAACTGGGTGGTTGCGTCGGTAAATGACGAGCCGATTCTAGATTTTCGGCATTTTTGTGAGATGCTGGAACAAAATTCTCACGAGTTTGTATCGTTTAAAGACGATAACGGCTTTCAACTTGTTATGAACCATGAAAATGCGCTCAGTAGCGAAGAGGACATACTCTCGTTGTATCAGGTACCCAATAAACATTCTGTTGGCTTATTTAGTGATCCTTAAATCGCATAGTTATCATTTTTTTGACTAAACTTAATGTTACATAGCATTGTGATTCTTGATGGCGAGGCAATGACATTAAGACTTAAAAGTACTTTGATCTTACAGGCGACTCTAATCTGCCGGCAGGCCTAGCTCCTTGGCAGGTGATTTGCCTCTGGGTTATCTAAAACGAAGCTAAAAGGGCGTGAAGGTGGAGGGTGGAAGGTGTATGAAAAGCGAAGTACTTTTTGATCAGGCTAAAGACCTTATTAAAGGATTTATCGTTCCGCCGAAGCCGAGTGTCGTAAGTGCTATACAAAAAGTCGCGCCTGACCTTAAAAAAATGTCCGACCTTTTGAAGCTCGACCCTGCCTTGTCGGCAGCAATTCTAAAGGTGATTAACTCGCCTACTATTGGTTTGGCGGCAAACATTACCTCGATTGAATATGCGATGGAGCTGCTAGGTTATAACAGTGTTATCAATATTATTAATGCCGTATTGCTGAAAAAGACCTTAAAATCTACCCAGAAGTCATCGCTGTTAGATCGCTACTGGCGCTCTACGAATGAAGTATCTGCTGCAATGGCTGCGATGGTGCGGCAATTGAATTTACATAAAGCGAGCATCACGGTAGATGAAGCGTATTGTCTCGGGTTGTTCCATAACTGCGGTATGCCGGTAATGTTTAACCGTTACGACTGCTATTTTGATTATTTACGTGAAGCTTACGACCAAGATGATCGCTCTGTTAATGTCATTGAGAATGAAAAGTATCAAACTAATCACTCAGTGCTGGGGTATTTCATTACCAAAAGTTGGCACTTACCTGACGTCATCTGTAGAGTAGTGCAGCTGCATCATGACCCTAAAACATTAGGTCAATTAGATTGGCTGCCTGAAAAAACGGCAACATTGTTGGCCATATTAAAAATGGCAGAGCATATTACCAATGAGTCTTCTCTAATGGATGTTCCTGGTGAAAACAATGAGTGGAAATTATTCTCTCAGAATATATTGGATTATATCGGTATTAGCGAAGTAGACTTTGAGGAGTTAGGCGATGTGATATTGGATTCTGTTGAGAGAGGAGCCAGTTAAAGGGCATGTTGGTTAATTCGTATAAATCCTTACTTTTGAGTGTAATGTAAGCGCGACTAAGGCAGAGCCTTTTTAGACTTTAATAATGAAAAACCGCACTATTGCCGCTAATGCTCCTTTTGTCCCGTCTAAGTGTTTCCTTACGGTCTATTATGGATTTATGTGTTGATTGAAAAGCGAACGTTTTTTTGCGTTCATATTTTGGAGGTAAACACTTTATATCGTGACTGTAGATACTGCAACAACGCCGCTTCTTGAGGCTAATTCTCAGATAGCCGTTGAGTTATTCGACGCATTCGGCGACATCCACGACGAAATTGATGCCTTACTGCCTCAGTTGTTACAACGTTCTGATGTAGAGAAGCTCAATCAGATTTTTCGCGCTATCCACAATATTAAAGGCAATGCGAGCTTGGTCGGTGCTCCGGCGATTATTCGCTTTGCTCACGCCCTAGAAAACGTTGCCGAATCGTTACGGTGCCAACGCTACGTATTAACATCAAAGCTTGCCGATTGTATTCAGTTGAGCATGGATCGCTTGCGCGATATTCACGAACGTGAATTACTCAATCGTAAGTTTGGTTACCTTTACGAGGATGAAGCCATTCGTTTCTTAAATTTAGTGGCGGATGCTGATACCGAGGTGGTTGATTGCTTTGCTGAGCAATTGATAGAGATCCTTGGCGCTGGGGTACGCATTCCCGAAAACAACCCCTTAGTGGCAATTGAGGAGGTGGATCGCCACACGATTGAAAAGACGGTACTCGCTAATGTACCCCCTCAAAAAGAGATTGTGGTAGACGTGAAGGGTGACCGAAAAATCGTCGTGAACATTACCAATGCCAAGCTTAGTGAAGACTTGATGTACTATCAGGAATTAGCCCTACAGCAAGATAGCCAGAAGCAGAAGTGGAACCAGCGTAGCCTTATTCTGGTTGATTGGGCGCAAAAGATGAACGAGATCAGCGGTGTTCTGGTGCCTCCTGAGCAGCTGGCTGCGGCCGTTTACTTGCATGATATAGGCTTGTCTTTTTTGACCTATGATGCCATGGTTAAAAAAGATTCTTTTACGACCGATGAGTTACAAGAAATTCAGCAGCATCCGCGGTGGGGAGCCAATATGCTAAGCCGTATTCCTGGTTGGGAGGAAGCGGCTGAAATTGTTATGCAACATCATGAGTACATTGACGGTAGTGGCTTTCCTATGGGGTTAAAAAGTAATGATATTCATCACGGAGCCAAAATTCTGGCCATTATCGATGAGTTCTTTGAATTAATTAATAACGACCTTGATAAGTCAAAACGCTTGCTCGTCGTGCGCGCTATCGCGCAGGTAAATGCCTGCGCAGATACAAGGTTTGAAGGTTTATGGGTGCAATGTTTTAATCAAATGATACGCAAAGAGGTGAGAACTGGCAGTCTCTAGCTTTTTATCCGCATACACTAGAGGTAATGGGTGTTGGGTCTGCCACGTCTGTCGCTGAAGTAACATTCTGCTTTGGTGGTTTAAAGAGTATTTGGGTAATATCCTTAGCGACTTGTGGTTGACTAAAAAAGAAGCCCTGGTAACTGTGCAGAGGTTTATCTTTTAACAACTCCCACTGTTGATGTGTTTCGATACCTGTAACGATAGTGTCGATCTGTAAGGTCTTGGCCATTGCAATAATGCCGTCAATAAATAATTCCTCGCGTTTGGTGCCAGGGAGCTTTTCGACAAAGCTACGGTCAATCTTTACGGTATCAATTGGGAACTGATTTAAATAATTCAGCGACGCATAGCCAGTACCGAAATCGTCTAATACGATTGAGAACCCCATGGCTTTTAAGCTTCGGAGTGTCTCAAGAATGGATTGATCTTTGAGTGCCAATAAAGGCTCTGTGATTTCTATGTCCACCTGTGAGGCATCAATGCCGTGCCTTTCTAGGTTTTTTTCTAAGGTATCAGTGAGTAATTTACCTTGATCGAACTGACGTGTTGAGAGGTTGATGCTCAGGCGCAAGAGGGGGGAAATGCTGTGTTGCCAGCGTTTAAATTGTTTACAGGCTTCGCCGAGTAACCATTCAAAGACAGGGAAAATCAAACGAGTGTCTTCGAGTATAGGGATAAACTCTAATGGTGAGATTAAACCGAGTTGCTTGCTCTTGCAGCGCAATAATACTTCGAGCGCGCAGATTTTTCCGTTGCCAAACTCGACTCTGGGTTGATAGCACAAGTAAAACTCTTTGTCTTGCAGAGCCCGCTTCATCGCGCTTTCTAGCGTCCTACGGCGTTTGCTCTTATTGTTAAGTTCTTCGGTGAAGTATTGGAAGTTATTACGGCCTTTGTCCTTGGCTAAATACAAGGCTGAGTCGGCATTACGCATGATGGTCTGAATGTCCGTGCCGTCTTTAGGGTAAATAGCAATACCGACGCTGACACCGATTTGCACCGTGCCTTTGAATAATTTGATGGGCGTATCTAGGGCGTCAATTAATTTCTGTGCGACAACCGCACAGCCTCTGCCATCGGCAACATTGGAACTAAGTAATATGTTGAACTCATCACCACCGATTCGGCCAACGCTATCGGAATCTCTGCAAACACTTTGGATTTTTTTACCGACAATACTCAGTAGTTCATCGCCAGCATCATGGCCGAACGCGTCATTAACGGCTTTGAAACGATCTAAGTCCAGCGCAAGTAGGGCGATTTGAGTGTTGTTACGCTTGGCTAAATCCATATTCTGCATGAGTTGTGCGTTAAACAAAGCGCGATTCGATAAGCCTGTTAATGGGTCATACAAGGCTTGGGATTGCAGTTTTTCGTTCGCTTGCTCAAGTGAGCGTCGCTTCTCCGCAAGTAGGCTGTTGTCTTGCAGTAATATGGCTTGGCTGTGATCACTGAGGGTGAACTGAGTGAAGATAAAGCTGCGTACTTGACCGCTTTGGTCATTAATATCAAAGACTTGCTTACCGTCTTTCTTTTCTAGATCCTCAATGGCAGCAAAGATGCTAGGGCATTGCTCAATGATATCCACCATGATTTCGTTTATGGGTAGATAAGAGGACAAGGATCGCTTGATAAAGCCAATTTGCATTTGCTCAGCAATTTGCTCAAAGAAGTTGAAATGCTGATTTTGGTACATGGCTAGCGCCATATTGACGATGGTGCGAATACGTAGATGAAAAATATTAATGGGTTCATCGTCGTAGAGAATATCGAGAGCGCCGGATTTGAGCGCTTCTTCCGGAATACCATCTCGTGTCGTATAGATGACGACGATACTACCCGAAGTGGCTTGTGTACTCATCAGCTTGCGAATCAGGGTTTGCCCAGTATCGTTTGCCATCAAATAGTTAACGATGATAACCAGTTGTTGATGTCGTTTAGCAATACCAAGACTTTGCTCAATCGAATTGGCCGAATATACACGATACCCTTGTTGGCGCAGTGCGTTTGAAAACTTATCGCTGAGCGTGGGCGTATTATCAGCGAGTAAAATGTTTACATGAGTGTCATGTGCGCTGCGGGCTTTGGGGTGTTGCCTTGGAGCATGGCAGCGAGACAAAAATTGGGTGATACGGGCGGGGAGCTCATCCATTTTGGCTTCAAATTGCCATTCAATAGGAGAGGCAATTTCAGGGAACAATTCGTAATCTGATTGCTTTGCGTCGTTGGAATATATCAGTAAGGGTGGTGGCTCGCCTTTCGATAGTGCTCGTAAACGTTTAACAAACTGCTCTCCAGTGGCATCTTTTAACTGCCAGCTGACGATAATGGCATCGTACTGCAGTCCGTGCTCCGCAGTTCTTAAGTAACGATCTATGCCTGATTGGGAGTCAGTCGCAATATCGACATTGACGCTATTTTCGCTTAAACCTTCCTTTAAGTAGCCACTAGCGTCATCTGAACTTTCTACAACTAACACATGATAGTCTTTCACAATACTGCCTTTCGTGCATCGAGGTTAGGCAGAGGGTGGGAGGGAGATACCACTGCTAACGGTCTATGTTTATTCCATTTGATTTATTCTATTTGTATCCTATTCCGGCTACTTCAATAACCTGAGGGTAGTTTAACCCTAGCTTTCTTTCGCCGCCACTTTTGGCTTATATTTTATGATTTTAACCAAAAGCCCCATTCGGGGGTGGTCGATGTAGTGTAACTCTTTACTGCGCATACGTCTTGTTTGTTGCATTTGGGTAATGTGGCGAATAACGTAGGGCTTTTCTGTGTAAACACTAAAGTCTTGCAGGTTGCTAGGTGAGGTGACGTCTCCGAAGTTAAAACGATAGCTAGAGAGTTGGGGTTGCCAACCACTGTTCAAGTTGCGGTTGGGCTTGGTGCTGTCGATACTATTGTTGTAGATGCTGGTGCCATTTCCGAGGTTTACCTGGATGCCTTGTTGGCCGCTTTGCTCGGCGTTTATGAGGGGGGATAGCGCTAGGTCAGCTGACAAGGTCTGCATTTGTAGCATTACTGGTAATTCCGGCAGGGCAGGCCAATGCTCAGATACTTGACCGTAATTCGCTTCAAATTCACTCATCCATAAATTGGTTTGAATATGAAGGTAGCGTTTCACACCTAAAACAATGCTGCCTTCGAGCTCTTTATGTTTTTCGTAGCTTTTGCCGCCTTGGATGATGATTGCTTGCGCGTGTTTGGGGTCTTTCATAGGTTGGCGCCAAGTCTCATGGAATAGCACCCGCAGCCGTTGTGAGCGTTCAATCGCGCGAGCTTCATCGCTGAGTTCGCGCTCTGAGGCCTCAAGTAATATGAACGGTTGTTCTTTGGGGAATATGCGTTTCTGTTCCGCGTCTATCATTGTTTGGATTAATTTGCGGTTAAGCGGGTCGACTAGGTCGTTATCCTTAATAGTGGCGAGCAATGCTTTGTTTGTGTTGTCGCTGGTCTCGGTTTTTAACGGAGCACCACCGGTTAACCGCGCGTGCTCTTCAGTTAAGGCTTGCGCTTCAATGGCGGCTTCTAGCAATAGTGAATCCTGCAGGTGCTGAAGCCTAGGTGGGTAGGATAGTGCGATGTTTTTAGACCAAACCTCTCCTTCTGCGCTTTGCTGACGTTTAAATATGATGACTTCGACTTGATACCAATCAGAGAAATACTCCTCGATTAAGGCTTCTTCCGACTGGGGTGGCGCCTGCGCCCAAGCGGTGGACACCACGCTAAAGAAGGCTAATGCTGTGCTAATTGGTCGCCAGGGCAGGCTACGGTACCATTTGTTCATGTCAACTAGCATGATTAACTCGCTTTTTTAAGGTGTTTAAACAGTGTATGCACGGCTTGCAAACGCTTGTCACTTGATTGCATGTCAAAGGTAAACTTTAAATGATTGGCACCTTCGAGGCGGTAGTGCTGCGGTTGATTTTGAACCAGCTTAACAATATTTAAAGGTTCGACTTTGGTATCTTCAGAAAATTCAATACGGCCTTGGCTGGCACCAGCATCAATTTTACTGACTCCAAGGCTTTCCGCTTCAAAGCGTAGTTTACTTTGGAGGAATAAGTTTTTCGTAGCGCTCGGTAGTAGGCCAAAGCGATCGATCATCTCAATTTGCAAGGCTTCGAGCTGGCTTTCATTCGTGGTTGAGGCGATGCGTTTGTAGAGTGTTAAGCGAGTATGGATATCAGGGAGGTAATCCGCTGGAATTAAGGCCGGTATGCGCAGGTTCATATCAACGGTGGTGGCGTAAGGTTTTTCTAGGTCGATTTCACGTCCGCTTTGAATGGCTTTGACGGCTCGGTCGAGCATATCCATATATAGAGAGAAGCCGATCGTTTGAATCTGACCGCTCTGCTCATCGCCTAATAATTCACCTGCACCGCGAATTTCCATATCGTGTGAAGCAAGCATAAAGCCTGCACCGAGCTCTTGCGCTTCACTGATGGCTTCGAGCCGTTTGTGGGCGTCAGCGGTAATGTTACGTTTGTTTGGAGCCATTAAATAAGCGTAAGCTTGATGATGTGAGCGGCCAACACGTCCGCGTAATTGGTGTAGTTGGGCGAGGCCAAAGGTGTCGGCTCTGTCAATAATAATGGTGTTGGCATTGGGCACATCAATACCGGTTTCAATAATTGTTGTACAAACCAAGATGTTAAAACGTTTGTGGTAAAAATCGGACATGACCGATTCGAGGTCTCGCTCACGCATTTGGCCGTGGCCAATTCTTACTCGCGCTTCAGGCACCAGCACCTCTAGATTTGCCGCAATTTTTTCAATATCTTTCACTTCGTTGTGCAGGTAGTAAACCTGTCCGCCGCGCATTATCTCTCTTAATATGGCCTCTTTGATAATGTTTTGGTCGCTTTCGCGTACAAAGGTTTTTACCGATAGTCGTTTGGCTGGCGGTGTGGCGATAATGGACAGGTCACGAATGCCGTTCATAGACATGTTTAAGGTGCGCGGAATTGGCGTTGCCGTCATGGTTAATATGTCGATGTCGGTACGTAGCGCCTTCATGGCTTCTTTTTGGCGAACGCCAAATCGGTGCTCTTCATCGATAATCATCAAACCAAGGTTGGCGTATTTAATACTGCCTTGAATAAGCTTGTGAGTACCGACAATTAAATCGACCTTGCCAGCTTCCAGTCGCTTTATAACGTCGTTGGATTCTTTGGTGCTTCTAAACCGTGAAAGAACCTCAATATTGACGGGCCAATCGGCAAAGCGGTCTTTGAAATTCTCATAGTGCTGTTGAGCCAACAATGTCGTCGGTACCATAATGGCTACTTGCTTGCCGTTCTGTACGGCAATAAAAGCGGCGCGCATCGCGACCTCGGTCTTACCGAAGCCAACGTCACCGCAAACCAGTCTATCCATTGGTTGTGGCGAGAGCATATCGTCAACTACAGCGATGATGGCGGCTTGCTGATCTGGCGTTTCTTCAAATGGAAATCCGGCGGAGAAAATTTCGTAATCTTGCTTAGGTTTTGTATAGGCGAAACCGATCTTGGCTTTGCGCTTGGCGTAGATGTCGAGCAGATCTGCCGCAACATCGCGGATTCTTTCTACGGCTTTGCGTTTAGCTTTTTGCCATAGCTCATTGCCTAGTCGGTGCAGGGGAGCGTGGTCTTCACCTGAGCCGCTGTAGCGGCTAATCAGATGCAGGTTAGCGACGGGGACGTAGAGTTTGGCCTCGTTAGCATATAACAGCACTAAAAATTCCTCTGCCTGACCATCATGTTCAATAGTTTGCAGCCCTTTATAGCGCCCTACGCCATGATCGATGTGGACTACCGGTGCTTCGAGTTTGAGCTCGGTGAGGTTCTTGACGATATTGTCATGTTCCTCATTGCTGGTTTTACGTCGACGTGTTTGACGTATTTGAGTTCCAAATAATTGTGACTCTGCAATAATTAGTACGGCTGGATCTGCGCTACTAATGCCGTGATCTAGGTCGGCAATGGTGATGGCGATCGGGGAGCTGCTGTTTAAAAAGGTATGTATGTTGTCGATATCATCGGGTTCGACATCGATTTTACGCAAATGCTCTTTGAGTATTTCGCGTCGTCCGTTCGACTCAGCACAAAAAATAACCCGCTTCTCAGTGTTATATAATAGCTGTTCGACGTTGTGGAGTGGATTGTTTGCTCGGCTGTCAATTTCGACTAAAGGCGGGGGGGTGACATCGAAATTGATCGTGCCGAGCTTTGCTTCAAGTGCGTTGGTGTGCAACGTGATACGGGGGAATTGCTTGAGCTGACCAAATAACTCGTTAACCGGTAAAAATATTTCATGCGGCGGCAATATCGGTCTTTCTGGGTCAACGCAGCGCTCTTCATAACGATGTGTGGCTTCGCGCCAAAACTCTTCATAAGCGTCCTCAAACCCATCATTGACTAAGATCTGAGTGTTTTCTGGTAAATAGTCGAGCAGTGTTGCGGTACTTTCAAAAAACAGTGGTAGAAAATACTCAACACCTGAGGGAGATAGGCCCGAATTAACATCTTGGTAAACTGGGCAGCGCTTATGCTGAACATCGAATTTTTCGTGCCAATTGTGGCGAAAGCGCTGGCAGCTCTCTTCGTCGAGCGGGCATTCTTGCCCGGGTAAAAGCTCAATGTCATTGACTTGGCATATTGTTCGTTGCGTCTCTGGGTCAAATTTACGCAGTGATTCGATTTCGTCGTCAAATAACTCCACTCGATAGGAGCTGTCGCTTCCCATTGGGAAGACATCAATGAGTGAGCCACGTAAAGCAAATTCACCGTGCTGGTGAACCGTGTCGACGTGGCTGTAGCCGGCAAAGACCAATTGTTGGCGAAACCTTTCGCGGTCGAGCCGTTCACCGTTTTTGATCACTAGGCTTTTTGACAGAATGTACGATTGAGGTACAAGGCGCTGCGCTAATGTCTGGGCTGATACGATGACCAGCGAGCGCTCAGCTTTTGCCAGTTGATAAAGGCAGCGCATACGATCTGAAATAATGTCTTGATGTGGCGAAAACGTATCATAAGGGAGTGTCTCCCAATCAGAAAATAATACCACTTCAGGAGCGTTTTCCTGACCGTCAATATAACTCTCGATATCACTTTGTAGCCTTGCGGCGACCGTCATGTTTTGCACTATCAATAATGTGCAGCCGGAATGGGCGCATGCGCGAGATGCGACAGCCAGACCGAGACTACTACCGAGTAAGTTGCCCCAATGTTGTTTATCACCAGGTTTGCCGCAAGGCGGCGGAGAAATCGGACTACTCATAGATAAATGGCCAAAGTAGGCGTTGAAATTATAAGGATACAGTGAATGCTGCATCGCTAAGCTTGCATGTGCGTAAAGTTCGCGTATTCTAGCGGTCTTTGTTGCCCTTAAAAAGCGCGTGTTCGTAGAAATAGGATAATTAGCCTGCGATCTTGCGATAATACCGCAAAACACCAAATTGTATTTGAAAACAATAACCTAATCGATAAATGCTTGCATTTAGCTGGCTAAAATCGCTTGAAATCCGTATAGTTAGCGCGATTTTTTGGTGCGAGTTGCGCTCAATAAATGAGTGTTGGCTAAGCTTGCGCGGCGCAAAGGCCATGAAATATCGGTGATCGGGCGAGTATTGACCAGTTTGGCAACGATCCATGATTAACATCATGCGTTTTATTCGTTGTGAACGAATACTTATTTGTTTTAAATCGCTTGTGCATTATCCATAAGTGGCGCCCCGCTTTGATCGAGGTTCAGAAGCTTCGATAGGTTTACCCATACAGATTCCACCCTTATCCGTTTTGTCTAGGCGGGTAAAGGTTTATTTTTTAACTTTTAAATTAGGCTCGTATGTATGATTAATATCCATCGAGGATTGGATTTACCCATTACTGGGGTACCCCAGCAATCCATTGAAGATGGCCCAAATATTCGATCTGTTGCGCTAATCGGTTTTGATTACCATGGTATGAAACCGACAATGGCTGTGCAGGTTGGAGATAAAGTAAAAGTTGGGCAACTTCTTTTTTCCGACAAAAAAACCGAAGGTGTGAAGTACACCTCACCTGCAAGTGGCACTGTTGCCGCGATTAATCGTGGGCAACAGCGTGTTTTTCAATCTATCGTCATTGATGTCGATGGTGATGAGAAAATTGCGTTTAAACAATATGGTGCAGCTGAGCTTTCTGGGCTCGACCGCCAAAGTGTTGTAGATAATTTAGTCGAATCAGGCTTGTGGACCGCGTTGCGCTCACGTCCATATAGCAAGGTTCCTGCAGTTAGTGCGACGACTGCGTCTATATTTGTTTCTGCAATGGATACCAATCCGTTAGCAGCAGATGCGCAATTAGTGATTAAAGCTAAGTCCGAGGCGTTTAACCAAGGCTTGCAAGTACTGTCTCGCTTAACTGACGATAAGGTTTATGTTGGTCAAGCACCAGGCAGTGACTTAGGCACAGCTGGTGTTGAAAACGTCGTTTACGAAAGTTTCTCCGGCCCTCACCCGGCAGGTAACGTCGGTACGCATATTCATTATTTGGCGCCAGCCAGTTTGAATAAGCCTGCGTGGACGGTTGGCTATCAAGATGTCATCGCGATTGGGGAGTTGTTTGCCTCAGGTACGCTAAATACTGAGCGTGTGATCTCGCTTGCCGGCCCTCAGGTTGAAAGCCCGACTTTAGTGCGCACCCGTATTGGCGCTAGCTTGGAAGAGCTAACGGCTGGAAAATTAAAGTCCGGTGAAAACCGTATTGTTTCTGGTTCCGTATTTGGTGGTCGTACTACTAATGGGGCTGTTGCCTTTTTAGGGCGTTATCATCAGCAAGTGAGCGTCTTGCTTGAAGGCCGTGAACGACCATTTATGCACTATGTTGGTTTAGGTACGAACCGGTTTTCTTCTATTGGTGTTTACTTGTCTAAACTATTTAGCGGTAAAAAGTTCAACTTCACAACCTCAACGAATGGCAGTGAGCGTGCCATGGTACCCATTGGTATGTACGAAAAAATTATGCCAATGGATATTTTACCTACGCAGTTACTGCGCTCATTAATAGTTGGTGATACAGATATGGCGCAGAAGCTTGGGTGCCTAGAGCTGGACGAAGAAGACTTGGCTTTGTGTACTTTTGTTTGCCCAGGCAAATACGAATACGGCCCAATTCTTCGCGATAATTTAACGCGAATAGAGAAAGAGGGCTAGGCATGAAGATATTACGTAAAGTTCTTGATGATATGGAGCCCCACTTTCATAAAGGTGGTAAATACGAGAGCTGGTTTGCGTTGTACGAAGCGGTAGATACCGTTTTCTATCAACCAAACACTGTTACTCGTACAAGTGCTCACGTACGCGACGGTATTGACCTGAAGCGTATTATGATTTTGGTTTGGGCTTGCGCCTTTCCGGCTATGTTCTACGGTATGTACAACCTTGGTTGGCAAGCCAATACTATTTTGGCTGATATGGCCGTGCCTCCTGCGGATACGTGGCGCACGACTTTGATTGGTCTCTTTGCGGGTAATGACCCTTCCAGTATTTGGGATAACTTTATCTATGGTGCCGCGTATTTTGTGCCCATTTACATGGTTGTCTTTTTTGTTGGTGCTTTCTGGGAAGTGCTCTTTGCCATGAAACGTGGCCATGAGATTAACGAAGGTTTCTTCGTGACATCTATTCTGTTCGCCTTAACCTGTCCCCCAAGTTTGCCTTTGTGGCAAGCCGCGCTAGGCATTAGCTTTGGTGTTGTGATTGGTAAAGAGGTATTCGGCGGTACCGGTAAAAACTTCCTTAACCCCGCGTTAACTGGCCGTGCGTTTTTGTTTTTTGCATATCCAGCTTATATGTCAGGCGATCAAGTTTGGACTGCGGTTGATGGTTACACCGGTGCGACTGCGTTGTCGGTTGCCGCTCAGGACGGCATGGAGGCTCTAACGGCTCAAATGTCTTGGTTCGATGCCTTCTTTGGTCAAATGCAAGGTTCCATTGGTGAAGTGTCTACACTCGCGATTATGTTAGGCGGTATAGTTTTGCTGATTTCAGGTGTTGCCTCACTGCGAATTGTGCTGGGTGTTGTTGTTGGCACTACCTTAACCTCGCTGTTATATGGCGCGGTGGGTGATGCTGGTTCTAACCCGATGTTTGCGATGCCTTTCTATTGGCATTTTGTCGTTGGTGGTTTTGCCTTTGGCACCTTCTTTATGGCGACTGACCCCGTTTCGGCTTCGATGACAAATAAAGGTAAGTGGTTTTTTGGGGGGCTGATTGGTTTTATGGTTATCACCATTCGTGTAGTGAACCCCGCCTTCCCTGAAGGAATGATGTTGGCCATCCTATTCGCCAATATATTTGCGCCTTTGATGGATCATTTTGTGGTTCAAGGCAATATTAAGAGGAGATTGGCTCGTGGCTAGAAATACTGATTCAATTAAACATACGATCATCGTAGCCGTTATTTTATGTGTGGTTTGCTCGATTATCGTATCAACGGCTGCCGTGGTACTACGTCCAGCACAAAAGGCAAATAAAGCTATCGACTTCAAACGCAACATTCTTGCAGCAGCAGGTATGTTGGATGTGTCGAAAGAAGCTAAATCTGTTAACGAGCAATTCTCGATTGTTGAGACCAAAGTGGTCGATTTAAGAACTGGTAAATATACCGATGCGGTAAGTAATATCGAGATTTATGATCAGCGTAAAGCCGCTAAAGACACCAGTATGTCGCAAAAGTTGAGCTCTGATGAAGATATCGCTGGTTTGTCACGCCGTGAAAACTATTCCAAAGTTTTCTTGGTTAAAAATGCTAGTGGCTTAGATAAGCTAATATTGCCGATTCGTGGTTACGGCCTTTGGTCTACACTCAAGGGCTTTGTCGCATTAGAATCGGACTTGAATACCGTTGTCGGTTTAGGTTACTACGAGCATGGTGAAACACCGGGGCTTGGTGGTGAAGTTGATAACCCCAAGTGGAAATCACTTTGGTCAGGTAAGAAAGTCTATAGCGATAATGGTGATGTAGCGTTGACTGTTATTAAAGGTAAAGTCACCTCTACGACTCGTCAGGCTGAGCATAAAGTCGATGGTCTGTCAGGCGCTACGCTTACCAGTAACGGTGTCGATAATATGATCAAATTTTGGCTGGGCAAAAATGGTTTTGCGCCTTATCTAAACAACCTCAAGAAAGGGGGAGCGTAACCATGAAGATTAAAGAAGTTCTCTTCAAGCCCATTTTCGATAATAACCCGATTGCTCTACAGATTCTTGGTATTTGTTCTGCATTAGCGGTGACCTCGAAGTTGGAAGTCACACTTGTGATGTGTATTGCTTTGACTCTGGTGACAGCGTTTTCTAACTTTTTTGTTGCGTTAATCCGTAATTTTATCCCTGGCAATATTCGTATCATCGTGCAGATGACTATTATTGCTTCGTTGGTGATCATGGTTGATGAAGTACTGAAAGCCGTCGCTTATGATATTAGTAAGCAGCTATCAGTATTTGTTGGCTTGATTATTACTAACTGTATTGTAATGGGGCGTGCGGAAGCCTTCGCCATGAAGAATCCACCGGTTATCAGCTTCTTAGATGGTATCGGTAACGGTTTAGGTTACAGCGCTTTGTTGATCGCTCTTGCCGTGATTCGTGAGCTCTTAGGTTTTGGTAAGTTATTTGGTTTTGAAATACTTAAATTGTCTACCGACGGTGGTTGGTATGTGGCTAACGGTTTGTTGTTGGCTCCGCCAAGTGCATTCTTCTTGATCGGTCTGATTATATGGGGAGTTCGCTCCTTCAAAAAAGGTCAGATTGAAAAGGATGAGTTTAAAATTGCACCGAATACTGTTGCGAAGGAGGCGGTGTAATGGAATTTTTATTAAGCATTTTTGTTGAGTCCGTGTTCTTGAAGAACATGGCACTTTCCTACTTCCTTGGTATGTGTACTTTTTTGGCGCTATCTAAAAAAATCGATGCGGCTATCGGTCTAGGTATTGCGGTAATCGTTGTGCTTACCATTACCGTACCTGTTAACAACCTCATCTACACCTATTTGTTGTCTGAAGGTGCGTTGGCTTGGGCGGGGTATCCGGAGGTCGACTTAAGCTTCCTGGGTTTGATTAGCTACATTGGTGTTATTGCGGCAATCGTGCAAATCATGGAGATGGTTTTAGACCGTTATGTACCTGCTTTATACAATGCGCTAGGCGTGTTTCTTCCGTTGATTACAGTGAACTGCGCAATTCTTGGCGGTGCATTGTTGATGGTAGAGCGTGACTATAACTTTGCAGAGAGTGTGGTTTTTGGCGCCGGTTCCGGTATCGGCTGGGCTTTGGCAATTGTAGCTCTAGCGGGTATCCGTGAAAAAATGAAATACAGTGATGTTCCTGAAGGCTTACAGGGGCTGGGCATTACTTTTATTACCGTTGGATTGATGTCCCTAGGCTTCATGTCCTTTGGCGGTATTTCTTTGTAAAACCGATGAGCCCGTCTTTGAGGCGGGTCGCTGTAAATCATTGAGGTAAGACGAAATTTATGAATTTGGAAATTATATTAGGTGTTGCCATGTTTACCGTCATGGTGCTTGCGCTGGTAGGAATCATTCTTGCCGCGCGTGCAAAATTGGTAAACAGTGGTGATGTATCAATTGAGATTAACGGTGAAAAGACCGTTACTGTCCCTGCTGGCGGTAAGCTTTTACAAACATTAGCCGCTGCAGATTTGTTTTTACCTTCTG
The DNA here is from genome assembly GCA_002746115.1 of Alteromonadaceae bacterium. Taxonomy (GTDB): domain Bacteria; phylum Pseudomonadota; class Gammaproteobacteria; order Pseudomonadales; family Cellvibrionaceae. The sequence continues at coordinate 164,427 of NVXL01000001.1, forward strand.
CTTGTGGTGGTGGTGGTACTTGTGCTCAATGCCGTTGTGTTGTTAGTGAAGGTGGTGGCTCTATGCTACCTACAGAAGAAGCGGCTTTTAGTAAGCGCGAAGGCAATGAAGGCTGGCGTTTAAGCTGCCAAGTGCCGGTTAAGCAAAATATGAAAGTTACCGTGCCAGAAGAAGTATTCGGCGTTAAGCAGTGGGAGTGTACTGTTGAGTCTAATCCTAATGTGGCGACTTTTATTAAAGAGCTAACCTTGCGTTTGCCTGAAGGCGAGAACGTTGACTTCCGTGCTGGTGGTTATGTTCAGCTGGAAGTGCCTCCGCATCACGTTAAGTTTTCTGATTTTGATATCGATGAAAAGTATCGAGGTGATTGGGAGCATTTTGGTTTCTTCAAACTAGAGTCTACAGTGACCGAACCTGTGGTTCGCGCTTACTCTATGGCTAACTACCCTGAAGAGAGAGGGGTGGTTAAGTTCAATATTCGTATTGCAACGCCACCACCACGTACAACGGGTTTACCGCCAGGGCAAATGTCGTCCTATACGTTTAACCTTAAACCGGGCGACAAAATGAACGTATTTGGTCCCTTCGGTGAATTCTTCGCGAAAGATACTGATGCTGAAATGGTATTTGTTGGTGGTGGTGCGGGTATGGCACCAATGCGTTCACATATCTTTGATCAACTACGTCGTTTAAATAGCACGCGTAAAATGTCTTTCTGGTATGGCGCGCGCTCTTTGCGTGAGTTGTTCTATGCGGATGAGTACGATGAGCTTGCGGCAGAGAACGAAAACTTCGATTGGCACGTGGCGCTCTCTGACCCACAGGCTGAAGATAACTGGGAAGGTAAGACGGGTTTTATTCACAACGTACTTTTTGAAAGCTACCTTAAAGACCACCCAGCACCAGAAGATTGCGAGTTCTATATGTGCGGACCTCCCATGATGAATGCGGCCGTTATCAAAATGCTGAAAGATCTTGGTGTTGAAGATGACAATATTATGCTGGATGATTTTGGGGGCTAATATTCGCAAGTCTTTATGCCTTATAGGTGCAAGCTTCTTGCGCCTTAGGCCGCTAATAAAGGCTGGCCTTTGCGCCAGTCTTTTGTTGTTTGTAATCGCTTGTGCTCCGCCTAAGTCCGTTCGTGAGGTATATCTTTTTGACGGGGCGACGATGGGTACTACCTATCAAATTAAAGCCGTCCCTAGCGATAAATCTGATATTGCTCACGCAAAGCTTGCTCAAAAGATTGACGCGGCGCTTCTTACTTTTAATCAGCAAATGTCTACCTACATAGATAACTCTGAGTTGTCTCTTGCTAACCGAGCACCGCTTGATCGGTGGATCCCTGTTTCTGAACCGCTGTTTCATGTGCTTGATATAAGTCAGAAGGTAAGCTTGTGGTCGGGAGGGGCTTTTGATATCACCGTGGGGCCCTTGGTAAATTTGTGGGGCTTTGGTCCCGTTGACCGCAAGGGAATCCCTAATGATGACGAAATTGCGAGCGTGCTCAGCACTAGTGTCGGCCATCGTTTTGTCGAGCTTGATTCTCAAGCGAAAGCGATTAAAAAGTCTGCACCGGTGACGATGGATTTATCTGCAGTAGCGAAAGGCTACGCGACAGATGTGCTTGCCAAGCTTCTTGAGCGACATCAAATCAGTGATTATATGATTGAGATTGGTGGCGAACTATTTATCTCTGGGCAAAATGCTAAAGGTCAGCAATGGACTATTGGGGTTGAGAAGCCGACGGTAGATCGTAGTGGTGCTATCCAAGCAATAAGTGGTGATGGCATCGGTATTGCGACTTCGGGTGATTATCGGAATTATTACGAGGAGGGCGGGCAGCGTATTTCTCATACCTTAAACCCTCGAACAGGTCGACCTATTGAGCACTTTTTACTGTCGGTCACTGTTGTAACAGATAGCGGTGGTATGGCGGACGCTTTAGCGACGGCTCTGAATGTGCTCGGTCCAGATACCGGTTACGCGTTAGCCTTGGATCGTGGGCTTGCAGCATTTTTTATTTACAAGGAGAATGGTGAGTTATTAACCAAGCATTCTCCTGCGTTTGAACAGTACATGGTGCAATAATGGCAATTTATCTTATTAGTTTTGCGGTGATTTCACTCATCGTTTTATCAATGTCTGTTGGTGTTATTTTTGCCAACAAACCGATTAAAGGCTCTTGTGGCGGTATGGCCGCATTGGGTATTGACACCTCTTGCGATATTTGTGGTGGCGACACTAAAAAATGTGACGAAGAGCAACAGCGTAACCAGGCTGGTGCGAGCGCAAAGCAAAATGATTTAGCTTACGACGCGTCTTCTTCAGCCTCTAAGTAAGGTGATTGGAAGTTGAATATGGCAGAGTACAAATACGATGTTTTGGTGATTGGTGCAGGCCCTGCTGGTGAGGCTGCGGCGATCTCGGCAGCAAAAAATGGTATGAGTGTTGGCGTTGTTGATGCACAGTCAGAGCTTGGCGGTAACTGTACTCACAAGGGTACAATACCGTCAAAAGCTCTACGTAATGCTGTCAAACAGGTGATTCAATTTTCCTCGCAGCAGATTTTTCGTTCTATGGGGCAAGCAAAAAATTTGGGCTACCCTGATATTTTGGATGCAGCATTAGCGGTTATTCCAAAGCAGGTGGCTTTGCACGCTGAGTTCTTTAGCAAGAATAATATTGATGTACATTGTGGTTATGCACGCTTTCTCGGCGACAATAAAATTGAGGTGGCAGGGCATGATAAACAGACGATCTTAATCCGTGCAGATCATTTTGTGGTTACGACTGGGTCTCGCCCTTATCACCCTGAAGATGTGGATTTCACGCATGAGCGTATTTTTGATAGTGATACGATTCTTACCATGCGTAATACACCAAGAACTTTGATTATTTTTGGTGCCGGTGTGATTGGGTGCGAATATGCGTCAATTTTTGCGGGCTTAGGGATTAAGGTTGATTTAATTAACAGCCGCGAACGATTACTATCATTTTTAGACGATGAAATTTCAGATGCGCTTAGCTATCACTTGCGTGATAGTGGTGTAATGGTCAGGCATAACGAAACGCATGAAGCTGTAGAGGCGAGTGATTCCGGTGTGACTGTTCGCTTGAATTCAGGTAAGCGCATTAAGGCGCAGGCTTTGCTATGGTGTAATGGTCGTAGCGGTAATACGGACAATTTAGGATTGGAAAACATCGGCCTTAAAGCCAATCACCGTGGTCAGATTACCGTCGACCAAAATTACCGTACCGACGTCGATAATATCTATGCCGCGGGCGATGTTATTGGTTGGCCTAGCTTGGCGAGCGCCTCATATGATCAAGGTCGTTCAGTTGTAGACTCTATTATGCAGCGTCCAGCTCGCTACATTATTGATGCCCCAACGGGTATTTACACGCTACCGGAGATTAGTTCGGTGGGGAAAACCGAGCTGGAGTTAACCTCTGCGAAAATCCCCTATGAAGTAGGGCGTGCTTTTTTTAAGGATACCGCGCGAGGACAGATTAGCGGTGAAGATGTTGGTATGCTAAAGATTTTGTTTCATATTGACACCTTGGAAATTCTGGGTATTCACTGCTTTGGTGCTGAAGCCACTGAAATTATTCATATTGGCCAAGCAATCATGAGTCAGCCCTTGGGCGCTAATACGATTGAATATTTCGTGAACACAACCTTCAACTATCCGACGATGGCCGAAGCGTATCGAGTGGCATCCTTAAATGGTCTCAACCGCATTAACCGCGACGCTTAACTTTTTATCACGCACAGCCGAAGGCATGCGCTTTACTTGGGTAAAGCGCAAAAGCTAAAAGAAACGTTATTATTATTTGATCTTTGTTTTGGGCTGAGGCTCAAGGGTAAGGCTTTAAGAAAAAGCAAAAACCGAGCTCCTAGCGGGTGCGCCCAAATGGTTAAATCTGCGGACGACTTAGACGACGACGACCGAGTTTTGCTCGTCACCAATGTTACTTGGTACATATTTGTCGGCAGTGCTGTCGTTTTCCCAACGCTCACCATCAATTACGTAGCGGTATTGGTATTCTTTCCCTGGCTGCAGGTCTAACGTCGTCGCATAATCACCACTTTTTTGCTTGCGCAGCTTAGTGGCATTAGCGTTCCAATCGTTAAACTCGCCTGCTAATGTGATGCTTTTGGCGCCTTCGGTAAGGGTTTCAGGCACAATAAATTTCACTTTACAAACTGGCTTAGTTTTCAGGTACTTCTTTTCTACACTCATTGGTGTTCCTCGGGCTTAGCTTTTGCTGATTAAAAAATTCTGATTTCGATGGGGTTTAACTTACCGGTGACGCAGGTTGGCCGACCGCTTGTTCGGGAATATTGGCAGATATTGCTTGGCAATGTGGGTAAATAATGGTGTTTGTTCAAGGTATAGTTCACTTGTCGTTCAGGTAACATGTGTACTTTGGTAGATCTAAACGCTAGAGAAGGCATAGTGTTTAGAGGGGTGTTCTGCTGCGAGTATTCTACCGCTCTAAGGGAGGCTAGTGCTAGCACGATAGGCAATATATAGGGTTCAATTTACGCTAAAGAAATGTCTGTTTTATATCAAGTCGTAATATAGGGCTTGAATGTCGTGCGATCCATACTCTTTGTAGCGCTTAATGTCCCTAATTACAAGGGGGCTGCGTAATTGCTGTTGAATATTGAGTATTTTTTCAAAAGGCATCCAGTGTGCAGCGATAATGTCGCTATCGAGTGGGCCGTCGTTTTGTTGTGAAACTATGGTTGCGGTGAAAGAGTGGCGCAGGTAGGTGGCGCCATTTGAAGGGGCAAGGTATTGGCTGACTCCTAAGGCGCCAGTGATTTTTACTTGGTAGCCGGTTTCTTCGAGAGTTTCTCTCTTTGCTGCGTCGATGAGAGTTTCGTTTTCCTCAAGATGACCTGCGGGTTGATTGAATACTGTTTTCCCGTCGCATAATTCTTCCACAAGTAAAAACTTACCATCATCTTCAATGACTGTGGCTACGGTGACGTGGGGGTGCCAAGTGTTCATCGTGGTTTCCTGCGGTCTTTTTTATTTGTTGGTTTACGGTTTGTTCTTGGGTGTTGTGTGTTTCTGGCAGCTCTGTTTGTTGGTTTATTTCTTGTTTTACTATTGCTGCTGGTACTGCCGCCATTGTTGGGTAAATTTACCTGCATGTGCACATGCTGCCCAAGGGACAAGTTTTCAATGTTCCAGGGGCCGATTGAGGTGCGAATTAGTCTAAGTGTCGGAAATCCCACCGCGGCAGTCATGCGGCGTAACTGTCGATTTCGGCCTTCGGTAATTGTGATTTTTATCCAAGACGTGGGTTTGTTGATGCGCTCACGTATTGGAGGGCTGCGCGGCCATAGGGGAGGTTCATCAATAGGTGATACGACAGCGGGTTTTGTCAGGCCGTCTTTCAGTACTACGCCTTTGTTTAGTTGCTCTATGGCCGAGTCGCTAATTGCGCCCTCAACCTGAATTAGGTAAGTTTTAGGGAGTTTGTGATCCGGGTGGGCAATACGGTGTTGCAACTTACCATCATTGGTGAGTATAACTAGACCTTCAGAGTCCCGGTCGAGCCTGCCGGCAGGGTAATAGCCTTTGTAAGCGGGGTCGTTAATGTGATGAGCAAGTGTTGTGCGCCCGGCATCGTCAGTGAACTGACATAAAACATCAAAAGGTTTGTTAAAAAGGAGTAAGTTAGCCATAAAGTTGGGCGCAGTTAAGTGCCGCCGCAGCAATGAGGTGCGGCGATATTGTGGGCTTATTATGTGGCAAACAAAATGCTGGGCGTGTTATCGAGGCTCAGGGGACGCTTAGCTGCGTTAGGCCTGGCCTAGTTCTGCCATTTCAGGCGCAGCTTCTTTAGTTGAGGTACTCTCTGCATCGGCTTTTTGGTTTGCCTCGGTCTTGTTTGCATCGCTAGCTGTGCTTTCAAGTGCGCGGATCTCAATAGCGTGCAGGCCTTTTTCGCCTTGTTCGATATTAAAGCCTACCTGTTGCCCGGCTTTTAATGTTCGATAACCATCCATTTTAATGGATGAATAATGTGCAAATAGGTCGTCTCCACCGTCATCAGGCAAAATAAAGCCGAACCCTTTTGCATTGTTGAACCATTTAACTGTTCCACTAGCCATAATTGGCGCCTTTTTTTATAACTGCGTTATCGCCTATATATCTCGCATTAGGCGTAGCATTTGATGTAAATTATTGTTATATATCTGTTGCCGAAATTGCTCCGAGAGAACTTTGATATAATCGGGGGCGTCTTGTCAAGTTTTTCTGCTTTAATTGTACTTTTGTTATTGCAATTAAAGTAGTGGTGCACCGCTGAGTTTAAAGTTTTTTGTTTGGTGTATGTCGCTTTCTATAACGTTTTTTAGGGATTTGTTAATCCATGGGTAATATTGAAATTCTTCAACTAACATTAAACAAAGAGAGCGATCTTGACGATGATGGTGGTCTCGCGGTACAGCAGCAAAAGCCAAAGCTGAAACGCCCCCCACTTTACAAAGTTGTATTGCTCAATGACGATTACACTCCAATGGAGTTTGTCGTCGAAGTGCTCGAGCGTTTTTTTTCAATGAATGTCGAGCGTGCTACTCAGGTTATGCTTGCAGTACATCATGATGGTAAAGGGGTGTGCGGCGTGTTTTCACGCGATGTGGCAGAAACTAAAGCAGCACAGGTGAATCAATATTCCAGAGCGAATGAGCATCCGCTGCTGTGCGAAATTGAGGCGGCAGATGACAGTGATTCTGACTAATTTAGATCGGACTTAGGCGTACCAATAATGTTAAGTAAAGATTTAGAGTCAACACTCAACGAAGCCTTTAAAGGGGCACGATCCAAGCGGCACGAGTTCATGACTGTTGAGCACTTGTTGCTAGCTTTGGTTGATAATGATTCGGCCGCAGGCGTTCTTAAAGCTTGCGGTACGGATTTAAGCGTGCTTAAAAAAGATCTCTCGGAGTTTGTCGATTCGACGACGCCGTTAATTCCCCAGGGGGACCAAGAGCGCGAGACACAGCCGACCTTGGGCTTTCAGCGAGTTTTACAGCGCGCTGTTTTTCATGTGCAGTCCTCAGGTAAAAATGAAGTCACTGGTGCGAACGTTTTGGTCGCTATTTTTAGCGAGCAAGAAAGCCAGGCCGTCTACTATCTCAAAAAGCAGAGTGTTGCTAGGATTGATGTAGTCAACTACATCACTCATGGCATCTCCAAGGTTTCGGGTCCCGCGGGTAGCGAGCAAAGTGGTCACGATCATAATGAAGACGAAGCCGCCACTCAAGGGGGGGAGGGGTCGCAGGAGAATCCATTGGATGCTTACACGACTAACCTCAATGAAGTTGCCTTACTCGGGAAGGTTGATCCCTTAGTCGGCCGGGATCAAGAAGTTGAGCGAGTACAGCAAATATTGTCTCGCCGCCGAAAAAACAATCCGTTGTTAGTGGGTGAAAGTGGTGTCGGTAAAACCGCCATCGCTGAAGGTCTTGCTAAGAAAGTTGTTGACGGAGAGGTTCCAGAGTCGTTAGCGGGTAGCGTGGTTTACTCGCTTGATTTGGGCTCGCTACTTGCTGGCACCAAATATCGCGGTGACTTTGAGAAGCGTTTTAAAGGGCTGCTCGCGGAACTTCGAAAGCGCGAAGATGCCATCTTATTTATTGATGAAATTCATACCATTATTGGTGCAGGTGCTGCGTCCGGTGGCGTGATGGATGCGTCTAACTTGCTTAAACCTTTGTTAACGTCTGGCGACATTCGCTGCATTGGTTCAACGACGTTTCAAGAGTATCGCGGCATCTTTGATAAAGACCGTGCTCTCTCTCGCCGCTTCCAGAAAGTGGATATTGATGAGCCCAGTGTTGAAGATACTTACAAAATACTCAAAGGTTTGAAGTCGCGCTTTGAGGAGCACCACAACCTTAAGTATACCGATAAGGCGATTCGTGCTGCTGCGGAGCTCGCTGGTAAGTATATTAACGATCGCTTTTTGCCAGATAAAGCCATCGATGTGATTGATGAGGCCGGCGCATATCAGCAGCTGCTAACCGAGTCTAAGCGTAAAAAACAAATCGGTGTTCGTGATATTGAAGAGGTCGTCTCTAAGATTGCTCGAATTCCAGCTAAAACAGTATCATCTTCAGATAAAGACTTGCTTGGCAAGCTGGATGATACGCTCCGCATGACTGTCTTTGGGCAGAGTTTGGCGATTGATGCTATTTCGTCCGCGATCAAGCTTTCAAGAGCTGGTCTTGCAAATCAAGATAAGCCAGTAGGCTCGTTCCTATTTGCCGGGCCTACTGGGGTTGGTAAAACTGAACTATGTCGTCAGTTAGCGTTGGCGATGGGCGTTGAGTTGATTCGCTTTGATATGTCTGAGTATATGGAGCGCCATACGGTATCGCGATTAATCGGCGCGCCTCCTGGTTATGTTGGCTTTGATCAGGGCGGGCTCTTAACTGAGGCTGTCACCAAGCAGCCGCATAGCGTAATTTTGCTAGATGAAATCGAGAAGGCGCATCCCGATGTCTTTAACTTGCTGTTGCAAGTAATGGATCACGGAACCCTGACGGATAACAATGGCCGGAAAGCGGACTTCCGAAGTGTTGTGCTTATTATGACAACGAATGCCGGTGCTGAAGATATTAGCCGTAATTCGATAGGCTTTTCTAAGCAGGATAATACGAGTGACGGTTCTGAGGCGATTAAGAAGCAGTTTAGCCCAGAGTTCCGTAACCGTCTTGATTCGATTATTCAGTTCTCTAGCTTATCGTTAGACGTGATCAAAACGGTTGTCGATAAGTTCCTCATGCAACTACAGACGCAGTTGGATGATAAAAAAGTCACCATGGAGATCTCTGACGAAGCCCGAGAGTGGTTGGCCGTCAATGGTTACGACGAGAAAATGGGTGCGCGTCCAATGGCTCGTATTATCCAAGAGAAAGTCAAAAAGCCCTTGGCTGAGCTGGTGTTATTTGGCTCGCTTGCGGAAAAAGGCGGCACCGTGCAGATTACGGTGAAGGACGATCAGCTGAATTTGGAGTGCGAGCCCGCCGTATAGCGGTTTCAGTGCTCGCTTTGTTTTTGTTCGCCTAATTTAGGCTTAAAGTCTCAATCCATTTCAATCCCGATCAATTTCAGCAAAGCTTCTCCATGGCGAGAGGCTTTTTTTATGTCGGGGTTTTTTGGTAAATTTAATAAAAGGCGTTAGCGGGTAGGTGTCAAACCAAGGGCATAGGGATGCCGTATTGTGTCGGTTTGACCTGCTTAGGCTAGAGTCAGTGTTATCTGGCTCGGTAGGTGATACGGCCTTTGCTAAGGTCGTAAGGTGTCATTTCCACTTTAACTTTGTCACCAGTCAGAATACGGATGTAGTTTTTACGCATTTTGCCGGAGATGTGAGCAGTAATGACGTGTTCGTTTTCTAGCTTGACTCGAAATGTAGTGTTAGGAAGCGTATCAATCACTTCGCCTTCCATTTCAAAATTCTCTTCTTTTGCCATTCGGGCAGTAACCTCAGTTGTTCGTGCTGTATTGTCGTTTGGCCAAACTATTTGCTGGCATCAAGCAACGCTTTTTCAAGGGCGCAATTCTGCCTCAATTACATGTCAATGCCAAGGGGGCTTCCAATAAATTGCCAAAATAGTAAAAAATAGTTGATTCTAAGGCTGTTTGGGTGTTTCAGCGCGAGTGTATCGACTGGAAAGTGATTACTCAGGTGGGGTGGAGGGGCTAGTGGCGGGATTGTTTTTTGCTTGCTTGTTGCAAGAAATGGTCACCCAGTGATTGTTCACAAAGACTTGGAATGGCTGAAAATTGACTTTGTAATTCATTTTGAGTGATTGTTTAATCCAATAACCGAGGTAGACATAAGGAAGATTCAGCTCGGTTGCCCACTGTATTTGAGATAGTACGTTGTATACGCCTAGGCTGCGTTTGTCCTCTTCAGGATCAAAAAAAGTATAAATCGCCGATATTCCGCTCTCGATAACATCCGCCATGGCTACCGAGAGTAATTTACCTTCGGGGGTGCGCATAATGACGTAGCGGGTGACCTGCCATTCTGTGGTGAGAAAATCGGTAAATTGGCTGCGAGTGGGCGGGTACATATCCCCGTCGCTGTGCCTAGCCTCAATGTAGCGCTTATAAAGATCGAAATACTCGTCACAGTCAATCGACGATACCTGCTCGATGTGTAAGTCACGATTTTTTTTAAAGCAGCGCGATTGAGACCTAGTGGCTTTAAAGGTCTCGGTGGGAACTCTTATCGGGATGCAAGCATTGCAGGTTGCGCACTGCGGCCGGTAAATGTGAGATCCGCTACGCCTAAAGCCCAATTCGGATAAGTGACTGTAAATACCGGCGTCGATAGTGGTTGCAGGGTCAACAAAGATAGTGGTGGCTTCTTCGCTGTCAATATAGCTACACGGGTGTGGGCGGGTTGCAAATAGTTTGATGCTTGATAAGTCAGCCACGTTAGAACTCCGCCATTGTATTGCAGTTACGCCACTCTTTGGGGGCGAGAATTTCGGGAATGGCTAGTTTAAGTTTAGACTCAAACTGTTCTCGAGAGACTTCTTTTGCGCCGAAAGACATTAAATATTCGGTTTTCATTTGGCAGTCAATCAGCTCAAATTGCCACCGCTGTAGTTGTTTGACCAAGTGGACAAAAGCAATTTTGGACGCCCCGGAAGCGCTGCTGAACATAGACTCACCGAAAAAAGCCTTGCCTAGCGCTATGCCGTATAAACCCCCTACCAGTTGATCTCCTTGCCAGGCCTCCACGGAGTGGGCGAAGCCTGCGTGGTGCAGGTCGAGGTAGGCCTCCAGCATATCGTCGGTAATCCATGTACCGTTTTCACCGTTTCGAGAAATGCTGGCACACTGCCGAATCACTTGATGAAAAGCGTGATCCATGGTGATTTTAAAGGGTTTTTTATTGAGCAGTTTGCGTACGGATCTACCGACGTGTAGTTCCGCCGGTACAAGGACTGTACGAGGGTCTGGAGACCACCAGAGAATCGGTTGGTCATCGCTAAACCACGGAAAGATACCTCGGCTGTAGGCCTGCAAGAGCCTCTCGGGTGACAAATCCCCCCCGACGGCAAGTAAACCGTCAGGGTCACAGAGTGCTTGCGAGGTGTCCGGAAACTCCAAGTGCTGCTCGTCTAGCCAAACCAAAGCGTCCATGGTGATCGCTTATTGGCTGTCGAGGTAGCGTTCCGCGTCGAGCGCGGCCATACAACCGGAGCCTGCGGAGGTGACGGCTTGCCGATAGATGTGATCGCTAACGTCCCCAGCGGCAAATACCCCGGGTGCGCTTGTGGCTGTGGCTTCACCGTGTAAGCCACTCTTGACGGTAATATAGCCGTTATTCATGTCGAGTTGGTTTTCAAAAATATCGGTATTGGGCTTGTGGCCAATAGCGATAAATACGCCTGCAAGGTCAATGTCTTGGGTATTGTCATCTTTGGTGGATTTCAGGCGCATACCGGTTACGCCAGTATCATCGCCTAAGACTTCATCTAAGGTGTTGTTCCACAAAATAGTGATATTGCCGTTTTTGGCTTTTGCCATCAAGCGGTCTTGCAATATTTTCTCTGAGCGCAAACTGTCACGACGGTGAACTAGTACGACTTCGCTACAAATGTTTGATAGGTACAAAGCTTCCTCTACAGCCGTGTTGCCGCCACCGATAACGGCAACTTTCTTGCCTCGATAAAAAAACCCGTCACAAGTGGCACAAGCGCTTACGCCTTTGCCCATAAATGCCTCTTCCGAAGGTAAACCAATATATTGTGCGGACGCGCCAGTGGCGATTATTAAAGCATCACAAGTATAGGTGTCGTTACCTTTGAGTGTGTAGGGTGCTTGTTTGAGGTCAACTTCGTGAATATGGTCAAAGATGATATCGGTATCAAAACGCTCAGCATGTTGTTGCATTTGAACCATCAAATCAGGTCCCTGTAGGTCGGCAACGCCACCAGGCCAATTCTCGACCTCAGTTGTTGTAGTTAATTGCCCGCCTTGTTGCATGCCTGTAATCACTACGGGAGATAGATTTGCACGAGCAGCATAAATAGCGGCGGTGTATCCGGCGGGACCGGAACCAAGGATGATTAGTTGGTGATGTTTTACGTCGCTCATTGCTTGTCGATTTCCTCTAAAGAGAATGAATTTATTTGGGTAGCGTTTATTTGGATGGAGTTTATTTGGATAATAGGCGATTCTGAGCCTTAACACTATTAAATGATGCCCAAGTAATCATGTCTAAGCTCGAACACTATTATTAATCATATCTGCGCTTTAACACTATTTAGCATATTTAATGACGCCAATAGCGAAGAATAATTCTGTAGAAAGAGTACAATAATCGCATCTTCGCACGGAAATAATGAACATCGTTACCAGTAATGTCTGAAAAAACACCTGATAATGCACGGGAATCAATGGGGCGCTCTAGTGCACTCGTTAAGATTGTACGTGAGGGCATGCTGATCGGGCTGATATTGCTCTGTGCCTACCTAACTCTAGCGCTTTTTAGTTACAGCGCTAACGATCCCGGCTGGTCAAAAACTGGCACCGGCGGACTCATCGAAAATGCAGCAGGCCCAGCAGGCGCTTGGCTGGCAGATGTCTTCTTCTCCATTTTTGGCAACATGGCTTACGTCTTCCCCCTAATGCTGGCTTATCAAGCTTGGATGCGCTTACGTGAGCGCGAGGCGATTACTTTTGATCCTTTGATTTTTGCTTTGCGTTGTGTCGGCCTCGTTCTGATTATGGTCTCAGGCACAGGGCTTGCCGTTAAAAAGTTTGGTGAAACAAGTGAGTTGCTGCCATTTTCCTCAGGCGGTTATCTGGGCTTAAGCACTTCCGGTGCCGTGGACACAACCTTTGGCTACATGGGCGGAAGCTTTTTGCTCTTGGCGATGCTGCTTTTCGGCCTCACCGTTTTTATGGATATCTATTGGTTTGTGGTGATGGAACGCATTGGCGGCTTCGTCTTGAAAAGTTGGAGTTATATTCAGCGCAAGTTCAGGCGCTGGCTTGCAGACTACCGTGAAAAGAGGAAAAACAAACAAGCGCAAGCCGAGCACAAGCAAGCCGTTGCAATTGAGATTAAGCGCCAGAAGGTACGAGAACCGCCTAAAATAAAGCCCCCCGTTCAAAAACCAGTTGTGAGTGCACGTGTAGGCTTAGAAAAGCAGCAAAACTTGTTTGACGATTCACCTGCAGTGGGGGAGCTTCCGTCGGTAAGTTTATTGGATCCCGCGGATGTGCGCAGTGGCAAAGGCTACTCAGAAGAGTCCTTAGAGGAGATGTCTCGATTGCTGGAATTAAAGTTAAAAGACTTTAACGTCATTGCCGTGGTGGAGTCGGTGTTGCCGGGCCCTGTGGTAACGCGTTTTGAAATTCAGCCTGCACCGGGTGTGAAATCGAGCAAAATTAGTAACCTTGCTAAAGACCTTGCGCGAGCACTTGCGGTCAATAGTGTACGTGTTGTCGAGATTATTCAGGGCAAGTCCGTTGTGGGTATTGAGATACCGAATGCACATCGTGAAATGGTGCGCTTAAGCGAGGTCATTTCGTCGGAGGCTTATGAAAAGACTAAATCGCCATTGGCCTTGGCTCTAGGGCATGATATTGCTGGGCTACCGGTTATCGCCGATTTGGCCAAAATGCCCCACTTGTTGGTCGCAGGTACAACAGGCTCGGGTAAGTCCGTCGGGGTTAACTCGATGTTGGTGAGTATGCTCTACAAATCAACGCCGGAAGAGGTTCGGCTGATTTTGGTTGACCCGAAAATGTTGGAGTTGTCGGTTTACGATGGAATTCCACATCTGCTCACACCGGTAATCACCGATATGAAAGACGCCGCTACTGGGTTGCGCTGGTGCGTTGGTGAAATGGAGCGCCGCTATAAATTAATGTCGGCCTTGGGCGTGCGTAACTTGGCGGGCTACAACAAAAAAATTAAAGACGCGCTAAAAAACGGTGAGCCGATTCTTGATCCGTTATGGCGGCCAGAAGATGATGGTGTGGTTGAGTTGTCGGATGCAACGGCGCCGGAGCTTAAGCACTTACCGTGCATCGTCGTGGTGATTGATGAATTTGCTGACATGATTATGATCGTTGGTAAAAAGGTCGAGCAGCTTATTGCGCGTATTGCTCAGAAGGCACGTGCAGCGGGCATTCACTTGATCTTAGCGACCCAGCGCCCCTCGGTCGATGTGATCACGGGCTTGATTAAAGCCAACGTGCCGACGCGCATGGCCTTCCAAGTGTCGTCCCGTATTGACTCTCGTACTATTTTGGATCAAGGCGGAGCCGAGCAGTTGCTGGGGCACGGGGATATGCTGTATCTACCGCCAGGAATGGCCATTACGCAGCGTGTGCATGGGGCGTTTATTGACGACCACGAAGTGCATAAGGTCGTAGCTGACTGGAAAAAACGCGGTAAGCCAGATTATTTAGAAGAAATATTTAGCGAGAGTGTTAACAGTATTCCTGTGCCGGGGTTTAGCACCGAAGACGAAGGCGGTGAAGACAGCGAATCCGACCCCTTATACGACGAAGCCGTGGCTTTTGTTACCGAAACACGTAAAGCCAGTATATCTTCGGTTCAAAGAAAACTGCGAATTGGCTACAATCGTGCTGCTCGGTTGGTTGAACAAATGGAAGCCTCGGGTGTCGTGACTGAAATGTCTGGCAGCGGTGGCCGAGAGGTACTCGCACCGGCGCCGCCTAAGCGTTAAATAAATGTTAATTTAATACTAAATCAGTACTGAATCGGTACGAAAAAGGTACGTGATCAATTTTAATAACTAACAACGGTTTAATTGAATGATGATAACGATTTGTCGCCAATATTTAAAAGCTAGCTTTACAGTCGTGGCTTTTATCGCGTTGACCGGTACTGCTCAAGCGCAGACAGAGAGCTCCCCCCAAACCACTGGGCAACCGCCTGAACCGCCTGCAGCTGATCACGCAGTCAAAGATAAGATAGCAACAGATACAGCAGCACAAGATAAAGCCGTCTATCAGCGTTTTGCCAGTTTGCTTTCAGAATTACAGGCGATGTCAGGACATTTTGAGCAAGTGGTTTTAGATGGCGAAGGTCATCAAGTGCAAAAAACACAGGGCGATTTTAAAGTAAAACGACCCGGATATTTTTGGTGGGAAGTGGCGCCTCCCTACGAGCAAGTAGTTGTAGGCACGCCGGATTCTCTGAAAGTCTACGATCCGGATCTTGAGCAGCTTACTGTCCATGATAAAAGCTCACTAGCTGGCAGCCCCGCGATGTTAATTAGTGGCGATATCACCGCTATCGAGCAAAATTACCAAATTAAGTTACGCGAGAAAGACGGCAAGCAGACCTTTGATCTGAAGCACTTAGTTGTGAAGCCGGACGGATTTGAAACGCTATCGATCACGTTTACGTCTAGTGCTAAAAAAGGCAGTTCTCAACTTGAAGCGATGCAGTTTAGCGATAAACTTGGCCAATCAACCCAGATCACTTTTTCCAGTATTGATCGTAACCCAGGCTTAGATGTCAGCAGTTTTGAGCTAAAAGTTCCCGAGGGAACCGACGTCATTATTGATCAATAACACCATTTCCACAGGCATCTTCACATGTTATGGTTAGCGGTTGCTCTTGGCGGTAGCTTGGGTGCATTAGGGCGTTACGGTTTGGCACAAGCTTTTCCTGTTGTTGCAGGCCATTGGCCACTGGCGACATTTATTGCCAATCTTTTGGGCTCAATGTTAATGGCTTTGGGCTTTGTGGTGATTATGGAAAAAGCGCTGCTACCCGAATATATGCGCCAGCTCTTACTTGTTGGCGGAATGGGTGCCTTTACGACATTTTCGACATTTTCGCTTGAATCGCTGTTTTTAATACAGGGTGGCCATTGGGGCTTAGCGTTAAGTTACGTTGCCGCTACGATGTTGGGTTGTATCGTTGCAGCCTATATAGGCTATACCTTGGCGCATGCGCTTTTATAGCGTTCAGAGCTGCCCAGAGTTAAGTGCGTTTGATTATTCACATCGCAAATAATGAATTATTTTAAATAAATTTAAATTTTCACAGTTATTACTATTTATTACTACGGAAACGTTATGTTAGATCCAAAATTACTTCGCAACCAGCTCGATGACGTAGCAGCCAATTTAAGTAAGCGCGGCTTTACGCTCGACCTTGAAAATTATCAGCGCCTTGAGCAAGAACGCAAGATTGTACAGGTGGAGTGCGAAAAGCTTCAGCAAGAGAGTAAAGCACGTGCAAAATCTATCGGTAAAGCCAAAGCTTCCGGTGAAGATATTGCGCCATTGTTAGCTGAAGTCGGTAATTTAAAGCAATCGCTAAGTGAATCGGAAAGCGCCTTAAGCGCACTTCAAAGCGAAATGGATGACTTTGTTTTGGGTATTCCCAACCTCCTAGCTGATGGCGTACCTGAAGGTAAAAACGAAGATGATAATGTTGAAGTCTCACTTTGGGGTGAGCCCCGCAAGTTTGATTTTGAAGTTAAAGACCACGTCGATTTAGGTGCGGGTGTTGGCGGTTTAGATTTTGATTCAGCGGTTAAAATTACCGGATCGCGTTTTAATGTCATGACCGGCGGAGTTGCTCGTCTGCATCGCGCACTAGGGCAATTCATGCTGAATACACACACATTAGAGCATGGCTACAATGAAATTAGCGTGCCCTTCGTTGTGAATCGTGACTCGCTTTTTGGTACCGGCCAGCTTCCTAAATTTGAAGAAGACTTATTCAAACTTAACGATGAGCGTGAATTTTATTTAATCCCTACCGCTGAAGTACCTGTCACTAACATGATGCGTGATGTCATTGTCAACGAAGCGGACCTACCGGTTAAATACACCTGCCTCACATCGTGCTTTCGTTCTGAAGCGGGAAGCTATGGTCGTGATACTCGCGGTATGATTCGTCAGCATCAGTTTGAAAAAGTGGAATTGGTACAGTTTGTTAAACCGCAAGACTCTGACCAAGCCTTGGATACCCTAACGGGACACGCTGAGGCTATCCTGCAAAAACTTGATCTGCCGTATCGTAAGGTGATCCTTTGTGGTGGCGATGTGGGCTTTTCTTCACAGAAAACCTTCGACCTAGAAGTTTGGTTGCCGTCACAAGATAAGTACCGTGAGATCTCTTCTTGCAGTAACTTTGCATCATTTCAAACGCGACGTATGAAAGCCCGTTTCCGCAATAGCGAAACAGGCAAACCAGAATTGTTACACACCTTGAATGGCTCCGGCTTAGCCGTTGGTCGCACATTGGTCGCTATTTTGGAAAATTACCAGCAAGAAGACGGCTCAATTGCTATACCTTCAGTATTACAGCCTTATATGGGGGGTGTGACGCAGCTAGAAGCTAAGTCCTAAGCGAATCACTATGGATTATCTACCACTATTTTTTGACTTGCGTGGCAAGCACTGCCTAATTGTTGGCGGTGGTGCTATCGCTACTCGTAAAGCCCGCTTGCTCAATAAGGCGCAGGCCTGTATTCATGTCGTTGCGCCTAAAATAGAGCAGGAGCTTAGTGCCTTAGTGCTTGCCAGTGGCGGCCAGCTGATTGACGGCGAATATCATTCAGAGCTATTGCAGGACAAAGCCTTAGTTATCTCCGCTACCGACATTGCGGAGGTTAACGAGCGCGTAGCGAGGGAGTGCCATGCACTCAAGCTACCCGTTAACGTGGTCGATTGTCCGTCTTTGTGCTCCGTTATAATGCCCGCTATTATCGACCGAAGTCCCTTAATAATTGGGGTGACGAGCGGCGGCCAAGCGCCGGTTTTAGCGCGTAAAATTCGTACCCAACTCGAAAGCTCCATTCCAGCGGCTTACGGTGCTTTGGCTAAGTTGTTTAGCCCGTTTCGGAAGAAGATTAAAAAGGCCTTTCCCGATGATGATGTTCGTCGTAGGTTTTGGGAAAATACCATAGATGGCAGCGTTGCTGAAAAAGTCTTTGCTGGTGACCTTGCTGGTGCGGAGCAAGAGCTTCGTGAAAAGATTGATCAACAAGACGTGTTGCGAGGCGGTGAAGTTTATCTAGTGGGCGCAGGCCCCGGCGACCCGGATTTATTGACATTTAAAGCGCTGCGTTTAATGCAAAAGGCCGAAGTCGTTTTGTACGATCGTTTAGTCTCTGAGCCAATATTAGACATGGTGCGGCGTGATGCCGAGCGTGTTTATGTCGGTAAAAAGCGTGATAATCACGCCGTGCCTCAGCAGGAGATTAACCAAATGCTGGTGGACTATGCCCTGCAAGGCAAGCGTGTACTACGCCTTAAAGGAGGCGACCCCTTTATCTTTGGGCGAGGTGGCGAAGAGATCGATTTACTTGCAGCAAACAAGGTGCCGTTTCAGGTCGTGCCTGGCATTACCGCAGCTTCAGGTTGCGCAGCTTATAGCGGTATCCCGTTAACACATCGAGACTACTCGCAATCGGTACGTTTTATTACCGGGCATCTAAAAGAAGATGGCGACGACCATGCTTGGGGTGAGTTTGTTAACCCGAATCAAACCTTGGTGTTTTACATGGGGCTAGCGGGGTTATCCCGTATCTGTCAAAAGTTGATTGAGCATGGGAAAGACCCTCAAACACCCGCAGCACTTATTGAAAAGGGCACATTGCCTGAGCAGCGTATACATAAATCTACGCTTACCGGGTTGCCCGAATATGTAAAACAGCGCAAAGTTAGTGCGCCGACTTTACTTATTATTGGCGACGTGGTGAGCTTGCATGACACGCTGAATTGGTATCACCCACAGGCATAACTGTGGCATACAACCGGAAATACCTTACTTCGCTATTAAATAAACGCCTTTGCTGCCGATAACCTATTGGAATAAGCTCGGATTTTAGTCTGAGAAAACCTTATTTGACGTTATCGTTGAGCAAAATCGTTTTTTAGGAGTCCAAATAATGTATGACGGAATCAAAACTATATATCACCCGCAAAGCCCGCGCGCGAGCGTAACAGCGGCTGAGGCGTCTGGGGGGGTAAGGCCTACTCCTGATGATCGTTGGCGAAGGTCGGGTTTGATTAACCCAGCAGAGCGCCGCAAAGCTAAAGATCGCCGCCGTCGCGACGATCAGCGCGTCTCAGGCTTCAATCTTCGTTCTGGCCGCGATCGCCGCAAAAATGCAAATCGTCACCCCAAAATTGAAATTCAAGTTTAATTATCAACCTAACTATTGAGGATTGCTGACTGTGAAGTATGATTATGATCTATTCGTTATTGGTGCAGGCTCCGGCGGCGTAAGAGCAAGTCGCATTGCTTCACAGTTGGGGGCGAAAGTTGCCGTGGCGGAAGATCTGTACCTTGGCGGTACCTGCGTCAACGTTGGTTGTGTACCTAAAAAGCTATTTGTTTACGCTTCAGAGTTCTCGCAAGCCTACCGCGCAGCCCAAGGCTTTGGTTGGTCCGAGGTCAAGCCTACTTTTGATTGGGCAACGTTGCGAGATAACAAAACGCATGAAATTGAGCGCCTTAACGGCGTATACGACAATATTCTCACGAAAGCCGGTGTTGAAGTACTTCATGGTCGTGCGACTATAGTGGATGCGCATACCATTAACCTGACGGATACTCGGGACAATAGCGTTAAGCAGTTTAGTGCCGAGCGTATATTGCTTGCCACAGGTGGATGGCCGCGCAAGCCTGGATTCCCAGGTGCCGAGCACGTCATGACCTCTAACGATGTCTTTTTCTTAGATAACTTCCCTAAGCGTGTTCTGGTTCAAGGCGGTGGTTATATCGCGGTTGAATTCGCAGGTATTTTCAATGGTTTAGAGTGCGATACCGAGCTGCTCTATAGGGGGCCATTGTTCTTGCGTGGTTTTGATCAGCAGGTGCGCGATTTTGTGGCGCAAGAACTGACTAGTAGTGGCGTTACCTTGTCGTTCAATACTGATATCGAAAAAATCGACAAACAAGAAGACGGCAGCTTGAAGGTGACCTTGAATACGGGCGAGATTCGAGAAGTTGATGCGGTATTCTCTGCAATCGGTCGCAGCCCTAAAGTCCAAGGCCTTGGTCTAGAAAACACCCAAGTTGCAATGAAAAAGAGCGGCCATATTGAAGTGAATGATAATTTCCAAACGGCTGAGCCAAGTATTTATGCCTTAGGGGATGTAGTCGGACGCAAAGAGTTAACCCCGGTCGCATTAGCGGAGGGTATGGCCTTAGCGAATCACCTATACAGCGGTAAGGACATTGCTTTGGACTACAACAATATTGCAACCGCCGTATTTTGCCAACCTAACATCGGAACAGTAGGTTACTCCGAAGAAGAGGCCGCTCAGGCTGGTTTGAACTGCGAAATTTATAGCAGTGAATTTAAGGCGATGAAAAACACCTTAAGTGGCGATCCGGGTAGAACTCTGATGAAGTTAGTCGTGGATGCTGACAGCAAAAAAGTTGTTGGCGCGCATATGGTAGGACCCGATGCGGGAGAAATCATTCAGGGGTTTGCGGTTGCAATCAAAGCAGGTGCAACGAAGGAAGACTTCGATAACACCGTGGGTGTACACCCAACCGCAGCTGAAGAGTTTGTAACGATGCGTCAAGTGGCGCGTGTTAACCCTGCCGATGACGCTTAGTACTTGCTTGCTACTTGTTTAGTATTCTAAGTTGAGCGCAGGTTTTTTGGCTAGATTCTCGTGCCGTTAAAATTGGCGGTACGATCAGATGGAATGTAGCCTTTGAGCTTATCGGCAATGCTTTTCTTAAGCGTTGTGTCGTCTGTAATAACATGTGGAGTGCCAGATACTGGCGATGATTCGGCTTTCATAGTGTTATTATCGTCTTGAGTATCTGTATTCTTTTGAAAGAAACCAAACATTTCCGTAAGCACCTCTTTAGCAATTCTTAGCAGTTCGTTAGTAAGCCTTTAACTAATCAAATAAGTTTTCAGTCTTGTTCCTATTGTTATTCTTATCGTTTTCTGAACGAATATAACGTTGCTGCTTTGTAACATAAGTGTAACACCTCAGATATGTTTTGTTAGTCGGCGAGTTGAGTTATGCGCCTCACGTTGTTATTTGGTGACAAGAATCACAAAAAAACTAGCCGCAGAAAGACGGGTA
Source organism: Alteromonadaceae bacterium (assembly GCA_002746115.1). Classification (GTDB taxonomy): domain Bacteria; phylum Pseudomonadota; class Gammaproteobacteria; order Pseudomonadales; family Cellvibrionaceae. The sequence goes on from NVXL01000001.1 coordinate 185,546, forward strand.
TTTACGGTGGTTAGTGAAAAGGCGCGTAAATCTTTTTATTGGCGTTAAAATAGCTTTTCAAGTGGTGATTTATTTTCAATCGAAGGGGTTGAATTATAATCTGGCGGGCCGTAGGCTGCAAACTTGTGCTGGCTTATCGCTGGGGTGAGTGATTCAAGTACGAGAAATGTGGTGGAAATTCGCCTAGCACCTGAATAAAGTGCAAGGCGACGGAGTAAAAATAGCGACTACTTGTTAACTAGTCTTAACTTCTTCTACTTCAATAGCGGCAATACGCTTACCTTGTGCAGCACCTTCTTGGAAGGACGCAATTTGACTGAAATCCATATACTTAAATATCTCATCGGACATCGAGTCAATTTTAGTCGCGTAAGACATATACTCTTCAAGCGTTGGTAATCTACCTAAGATACCGCCAACCGATGCCAACTCGGCTGAGGTTAGGTACACATTTGCACCAGTACCCAAACGGTTGGGGAAGTTACGGGTAGATGTCGAAAGTACCGTTACGCCATCTGCCACCCGTGCTTGGTTACCCATACACAAAGAACAGCCAGGCATTTCGGTGCGTGCGCCTTTCGAGCCGAAGATATTGTAGTAACCTTCCTCCATCAAGATATGCTCATCCATTTTTGTTGGCGGTGAAATCCAAAAGCGTGCTTTTAGGGCACCAGGCACGGTTTCAAGCAACTTACCAGCAGCACGGAAGTGACCAATGTTGGTCATACATGAACCGATGAATACCTCGTCAACCTTGTTGCCAGCCACATCAGACAGCAAACGTGCGTCATCTGGGTCGTTCGGGCAACATACAACAGGCTCGTTCAGCTGATCAAGATCGATCTCGATGACTTCACAGTATTCTGCATCGCTGTCCGCGGCCATTAAGGATGGCTTAGCCAGCCACTCTTCCATCTTAGTCGCACGACGCTCTAAGGTACGCTTGTCGCCATAGCCTTCAGAGACCATCCAGCGCAACAGAGTAACGTTAGAGGTCAGGTATTCAGCGACTTTGTCTTCGTCTAGCTTGATTGCACAGCCAGCAGCAGAGCGTTCGGCGGAAGCATCGGATAGCTCAAAAGCTTGCTCAACGGTTAAGCCGGTCAAACCTTCAATTTCAAGGATGCGTCCAGAGAAGATGTTCTTCTTGCCCTTTTTCTCTACGGTTAAAAAGCCGTCTTTAATGGCTTGGTAGGGAATGGCATGTACTAAATCACGCAGGGTAATACCTGGCTTCATTTTGCCTTTAAATCGTACGAGTACGGATTCAGGCATATCCAAAGGCATAACACCAGTCGCGGCAGCAAAGGCAACCAAACCGGAGCCAGCAGGGAAGGAAATCCCCATTGGGAAGCGCGTATGTGAGTCACCACCAGTACCTACGGTATCTGGTAATAACATACGGTTCAGCCATGAATGGATGATACCGTCGCCAGGGCGCAAAGAGACACCGCCACGATTCATAATGAAGTCAGGCAGGGTATGCTGAGTCTCGATATCAACAGGCTTTGGGTAAGCCGCTGTATGGCAAAAAGACTGCATGGTTAAATCGGCTGAGAAGCCCAAGCATGCAAGATCTTTTAACTCATCACGAGTCATCGGACCCGTAGTATCTTGTGAGCCGACCGTGGTCATTTTAGGCTCGCAGTAAGTGCCAGGGCGGATGCCTTGGCCTTCTTCTAGACCGCATGCGCGGCCAACCATTTTTTGTGCAAGCGTAAAGCCTTTACCTGAGTCTTCAGGTATCACCGGTTGGCGGAATGAATCGGAGGCGGGTAAGCCTAATGACTCACGTGCTTTAGCGGTGAGGCCACGACCAATGATTAGGTTGATTCGGCCACCGGCTTGGACTTCATCAAGCAGTACATCGGATTTCAGGGCGAATTCGCTGATGACATCGCCAGCTTCATTTAAGATTTTGCCGTCGTAAGGGCGGACTTCGATTACATCACCCATAGCTAGATCATCAACGGGTGCTTCGAATACGAGTGCGCCAGCATCTTCCATTGTGTTGTAGAAGATCGGAGCGACCTTTCCGCCGATGCAAATACCGCCGCCGCGCTTATTAGGCACGCCAGAAATATCGTTGCCAAAGTACCAAAGTATTGAATTGGTGGCTGACTTACGTGAAGAGCCGGTACCTACAACGTCACCAACAAAGGCAACTGGGTAGCCTTTTGCTTTTACCGCTTCGATTTGAGCGAGAGGGCCTTTTACGCCTTCTTCAGTTGGCTCTATGCCTTCACGAGCCATTTTGTACATGGCTAATGCGTGCAGTGGAATGTCAGGTCGTGACCATGCATCTTGCGCAGGGGAGAGGTCATCAGTGTTGGTTTCGCTTGTGACTTTAAAGACGCTGACTTTGATTGACTTAGGGACTTTATCGCGTGAGGTAAACCATTCGGCATCAGCCCAAGATTGAACAATCTCTTGCGCAACGCTGTTGCCCGCTTTGGCTTTCTCTTCAACGTCATTAAAGGCGTCGAACATTAATAAGGTGTGTTTGATTTCGATAGCAGCAAGCGGTGCCAATTTGGCATCGTCTAATAGGCTTACGAGTGTTTCGATATTGTAGCCGCCGTGCATGTTGCCAAGCAGTTTAATGGCGAGCGGCTTGTCGATAAGCGGTGACGTGGTTTCGTCTTTTAAAATGGCGCTCAGGAAACTAGCTTTTACATACGCGGCCTCATCCACACCTGGTGGTACGCGCTCACTGATCAGTGCCAGTAGGGCTTTTTCTTCACCTTTAGGTGGCGTTTTTAGCAGTTCAACCAAGGCGGCGACTTGTTCGGCCGTGAGTGGTTTTGGGGGGATGCCCTGAGTTTGACGTTCTGCAACATGGTCGCGATAAGCTTCTAGCACGGTTAGTATCCTCTGAATACGTTTGGAGGTTTACTTAATACGCAGGATCTCTGCACATTAAGGCTATCAATGGCACACATTGATGGTGGATATACAAACACAGATCTGAGCTGCAGTGGTCTGCAACTCAGGATCGGGCTTGTGTTGGCGCGAATTCTACCTGAAACAGTTGCAACTGTTAAGTTTTAGCGTTCTTGGGGGCTGATTTAGCGTCACTGCCCGGGGCTTGTGAGGGCTTATAAGAGGGCCAGTCTAGGTTTTGAGGCTGCTCAATCTCTGGGCGAGTCATGCTTGCTGAATGCTTTAGGAATAGCTCCCCAATCGTTGGCAGCACTTGATAACTGTAGGGTTTACCATCGTACTCAAACATGAGTTTGTAGGCGTGCAGGTAGGAGCGGTCGCTGGCTGTGCCACTATAGCGTGAGTCGCCTAAGATACTAGCGGCAARAGACTTCATGGCTACGCGTAGTTGGTGGGTTTTACCGGTTGCGGGTTTGAGCAGGTAGAGGCGTAGGCCGGGTGCTTCAGGTACGGCGTAACTAAAAAAATGGGTGACAGCCGGGCGTGTATGCTCGCGTGATAATTTCCAGCAACCATTGCGAGCAGTGTGYATGTCCCCGATCACGCCGCCTTGCTTTTTACGAGGCTTTTTATCTGACAGAGCCAGGTAATATTTTTGTATTTGATGATGTTCGAACAAATTGGAGAGCTTTCGTGTTGCGTCTTTTCCTCTACCAACGATAAGAGCACCTGAGGTGATCTTATCCAAACGGTGAACAGGGTAGAGCTCTGGGTCGTTGAGCTGAGCTCGTAGAAGCGTAATAATTCMCGCTTGGTCTTGTTCTTGGTGCATGCCGATTCCTGGAGGTTTATCCACCACGAGGAAGTCGGCTTGCTGATCTACAATTGTGATGCTCAAATTTGGTCTAACCTCCGAGAAGCTTGTTAAGTTTGTTTCCAAGCTTTTTGTTTACTTTATCTTTAAGTTCTTGTTTTTTGTTTTCGAGTTCTTGTTTAGCTTCGTCTTTTTTATCCTTCGCTTCAGAATTGAGCGCATCGACCTTTTCATTGATTTGTTGTTTGACCTGATCTGGGTCGAGATTGAGTTTCTTAGCTAAGGCGTCTTTGGCGAGTTTTTTAAGATGTTTTTCCACGGCTTTGCGCGCGCTATCTAAGAGGGGTTTAACTATAGCTGTGCCTAGCTCTGTGGGCGTGAGGCCTTTGATTTTATTACCGAGGTTGTTGAGGTCGATGTTAGGCATGGAGATGCTAAGGCCGCCAAAGTTCTCTGTTGTTAGCTTAAGCTGATTATTGGCAAAGCGTAGGTGCTCAATCATAAATCGGGGCTCTGACTCACTAGTGTCGCGAGTAGCCGTATCGTCGCTGTCATCGCCTGAGCTGGGTAATTGCTTGAGCATTTGTTGGATATTCGTGGTCAAACCTTTTTGTTCAGCACTGATCGTAACACCTTCGATGATTAGCTCGTTTATCACTATGACATCTTCAGTGACGGATACTGGATCGATTTGGAGTAACATTTTCTCGGCGCTTAGTAAGTACGGATCTTTGAAGCCTGCGGGGTTGGCGATGGTAAATTTGTTGAACTGACCTTTGCCTTCGATAATGTCAACGTCAACTTGATTCAGAAGTACGCTAGTCTTGGTTACTTCAGGCCCGTAGGTTTCAATGGAGTCTTTGATTATTTGGTTAAGGTTGCCCAATATAAACAAGCCGACACCTGCGAGTACGAGGGCTATGAATATGATTAAGCCAATTGATAGTTTTATCGCTTTCATCTTACGTCCTTTGGCAATTGAGCCGAGTTGAATAGGGCTTCGGGTAGCTTGTATGGCACTTAAACTTACGTAATAATTGGTGTCATATAGACTAGCAAGGTTTACTCTGTGCTAAGTATAAGATAATTACTTACTGATAATCACGGCAATTTGCGTGGCTGGAACGAATTCAATATGTGTTAGCTGAAATTTCGCATAACACATTAATATTTAAGCGGTTTTTATTCCGTTAACACTTATTTGAGATCTTCGTAATGATGGCTATTACTCATCGATTTAAACAACTCCTCTCTTTTGCTCTACTACTGTTGGCAGTGGCCTGGGTCTCGCCGGTTTATGCGAATGATTACGGTCGGCACATTGTGTTTGCAAATGAAGGTTACCCGAAGGTTCGTGCGCTAAACACGGTTAATGAGCGTTTTTTGATCGGTCAGCGGCAGAGCATTGATAGTTTAGTGCGTGAGAACTTTGGGCGTACACTCGCTCAGCCTGGTAAGGGGAACATGGGGCTTTTACAGCGAATTGTTGATAACAAGACGATTGATCGAGGCGATAAAAAAGAGCTACAAGCTCTGGGTGTTGTTTTGGGCGATATTTTTGTGAGTAAGCATAAAATTTTATCATGGTATGTGTATGAAGATGAATTAGGAAAGACACATGCTGTATGTATTAAGGACTCTACCCACTGTTTATTTCCTATTACGATGTTGTCACGACGAATGGAGGTGGGGTTAAAACCTAGTGTTGAAAGGATCTTTAATAAGGGGATGGATGAAATTTCTGAGTTTTTACCGAAAGTACCCTACTCGGGTAAAAAGTAAGGGCCAAACCTGTCTTAGGCGCCTGCCGCCGCAATTGAGATTTTATCCAGCCATCGGGTTGGGAGTATGTGCCTTAAAAAGGCAAACAAGTAGGTTGGGACGGTGACGTAGTAGCGCGCTTTAGGTCGCTTGGCCGTGAGCGCATGCTCTAGCTTTTTAACCACAGCCATGGAGGGTAGGGTAAACGGAGTCGGGGCACTTTTACTTGTTAAGCGGGCGACCGATTTCTCGTATGCCACTTTGTGGCGGCTGCCTGCAAAATCTACGTTACGCGTTAAAGCCTCCAGAGCATTTTCTCTAAAGTTCGTCGCAATAGGCCCAGGCTCAATCAAGCTGATTTTAATTGAGCTGCCTTTAAGTTCGAGCCTCAGCGTATCCGTTAAACCTTCCAGTGCAAATTTACTGGCATTGTAGGCGCCGCGCATTGGCATGGCGGCAAAACCTAAGATGGAGCTGTTTTGAATAATCCGGGCGTCGTCCTGGGCTAGCATTGACGGGAGTAACTTTGTTGTCAGCTCGTGAACACCAAAGAGGTTAGTTTCAAATTGTTCTCTTAGGATATCTCGGGTTAAATCTTCTACGGCACCGGGCTGGCCATAAGCGCCGTTATTGAATAATGCGAATAAATTACCTTGGCAAATTTCAAGCGTTTTCTCGACGGCTAAATCAATACTGTTGCTGTCACGCAGGTCGAGCTGAATAACGTGAGGTAAGCCTTGTTTTTTTAATGGCGCAATATCAGCATGTTTACGGACACTGGCGATAACTTGATAACCACGTTGGTGCAAATAAAGTGCGGCGACTTGGCCGATACCTGTTGAGCAGCCGGTGATTAAAATTGCTTTGCCCTGAGCCTTAGGGTTAACTTTTACGGTCTGTGTTGTCGCGAGTGACTCAGTGGGCATGCTGCTTTAGCCTTGCGCTTTACGGTGTTTTTTAATCAGCTCGTAAGCCGCTTGTATTTCTTGAGAGCGCTCAGTGGCAAGCTTTACCATGTCTTGCGGTACGCCGCGTCCTTCGAGTTTGTCCGGGTGGTATTCGCTCATTAAACGCCGGTAAGCCTTTTTTAGGTCAACATCGTTAATACCTTCGTTTACCCCTAAAGCGGTGTAAGCGGTTGCTCGGTCGTCCGCGTTTGACGGGGCTCGTTGGTGGTCGCCGCTGTGATAACCGCCTTGTTCCTGCTTACCACGGTAAAAGCGCGTTTGCGCTTTTAGCATGCCTAATAAGTGGTTGAAGGCAAACTTTGAGTAGCCAAGATGGCTGGCGATGTCACGCAATATTGTCTCTTCTGACGGGTGCAAAGTGCCATCGGCATAAGCAAGGGAGATGAGGTAGATTAGGAATATTTGCTTGAGGCTATTGTTTTGAGCGCATTTAGCATTAAACTGCGCAAGTGATGCAGCCATATCGAAATTGGACTCAGAGCCTTGATTGAACAGTTCGATGGCGGTTTGGCGCTGTTCAGAGGTAAGACCCATCTGTGTCATGGTACGTTCGGTGCTGGTGATTTCTTCTTCAGAAATACGCCCGTCGGCTTTGGCGAGTTTGCCCAGTATGGGAAATAGCGCCTCAAAGAAGGCCTGACCAAGTTCGTTTTTTTGTTCGGGGCTTAGGTTTTCTTGTTCTTTGGTTTTGGCTATCCCTCTATCTAAAAGCATGCCTACAACAAAGCCTATGCCTGCACCTACCGGGCCGAGAGTGAAGAAGCCTACACATGTGCCTATAATTCTGCCAAAAAACATGATGTATTTTCTCTCTTGTTTGTAATGTTAAGTGTGATGTTTGTTGTAGTACTTGTTGCAATAAGTGTTTTGATGTTAGGTGTTTATTTTTTCCAAAGTCCGCAGGCTTTTAAGCATTCAAAGGCTTGCCTGACCTTAACAAACTCGGCCTCGTCGCCGCCTCTATCTGGGTGGCTAGCGCTAGCGCGCTGGCGGTAGCGGTCACGAATTTCGTTCCAAGTGCTTTCTCTTGGCAGCGCTAAAACGCTTAGCGCTTCGCTCACTCCATCTTGACCTTGGTAGTGTTGCCAAAAAGTGTCAATTAAGGCGTTGACGCTATCGTGGGTTGCGCTAAAAAAGTTGTCGTAATTTTGGTAAAACGCCCAGTTAGGTGTTTGCAGCTCAGCGGCATCAGCTATGGCTGTTTGCTCGCGGCTTGTTGTTTCGGAGGGCGGCTCTTGGTCGGATGTATTTTGGGCAGATGAGGCTCCAAGGTATATTACCGATACTGGACCTACGAGTAAATTCTCGCCGCTATCACGCTTCCAAAAATCCAGCTGTAAAGCGCTAATAGCGGCTTGTACGATGAAGAGCTTTTGATGTATTGCGACAATGGTGTCATCTGACCAAGGATAGGTGTCGGCGTTCACGGCTAGCTGAACAAGCTCATAAATTTTATGTGAGGCTTTTATTGAAAAAGCCTCAGCCAGTAATTGCTTGGTTGCGGTAATACTGGCTTTAAGTTGTTCTGCTGACGGCTCGATGTGTTGGCTCCTATTTTAGTGGTCAAATATAAGTCAAATTCAAGCCGTCAAACCCAAACATCCGGCTTAGCTTATATTCGTCTCCAGCTGGTGCCTTCTTTGGAGTCGAGTAACTCTACGCCTTGCTCTTTTAAACTTTTACGAATTTCATCAGCACGTGCCCAGTTTTTATCCACTTTTGCTTGTTGACGCTCAGCGATTAAGGCGTCAATTTCAGCGCCATCATCGTTATTGCCACCTTTAAACCAAGCTTCTGGGTCGTGTTGCAATAAACCCATTAGCGTTGCCACACTTTGCAGTTGTGCTTTTAACTGCTGAAGTATTTCACCGCTTTCATCAGCGCTAATGTTCTTGTTAATCTCTTTCGATAATCGGTGTAGCTCGCTTATCGCAAGTGGCGTGTTTAAATCATCGAGCAGAGCTTGGTAGGCAACATTGTTTTGTAAACCAGTTTGCTCAGCGGCGACTGAGTTATCTGATGCGGCGTTTGCAGCTTTTAATGCGCCATAAAGCGTATCGAGACTGGTTTTGGCTTGGTCCAATAGTTCCGGGGAGAAGTCTAGCTCGGAGCGATATTGAGCACTTAACAAAGCAAGGCGAATAACTTCACCGTCGTAACTTTCCAGTAGCTCGCGCACGGTGCGAAAATTGCCTAATGACTTAGACATTTTCTCGCCACCTATATTGAGGTAGCCATTGTGCATCCAGTATTTAACATAGTGGGTGCCGCCATGGGCGCATTCGCTTTGTGCGCGTTCGTTTTCGTGGTGGGGGAAGATGAGATCTCGACCGCCGCCATGAATATCAATGGTATCACCTAGGTGTTTCTCGATCATCGCGGAGCACTCTAAGTGCCAGCCTGGGCGACCGCGTCCCCAAGGGCTATCCCATCCGGGATCGCTATCGTTTGAGGGTTTCCATAGGACAAAGTCACCCGCATAACGTTTGTAGCCAGCGACTTCTACGCGTGCGCCGTCGAGCATGTCGTCAAGTGAGCGATTGGATAGGGTGCCGTAACTTTCCATTGAGGTAACGTCAAATAGTACATGGCCTTCAGATTCGTAGGCATGGCCTTGATCGACGAGCTTTTGCACCATGGCAATCATCTCTGGCAAATGCTCAGTGGCATAAGGTGTGATGCTAGGTTCCAGTGTGTTGAGGTAACTCATGTCCTCGCTGTAAGCCTTGGCGTAGCGGCTTGTTAGCTCGCCAATTTCGATGTTTTGCTCGGCCGCCGCTTTGATGATTTTGTCATCAATATCGGTGATATTACGGGCGTAAATGACCTTAGGGTAAATCGATTGAAGTACACGAAATAGCGTATCAAAGACCACTACAGGGCGCGCATTACCGATATGAACCAAGTTATAAACGGTGGGGCCACAGACGTACATTTTGACGCAGTCTGGCGACAAAGGTTCGAAGGTTTCCTTGCTGCGTGTGGCGCTGTTATAAACTCGTAAAGGCTTGTGCTGTACTTCTGTCGTGGTCATCTTTTGGGTGCCGTTCTATTTTGGGTTTGTTTTGAGCTATGTCTTTTTAGGTGCTGCTGGCGCGGCTTGTTTGCCCCAGCTGTCTTTTAGGCTAATAGTGCGATTAAATATCAGTGCATCACTTTGCTGAGTGTCGCGACAAAAATAACCTTCACGCTCGAACTGAAATGATTGCCCTAACTCGGCGTTTGCTAAGCCAGGTTCGCCCATGCAGTCTTTTTGAATACTCAAGCTTTCGGGGTTTATTTGCTGCATAAAATCAGTGTCGCCTGAGCCGGGCTGAGCCTCAGTAAATAAACGGTCGTATAGGTAAACATCAAACTTACAATGTTGATGTGCCGCGACCCAGTGAATCACGCCTTTTGGCTTTATGCCGTCTTCTGGGTTGTTGCCGACAGTGTTAGGGATCACACGTGCTTGCACTTCAATAATGTTGCCCTGTTCATCTTTGGTCGCGCTATCAGCTTCGATAACGTAAGCGCCGCGTAAGCGTACACGCTTGCCTATGACTAAGCGCTTGTACTTTTTATTGGCTTCTTCTCGGAAGTCGGCTTGGTCGATATAAACCTCACGACCAAAGGGTAATTCGCGCGTCGGTAAATCCTCACGGTTCGGGTGACCAGCCGCGCTTAACAGCTCAGTCTTATCGCTGTCGTAGTTGGTTAATACTACTTTTAAGGGATGTAATACACACATGGCGCGAGCGGAATTTTTATCGAGGTCGTCACGAATCGCGTGTTCCAGCATGGAAACTTCTACGACGCCATCCGATTTGGTGACACCAATCATTTCGCAAAATTTACGAATTGACTGAGGGGTGTAACCACGGCGCCGGTAGCCGGCGATAGTCGGTATACGTGGGTCGTCCCAGCCGTCAACAACACCTTCGTCAACCAGTTGCTTGAGCTTGCGCTTGGAGGTAACTGTGTAGTCTAAATTCAGGCGGCCAAACTCGTACTGCCGTGGGCGGCTGGGTACGGGTAAGTTCTCGATAAACCATTCGTATAACGGTCTGTGGTCAGCAAACTCTAAAGTACAGATAGAGTGAGTGATACCCTCGATGGCATCTTCTTGGCCATGAGCAAAATCGTAGGTTGGATAGATGCACCACTTATCACCGGTTTGGTGATGGTTTTGCTTGCGGATACGATACAAAATCGGGTCGCGCATATTGATATTGCCGTGGCTCATGTCGATTTTGGCGCGCAGTACTTTACTGCCCTCGTCAAATTCGCCGTTTTTCATGCGCTCAAGTAAGTCCGTGCTCTCTTCGGCGCTACGCTCACGAAAAGGCGAGTGCTTGCCAGCTTCTTTGAGCGTGCCGCGATACTCACGTGCTTGCTCCGCAGATAGGTCGCAAACGTAGGCTTTACCCTCATTGATCAGGTGCTGGGCCCACTGGTAAAAAGTATCGAAGTAGTTAGAGGCGTAACGGATATCGCCTTCCCATTTGAAGCCTAGCCAGACCAAATCTTTTTTGATCGCCTCGACATAAGCGGCTTCTTCTTTTTCTGGATTGGTATCGTCAAAACGCAGGTGGCAGGCGCCATCAAAAGTCTCAGCAAGGCCAAAGTTTAAGCATATCGCCTTGGCGTGGCCGATGTGCAAAAAACCATTTGGCTCCGGTGGAAAGCGCGTCACAAGCTTGTTTGTGGCACCGCTTTCGAGGTCTTTTTTGATGATTTGCTCTAAGAAGTTTAAGGGTCTTTCTTCGGTGCTCATAGCGTATTGGCTTTTCACTGTTATGCGGAGTTATGTGCTGTTGTATGGTGTTCGTACGGGCGAGGCGATTAGCAGCCGCGATTGACGAGGAGTTTCGAACAGCATCTAAAGCGCGTATTATAACTGCCCCACCGGGTGCGCATAGCCTTTATTTTCGCTTTTCACCTATGTGATTGGCTTGATAATGGTTTTTGGCAGACTTTTTTGGCAGACTTTTTTGGCGGGATTGATGACGGCTTTGGCAGCACCAACATATTTTATATCGGATTTGCATCTAGAGGCCTCTCGGCCTGAGATTACGCAAGCCTTTCATCATTTTTTAAATAACATCGCACATGATGCAGGCGTGCTTTATATTTTGGGCGACTTTTTTAACGCTTGGTTTGGCGATGATAACGGCAGCGATTTTATTGAATCCGTGAAAACTACTCTGAGGGAATACAGCGCCAAGGGCGTGAAGGTGTATTTCATCCATGGTAATCGGGACTTTCTGATCGGCGAGCGTTTTGCGCAAGAGGCTGGGCTGACTTTGCTGCCAGAGGTGCAAGTAATCAACTTACATGGACGCGAGGTCGTGGTATTGCACGGCGATAGTATGTGTACGGCGGATACGGATTATATGGCCTTTCGGGAGCGCGTTCGTGACCCTGCGTGGCAGAAGAAAGCCTTAGGGCGACCTTTATGGTTACGGCGTATGGTTGCGGCGTATCTTCGCTCGCGCAGCAAGAAAAGCACAATGCAGAAATCTGCTGAAATTACTGATGTGACGCCAGCAACTGTGGCGCAGGTCTTTGAACAGTACGGATGTACAACGATGATTCACGGCCATACTCATCGCCCTAAGCGCCATCAGCTATCAACTGCCTTAGGGGAGTGCGAGCGTATTGTGCTTGGGGATTGGGCGGCGCACGGTTGGTATCTAAAAGCCGACGAGGGCGGCTTGGACTTGTGTCACTTTACGCCTGAAGAGTCGCCTGAATCTTCTTCTGAGCCTTCATCCTGAACCTTCATGATGCCTGAGTGAAAACGGAACTCGGTATCTTCTGACTCCATCAGATCTTTGTCGCGCTTTAAAAACAGTTCAATCCTGTCGTCAATGGATTCACCTTCAGCAGCTTCTATGGCGAGGTTGAGGTAATCTTGGTAGTGCCGCGCTTCTGATTTTAATAATGATTGGTAAAATTTCTTTAATTCGTCATCCAAATGAGGCGCAAGTTTTCCAAAGCGCTCGCATGAGCGCGCCTCAATAATCGCCCCGACGATCATGGTGTCAATCAAGGTGGCAGGCTCGTAGGTGCGAACGGGCTTGCGTAGTTTTTGCGCATAGCGCGAGGCGTTCAATTGCACATACTCAATTCCGCGTGCTTCCATAATGGCAATTATTTGCTCAAAATGACGCAACTCTTCACGTGCTAGGCGCGACATTTTGTTAAGTAAGTCGTAATGGTGCACGTAACGATACATGAGGTTAAGCGCTGTGCTGGCGGCTTTCTTCTCGCAGTTGGCGTGGTCGATTAGGAGTATTTCTTGATTGTCTAGCGCGAGCTCAATCCATGCGTCAGGAGTGGGGCAGAGTAAAAAGTCGTTAATAGTTTTCATGTCGGTCTGATTCTTTTTGGCTGTCTGATGGGCGCCTAGTGGTGATTTCAGTGTCTATGAAAGTAACGCTCATAATGCACGCTAGATAAAGTATAGAAATCACTGTCAATTTCATCGCGCAGGCGGCGCATATCGTAGTCTTGGTAATCACTGGTGAGTTCACAGCCGTAATGGCTAGGGTCTTCAATTTGTGTGGCACCGGCTTTAAGCAATGCAAACACCCAGCATTCTTGGTTGGCGTCCGGGTGATAATGAATTTTTTGAAAATCCAACGCCGCACGCAATTGCTCAACATCGACGACGGTAATCTTAGCTTTAACCGCTTGGCTGAGCAGGTATTGTAAGCGCTGCGCAACGGCTTGGCGCTCAGGCTCGTTATAGCCATTCCAGTAAATGATCTCGTGGCTAAAGCGTTTGCATCCCCTGCACACGCTGTCGCCAATACCGGTTGAGCATACGCCAATACAGGGGGACTTTACAGGAATGTAAACGTGCGTTTTCGGGGTGTTGTCGTTGCTCACTTAGGTAAAGCCTCTTAAATTTTTGGCGGATTGTAGCCTAAAACCGCTGCTTGCGTTATCGCTTTTGAGGCCTATTTTTTTCGGGCTGATTGAAGTGGATGGTTGAGCTGGATGATTTTAAATTGCCCAGTATTTTCAAGCATCGTTACTTGTGAGAAGTGCGCGTGTGCGACGGTTTCTATTGGAATAAAGCTGTTCACCACAAATAAGGCCGTGCCGCTTCGCGATAAAAGCCGCTTAGCGCTAGCAACGAATTTTTCAGTCAGTGCTTTACTGGTATCAAAGCCTTGATGAAACGGTGGGTTACAGAGAATCCAGTTAAATTTCTGATCAATATTTTGTCCGCAGTCATCAGCACTTACCTCGAATTCAAAGGGCACTGAGTCGTCGTCCGGTGCTTGTGTTTTTAGCTGTGCTTGTAAACGTTCTAGGTTGGTTTGGCAGTGCGATACTGCCGCCGCGTTATTGTCAGTGGCGACGATGTGTTTAATATTCGCCTGTGCAGCAATAATGGACAAATAACCATAACCACAACCGATGTCGAGCAGTTTTGTCGTGTCGGTGTTTTGCTTGCGATTCTTAGCAAGGCAGGCCTTAAAGTGCTCCGCTAATAATTGGCTGCCTTGGTCAAGTTTATTCCAGCCGTAAATGCCTGGTTTACTCTGGCAGCTAAGGCCATTGACGTTAACGGTCTCTTGCGTGCTAGCGTAATTTTTGTCATCCAGTGTTTTTTCTGATTCGCTCGATGGTGCACGTAAAATCACGACGTAATTATCTTTATGTTTTTCTATTTTACCGCTAAAACCAAGTACTTTTACGGCATTACTATAATAGCTTTTAATGCCTTCGTTCTTTTTGCCTGCAATAATTAGCTCGCCGCCAGCGGGCAATAATTTTTTAGCCCAATTTAATACATAGTGGCTGGTGCCGCGCTCTTTGCTGATGCGAAATATAATGCTGTCTAGCTGGGTCTCAGGATTCGTTCCATCAAATATATAGTCATCGAATTTATAATCATTAAATACGCACTTGAGCCCGATGTTTTGACAGTGCTGATGGACATCAAAACGATTGGTGTAAACTTGGGTATTGTCGCCAAGTTGCTGGAGTACGTCTAAGCTGCTTAAGGTGTTCTCGTCCGCGATGACTAGGTAGTGTTTGTCGCAGCTGGGGTCTTGCGAGGGCGAGGCTTGGGCGCGTTGAACGCAGAGGTCGAGAAGGTGGTCATTGCTCATTATGAATCGCTATGTAAGTGTGAGGTTTGTTTCGTGCTCATCGAGCAGGCGGTATTGCCCGGGCGCAAGCGTATTGTCGAGTTCTAACTGGCCGATTGCAAAGCGATGCAGTGCGACCACTTTATTGCCGGTAGCCGCAAACATGCGTTTTACCTGGTGGTATTTGCCTTCGCAAATGGCGACTTCTGCCGTGTTTGGGCTTAATATTTTCAGCTCGGCGGCTTGGGTGTTTTTGTTTTCGCCCTTTAATTGCATGCCTTCAGCAAAGCGTGCTTTGGCGTCGTCAGCAATTGCTTGGGCGAGTTCGGCACGGTAGCGCTTTTGGCATTTAGTATTGGGCGCACTGACTTTGTGATTCCATTGTCCGTCATTGGTGATCAGAATTAAACCGGTGGTATCAATGTCTAGGCGACCAACGACTTGTAAGCTGGCAATGGGCGGTAAATGCTCAAATGTAGTTGGTGTGAGCGCATTGTGATTATCGGCGATTAAGTCAATTACGGTTGGATGATCAGCATCAACTGTGGCACTGACGTATCCGACTGGTTTGTTTAACATAAGATACACATTGCCGCGATCACGGATGACGTGTTTGTCAACCGTGATGACGTCGCTCTCAGTTTTGATTTTAACAGAGGGACTTTTGGCTAGAATATCGTTCACACGCACGCAGCGCGATTTGATTAATCGGTGAATCTGCGTGCGTGTATACTCGGAATGGTTACCGATAAAGCGATCGAGTCGCACTCCGGCGCTACCCTAGTTTCTTTTCGCCAGAGTCAACGGATTGATAAATTAAGGTGTTAATAGTCATGGGGCCTACGCCACCAGGTACTGGCGTGATCGCGCTAGCTTTTTCACTTAGTGGGCCTAATTCTATATCGCCAACACCACCTGGGTGATAACCGGCATCCACCACCACGGCACCTTCTTTAATCCACTCGGCTTTGATAAATTCAGGTTTGCCAACCGCGCCGACGACGATATCGGCTAATTTGATATGTGAGGCTAGATCGGTAGTGCGTGAATGGCAAATAGTGACGGTGGCGTTTGCGTTTAATAGCATGGCAGCCATTGGTTTGCCCAAAATAGGGCTGCGGCCAACAACAACGGCATGTTTGCCTGCTAATGGAATCTCATAGGCTTCAAGTAAACGCATGATGCCTTTAGGCGTTGCGCAACCGTAAGCTTCTTCACCCATAGACATACGACCAAAACCTAAACAGGTAACGCCATCAACGTCTTTACTAAGTGCAATGGCATCAAAGCACTGACGCTCATCCACTTGCTCGGGCACGGGGTGCTGGAGCAAGATGCCGTGCACGTCTGGGTTTTCATTAAGCGAATGGATTTTAGCTAATAGTTCTTCCGTCGTCGTGGTGTCGGGCATTTCAACTTTGAGAGATTCCATGCCGATACGCTTACAGGCATTGCCTTTCATTTTGACGTAGGTGGCAGAGGCTGGGTCGCCACCGACTAAAATAGTAGCAAGGATTGGCGCGCTACCGGTTTTCTGCTTCATCTGTTCGACACGCTGCGTTAGCTCGGCCTCGGTTTTTTTTGCTAAGGCTTTACCATCAAGTACCAATGCGCTCATGTTCGCTCGTCTCCTAAAATTATGCGGCTATCAGATTGTGCGGTGATTACGAAAGGGCGGTATTTTCACACAGCTGGCGGGCAATACCAAATGATTCGATAATTACTTGTTAAATTCTTGAGAATAATCGTTGACGTAAACATGCCCCTTGGGTATTATCCACGCCTCTTTCGGGGCAGGTGTTAAACACAGTCATCCAGACGGTTGTTTAGACTCAGGTTTTTGATAAGGTTACAGTTTTGTTATTTTGATAACTTCTTGTTATTTTTATAATTGATGTGAGCTTATTGAACTTGTATGTATCGAAGAGTTTGATCGGAGTGTAGCGCAGCTTGGTAGCGCGCCTGCTTTGGGAGCAGGATGTCGGGGGTTCGAATCCCTCCTCTCCGACCATTTTTCACCTTACGGCACATTAAGCGCCCGTAGCTCAGCTGGATAGAGCAACGGCCTTCTAAGCCGTGGGTCGCAGGTTCGAATCCTGCCGGGCGCGCCATTTTCGGTATACAATGCTACAGCATTGTTAAACCTTGATTTGGCAGCTAAATATGTTTGCGTATGCAGTGGTGAAAGTAGCTCAGTTGGTAGAGCCCCGGATTGTGATTCCGGTGGTCGCGGGTTCAATCCCCGTCTTTCACCCCTTTTCTTAAAGCCTCAAAGTATCCCTCTTGTTACCTTCTGTGTTTTTCTTGTGAATTTACTGTTAGCTGCCTGTCGATATGCAGTGTAAAGCTTAAGTTTATTTATAGTTTATTTGTTTTACTCCCACATCGTTCATCGCTAATCCCCAGCGTATTCTCAGTTTTTCCCCTGCTTTTGTTTGAGTTTTAGCTCTTATTCCGTTGCGGTTTTTGCGCCTGAATGTTGACCGATAAGAAACACAATGAATGGCACGCAGTAGGTCAATATGGCCGGAATGATACGCAAGGAGGTATCACCAAAGAGCGCGTCGGACTGATTGATGAGCAATAGTATAGAGCCGACGATACCTGCTATTTTAAACGCGCCTAAAAAGTTGATCTTGTTGATTCTGTTGTTGCTCATAAATGTGTGTGCCAAAATTTTTGGGTGGGTGATGAATAAAGTAGTGATGATTGTCTAAGATTTACTGCCAAGGGGGAATGTCGATATCGCGTTATTTCTTGTCTTTTTGGCCGCGA
Source organism: Alteromonadaceae bacterium (assembly GCA_002746115.1). Lineage (GTDB taxonomy): Bacteria > Pseudomonadota > Gammaproteobacteria > Pseudomonadales > Cellvibrionaceae. The sequence goes on from NVXL01000001.1 coordinate 202,837, forward strand.
GTGCACTTTTTGAGCCGCGAAACAGATGTTTCACGACGGCACGGAGGCGAGGGTGAGCTGGAGGGTTAGTTAATCTAAGCGCTGCTGTTTATCTTTCAAGTACGGAATGCAGCACAACGTCGCCTTCAAAATACACCGTGAAGTTAGCATATTCCCAATAATAAATTGCTGGCTGGCCGATTGGGCCTATCTCGGTTGTCGGAGTGCCAAAGACGGACTCAACTTGTTGCATGCTCATACCGCCGGTAGGGGCGTGATTTTGCGTGTTTGGCTTACCTTGCTGGCCGACCGGAATACTTAAGGCTTTTGCTATAGCCGCTTGTGGTAGCTGGCTGAAGATTGCGACCATTAGGGCAAGGCTAAGTGCTGGAAGCGAAGGGCGTAAGGTCATAATAGTGTCCGTTTGAGCGTGAGGCTCACGCTGTGCTTTGGCTTAAGGGTTTTGGTCGCGCTTTTTTACGCGTGCGCGCCTGAAATTTTAGAATCTGACGGGACATCTCCCGCCGGTTCGATTCAGCCAAGCGATAAAACTTAGCCGCAACATGATGCTTGTCTTCTTTCATTTGGCAGCGTAGCACCTTAGCAAAGGATATCACTGGCGCATAGCTGGGTAAAAAGATTAAGCGAATTGCTAGGTAACTATCTTTGTAAAGTGCGCGCTCGCTCATAAAAGCTAGGCCGCCTTCGCTTAAATTGATGCGTTCTTTGGCTTGTTCCTCGGAGCTTTCGTCCTGATGCAGCAAAGTATGGCGTGCAATTAGATCAATTTTAGCGTTCAAGGAGTTTAAATATTCGCCAAGTAACGCATCTCGCTCAGCGATTTTGCGCAGTGTCGCCATAGACTCTTGCTCGATACGCTTGAGCTCCGAAAAGGTTGAGGTGGTGGCTGAATCCTCAAATAGTCCTTCTGTGCTTTGATTCTCCGCGGTGTAAGCGTCGACAGGTCTGTATTCGAAAAGTACGTCCTGATCGATACGAAAAAAATCACGCTGATCCGAGGCTTTTTTCTCGCTAGTTTTTTTACTGCTTGCCTTGGGGGGCGCTGGTTTAGTCGGTTTGTTCATGCGGTATGCACTTTTGTAAGTGGTGATTGGGCGGCCAGTACTCAGTAAGTAAAACCAGCCTCAAGTCCTATGCTTAAGGGCTCTGCTGAGTGTTTTACGCGCTACTGTAATTAAATGATAGATCAGTAACTTAACACTTGTACCACTATCCTTTCTGCTGTCTAATCGCGAGCATGTTAACTTCTGTCTCTTGGTACATTGGCCTGCGTTATACGCGCTCAAAACGACGTAATGGCTTCATCGCTTTTGTCAGCGGCTTTGCCTTGCTGGGCATGGCGCTTGGCGTGTTTGCCTTGATTGTAACCTTATCGGTTATGAATGGTTTTGGCGATGAACTTAAAGGGCGTATCTTACGCGTCATTCCCCACGGTTTTGTTAGTCATCGAGACGGCATACAGGAATGGCCTGCACTGATTGAGCAGTTAAAAACTCAGCCAGGTGTACTCGCTGCGGCGCCATTTATTGAAGGCAAAGCGCTGATTAGTTATGCCGGTAAATCCAAACCCTTGTTACTGCAAGGCATCTCCCCCCGAGAGGATGTGAATTCCTCAACCATCGAGCAAGGCATGGTGGTGGGTGAATTGGCTGAGCTTGAAGATGTGCGTTACGGGATTGTTCTAGGCGCCTTAGTTGCGCGTTTTTTGGGTGTATCTACAGGCGATAAAGTCTCGATTTTGATTCCTGAGCTCTCCATTACTCCAGCCGGTGCCCGCCCGCGAACCAAGCGATTTACGGTTGTTGGTGTGTTTAGCGTCGGCGCACAAGTTGATCAAAGTTTGGCCTTGATTAATTTACGCGATGCGCAAAAACTTTACCGGAAGCCCAATAGTGTGGCTGGAATAAGGCTTAAATTTGACGATATTTACCGCGCACCGCAGTACCTAAAAAATATCGGTGAAACCCTCGGCGGTGGCTATCAGTTAAAAGACTGGAGCCAGACTCAGGGCTCTTTGTTCCAAGCAATCAAAATGGAAAAAACCGTTACCGGCGTGATGCTGGCTGTGATTATTGCGGTGGCTGCTTTTAATATCGTGACCAGTTTAATCATGATGGTGGCTGAAAAGCGTAGCGATATTGCCGTGCTGCGTACCCTCGGAATATCCAGGCAAAGTATCATCAAAATTTTTATGATTCAAGGCAGTGCGATGGGCATGTTTGGTATTGCCGCAGGTGCGCTATTTGGGATCTTGACCGCGCAGTATTTACCCGTCATTGTTGCGTTTTTTGAGCGACTAGTCGGTGCGACAATTTTTGATCCAACGGTTTACTTTGTTACCTACTTACCGTCTGTTTGGCGCTTGGACGATACCTTAATTGTCTGTGCAGTAGCGGTGGTTGTATCGGTCTCCGCCACGATATACCCTGCACTGCGTGCAGCGGCGATCTCCCCTGCGGAAGCCTTGCGTTACGATATGTAGGGCTTGCAAAGTCTAAACCCACATTAAGTAGAATTATTAGAGAAAGACGGACTGCCATGCCTCAAGCAACTAAGCCTCAAGCAACTAAGCCTCAAGTAAGCAAGCCTCAAGCTAAAAGCCCAAAACCTAGTAAAGACAGTGTCTTGTCTTGTCGCAATGTGGTTAAAAGCTACCGTGAAGGGCCGCAAACCGTCAGCGTATTAAACGGTGTGGATTTTGATTTAAAAGCGAGCGAGCAGGTTGCCATTGTAGGTGCGTCGGGCAGTGGTAAAAGTACCTTGTTAAATGTTCTGGGTGGCTTGGATCGGCCAGATGAAGGCAGTGTTTGGGTAATGGGACAGGCTTTTTCAGAGTTAGGGGAGAATGCACGCGGCATGGCGCGCAATCGCTCCATGGGTTTTGTCTATCAATTCCATCATTTATTGCCAGAATTTAGTGCGGTTGAAAACGTCGCTATGCCTTTGTTGATTGCGGGTGTTTCGAAAAAAGAGTCCCAAGCAAAGGCCGAGACCTTATTGCTAGAAGTCGGTTTGAGTGAGCGCTGTGACCATAAACCCGCAGAGCTGTCGGGCGGTGAGCGCCAGCGTGTGGCAATTGCACGTGCCTTGGCGAACGATCCTGGCTGCGTATTAATGGATGAGCCAACAGGTAACCTTGATGTGAAAACCTCAGAGTCGATTCGCTTGTTGATGCGCCGCCTGAGCGAAACCATCGCGACGAGCTTTGTGGTCGTCACTCACGATGAGCATCTCGCAAGTACCATGGATTCCATTTATGAACTGCGTGACGGCTGTTTGCACAAAGGCTTACATTCAGGGTCAAACCATTGATGAATATGCCATTTAGCTTGCGAGTTGGTTTGCGCTACGCTGCGGCAAGGCGGCGCAGTCAGTCGGTCTCTTTTTTATCAAGAGTCTCGATTATTGGCTTAACCGTGGGCGTGTCTTTATTGGTCACCGTACTTTCCGTTATGAATGGCTTTGACCGAGAATTACAGCAGCGAATTTTGGCGCTAGTGCCACAGGGCACTATTTCGTATCAGGGGGGGATTTATGATTGGCGAAAGCTGCAGCAACGTTTAGAAGCGATGGATGGCATCGAAGCGGCGGCGCCGATGGTGCAATTAGAGGGCTTAGTGCGCTTTCGTGATAAAGCGGAGGCCATCGGTTTATATGGGTTTGATCCGACGACAGAGGCACGTGTCTCACGGATGCCGGAGTTTATTGACCCAGAGCCCTTGAAGCGTTTAGCTGATGACGAAGCGGTGATCATGTTAGGTAAAGGCATTGCGGATAATCTTGGCGCAAAGCTTGGCGACCGGGTGATGGTGATTATTCCCAGTGCCGGGTCTGGTGGGCGGACGCCGAAAGTAGGTTATTTTGAGTTGGTACAAATTGTCCGCACTAATACGGAGCTAGACGCCGTTATAGCGCTGAGCTCCCTCTCGGTTGCCGCCGCACTTACAGATACACCGAATGCGGTAACGGCGATGAAGCTTAAAGTGAGGGATCTATTTGCGGCTCAAAGTATTGTCAATGGCGCTTTGAATCAGTTGGAACCGGGTTATCGCGGCACTAATTGGACGCGTCGCCAAGGCAATTTGTATCACGCCATTCAGGTGTCGAAGCGTTTGGTGGGCTTGTTAATGTCATTAATCGTTGCGATTGCCGCGTTTAATGTGGTCTCCACCTTGGTTTTGGTGGTGGTTGATAAACAAGGCGATATTGCTATATTACGTACACTGGGCGCTAGCGATAAAACCGTGATGACGATATTTATGTTCCAGGGGGCGTTTATTGGCTTGGTTGGCACTAGTTTGGGCTTGGCGGTAGGATGTTTGCTGGCTTTGGGGGTAGAGGAGTTTGTACGTATGATTGAGGCGCTTTTCTCGGTGCAGTTTCTCAAGTCCGATGCTTACCCACTGACGTATTTACCGACAGATATCCGAATGGATGACCTGATTCAGGTTGCGCTCACGTCACTGGGCTTGTGCTTTTTGGCGACGATTTACCCGGCTTGGAAGGCTTCGCGGGTGCGCCCAGCAGAGGCTTTGCGTTATGAATAGTTTTTAGAGCAACTTTTAGGATGGTTTTTTAGCGTGGCTTGAGAGAAGAGCTTAAAGAGAAACTTAAGAGTCTGAGCGAGTGTTTTGTGGGTTTTTGCGGTCATTCCAGCGCTTAATCACATGCCAGCGCCAACTCCATTGAATAAATAAATAGCCTAGGCAACCAAAAAACAAGCCTGCCACCAAGCAGCCAAGTACTAAGGGCTGCCAGATATACAAAAAATCCCCTGTGATCCACTCCCAAGAAAGCGACATTGAGAATTGCCGCTCAGGTAGTTGCAGCAGCATTTGGCCGAACTTATAAGTCGCGTAGAAGATAATAGGGAAGGTAAAAGGGTTACTGATCCATATTAGTGAGACGGCAATCGGAAGGTTGCAGCGAAACACAAAGGCACCAAAGGCTGCGATGAGCATTTGCCCCGGAATGGGTAAAAACGCGGTAAATAAGCCCACAAAAAATGCCACCGAGACCGAGTGTCGGTTCAGGTGAAACAAATGCTGATGATGGAGGATATTCCCTAGAAATTTTAAGTTCGGGTTGCTTTGAATTTTCTTTGGGTCAGGCGTCCAGCGTTTAAATAGCTTGCGCGGCATTGTGTGGTCAGGCATCTCTAAGGCAATTTTGGCGCTATTATGCCGATACGTTTTTAAATATGCCAGCGTCATGAGAGGCTTGTTGATGTTTTCCTATTTTGACTTCCCTTAGTTCCATCGCTAACATGCTTTGTGCTAATGATAAATTGACTAGGCCATAGTCTTTTTTGGGTTAAGCCTTGTAGCGTTATGTTTAAAAAATGCTCTAAACACTAAGTTTTAGCGGGCAGGAGTCAGTGGACAAAAATCAATGGATATGCACCACAAAAGCAAATTTATTCTAGTGCGCTACCGACTTATTCGTCTGAGCTTATTGTGCTTTACGCTGGGTTTGGGTCTTCCGGCCATCTCAAGTCGTCTTCTGTTGATGCCTCTCCCTGCACCCTTGTCTTTTTTGCCAAACGCCTTGCCTTATACGACTCTTGCTGATGTTTTGCATCTTATGTATTCCCCGTTAACATTACTGATACTGCTGTCTGTCTGTTGCTTTCTCTCAATGGTTTACTGGCGTTTACGGAGGCATAGTGAAGCCCATGTGTTAAAACATGTACTAAAGAAAGTGCCGATCCAGCTTCTCTTTGTTTTAAGTGTCGTGTTGCTTGGTTTCGTTTTTGGCTTTGGGCGCTTGCATAATATTGTTGAAGCACAGATGCCGCAGGAGCTGGAAGGCGAGAACCTAGTGCTTGAGCTGATCGTACTTGGTTTGCCTCAAGTGAATCACTCTGGGCTACGATTTGAGGCGACGGTGCATTCCGCCGAATTGCTCGCAAGCGATGCTAGTAGTTATGCCAGTGCCTTGGAGCAGCTTGTAGGTAAAAAAATCCGCTTAAGCTGGCGAGACCAAGACCAGCTCAAACCCGGCGAACGCTGGCGCTTGACTGTGCGGCTAAAGCGACCGCGCGGTTTTGTGAATCCGGAAGGCTTTGATTATCACGCTTGGTTGTTACAGCAAGGCTACGCGGCTACTGGTTATGTTAAAGGCAAAGCTGAGAATCGATTGCTTAGCGTAGGTGACGCAGGTTTTTCTGGCCACCGATATGCATTACGAGAGCGTTTGTTTGGTGAGCAGAATGAACAAGGCGAGCCTCATTTAAAGTGGCAAGGGGTATTGCAGGCGCTGTTACTCGGAGATAAAAGCCGCATTACCCAAGCGCAATGGACGGTTTTCTCGGCGACAGGGACAGTGCACTTAATGGCGATATCTGGCTTGCATATTGGTTTGGTGGCGGCGCTGTTTTACTGGTTGGCACGCTGGCCTGCGCTTGTGATTAATGTTTATGTTAGGGCGCGCCTGCCTTGGGACATGCTACGCATAGTGCCGGTGCTGGCCAGCGTGTTTGCCGCCACTATCTACGCAACGCTAGCGGGCTTCTCTATTCCGACATTAAGAGCGTGGATTTTAGTGTTAGTGTTGAATATGGCTGTGTTGCTAAAGCGGCGTACCAGCGTATTTAACACGCTAATTGTGGCAGCACTGGTGATTTTGTTGCTAGACCCAATGGCCATGTTGCAGCCGGGTTTTGTTTTAAGCTTCTCTGCAGTAGCGATTTTGTTGTTCGCCTTTGGGTTTCGAGCAAAGCCATTGCCTTGGTGGCAACAGTTACCCTTGGCGCAGTTGGTAATTTTTGTTGGCTTGAGCGCGGCGCTGCTAATTTTAAATTTACCGATATCGCTAAGTGGCCCCGTCGCAAATCTTGTTGCCGTACCGCTCATGTCATTTGTTACCATCCCGCTTACCTTGCTGGCCGGCATGTTGAGTTTTATCAATAATGAACTCGCGATGTTTATCCTTACGATAGCGGGCCACAGTATGCAGTGGCTTTGGGTTTTTCTAAGCGAGTTAAGTCAGTTTGATGACTGGTTAGATACAGCTCGGCTAGATACTGGATGGTTAAAATCTTGGCGCTTTTCGTCGTTGAGTTTAATTGCCTTTACAGGCGCTTGTTTGCTGTTGTTGATGCCGCGTATTGCCTCGCTGCAGTTGTTAGCATTGAGTCTAATCTTAGGGGTATTCTTCTCGCAATCGCATCAAGTAAAGCCTGCATTTACCATGACGGTTTTAGATGTCGGTCAAGGCTTAGCGATTGTGACGCAAAGTCAAAAGCAGGTTGAGTTGTATGATACAGGTGCGCGCTTTTCACCGAGCTTTGATATTGGCAGTCGGGTGGTCGTGCCGTTTTTACGCAGCCAAGGCATTACAGGTATCGACCAACTGACCATCAGTCATGGAGATAACGATCATATTGGTGGTTTAGACGGCGTATTGGACGTCATAAAAGTTAACACTTTACGTATTGGCGCACTGGGTGAGCCGTCTTTAACAGAGTGGCGTGGACGTACCGAGGCGCTTGATTTCTGTCGTAAAGGCCAAGGCTGGCGCACAGGCTTGGTTGAGGTGAGTGTATTATGGCCCGATGTTCTTGTGGAGAATGACAGAATCGAACGTGATGGGCGTGGTGGAGCTAAGAATAAAAGGCTACTTAATAAGCGTAATAATCACTCTTGTGTATTGAGTATGCGTATTCCGGGCGAGGCAGGGCGGCCAGATAGGCATATTGTATTGCTGGGTGATATTGAGAAACGCGTTGAAAGCTGGTTGGTTCAACAGCGGCGCTTACCTCAGAACATCGATGTCTTAATTGCTGCCCATCACGGAAGCAATACCTCCTCGGTGTTATCTTTGGTCGAGCATGTCCGTGCAAAACATGTGATATTCAGTACCGGCTTTCGTAATCGCTATGGCCACCCCACACAGCTTGTTAAGCAGCGTTTTATTGAAACCGGGGCACGCTTGTGGAATACCGCGACACAAGGCGCCATTCGAATTCACTTAGATGGCAATGGCGAGATACAGCTGCGAGCTGAGCGAGCGCATGCACCAAAACTGTGGACGGATCTACAGGCGGATCTGGTAATGGATCAACTATCGCTAAAAGCTGCGCAATAATGCAGGCAATTGTTGGCGCGTATAAGGTATCATGAGCGTCATTTTTTAATACCGATAGGGCATACTTTCGGTATCACATAGTCTCTCTCATTTGTCATAAGGGGTGGTCAGAAGTGTTTACTATCGTCGCTTCAGGTGGTTGGTTAATGCTACCGATAATATTATGTTCAGTGGCCGTTATCGCCATCACCATTGAGCGTTTATGGACGCTTAACCCAGAGAAAATCACGCCTAAATCCCAATTAGGCCAAGTCTGGAGCTGGATCAAAGATAACGATCTCGATAGAGATCGCTTAAAAGGCCTGCGTACCTCCTCCCCACTTGGGCATATTTTAGCTGCGGGTTTAAGCAATTCCCGCCATGGCCGCGATATTATGAAAGATAGTATCGAAGAGGCCGCTAGCAAAGTTATTCATGAACTAGAGCGCTTCATTGCCGCACTCGGCACCATTGCTGCCATCGCCCCGCTGCTTGGTCTTCTCGGAACCGTTATTGGTATGATCAAAGTCTTCACAGCCTTGAACCTCGAAGGTGCGGGTAATGCTGGAGTGCTTGCTGGCGGGATTTCAGAAGCCTTGGTGACCACGGCTGCCGGCTTGTGTGTGGCTATCCCGGCGATGATTGCGCACCGATTTTTTGTGCGTCGTGTTGAATCTTTGATCGTTAGCATGGAGCAAGAAGCCGTTAAACTTGTAGATGCATTACACAGCGATCGTCGCGTTGACCTGAAGGTGGTTTAGTATATGGCCATGCAGTTCAAGCGACAACTTAAGGCCGAAGAGGATGTCAATCTGACGCCCTTGATTGATGTTGTTTTTTTGTTGCTCATCTTTTTTATGGTGTCGACGACTTTCACCAAAGAGAGTCATTTGGAAGTTAACCTTCCAGAAGCCGACGGCCAACCCAAGACGGAAGCTGAGTTAAAAGTCGAAGTTGTTATTGATGCTAATGGCGCTTATACCGTCAATGGTAGAGTATTGCTAAATAGCCAAATCGATACCTTATCGCGCGCGCTAGAATTGGTCTCCAATGGCGATACCAGTGTGCCGTTTGTGATCACCGGTGATGCCAACAGCTCCTACCAGTCGATTATCTCGGTCATGGATACCGCAGGTAAAGTGGGCTTTACCAATATCAGTATGACGACGCGTTTGCCCTCTGAGCAAGAAGTCGCACCTTAAATCTAATATTGGCGCTGAGGTTTTAACTGGGTTTTAACATTGTCAATCAAAGCATTTATCGAACAGCGCTGGTACGGCAGGGTCGGAATCCTCTATCTTTTAACGCCACTAAGCTGGTGCTTTGCTGCCATCGCTGCGCGGCGTAAACGACGTTTGCAAGCGGAAGCTATATTAGCCCCGGTACAGACTTTGGTGGTGGGGAATATTGCCGTCGGTGGCACGGGTAAAACCCCTGTAATTATTGCACTGGTTAAATTTTTGCAGGCAAAAGGCCTGCGTCCCGGCGTTGTTTCCAGGGGTTATGGGCGTCAAGATACGCAATTACAGTTCTTGCCTGCATATATAGATACACATCCAAGTACTGAAATTCATAGCGATGCGACGGCAGGCTTAGTAGGGGATGAGCCCTTACTTATTTATACCGCCACCGCTTGTGATGTTGCTGTTGCTGCTGATCGGGTGGCCGCCGTGGCATGTTTGGTCGAGCACGGTTGCGACGTGATCATCGCGGATGACGGGTTGCAGCATTACCGCATGGGGCGTCATTTTGAACTTGCGGTGATTGACGGCGTACGGGTGTTTGGTAATGGGCATTTGCTGCCTGTGGGTCCGCTGCGTGAATTGCCCGAGCGTTTGCGAGATGTTGATTGGGTTTTGGTGAATCAATCCCAGCAGCAAGATACGGATATACAAGCGCGTAAGCTCGCGCAGATTCACGCTTACGTTCAAAATCAAACACAAGAGGCTAGCTGCTTTAATGTTGCCCTAACAGTCACAGGTTTAAGTCGTGTTGATGGCCGTGGTGGCCTTGATGGTGATGAGACCCGTATGTCGTTAACGCAATTAGCGGATTTGTCGGGAGTGGTCGCGTTAGCGGGTATTGGCGACCCTGAGAAATTCTTCGAGACGCTCGCAGGCTTCACTAAGCTTCAAGAGCGGCGTATATTCCCAGATCATCATCAGTACTGTGCAGAAGATTTCGCCAATATTGGCGATAAACCCGTTGTTATGACTAGTAAAGATGCGGTCAAATGCCGTACCTTCGCCAAGCCTAATTGGTATGCGCTTGAGGTAGCTATGCAGTTACCCGAGGCTTTTTTAGCTGGCGTAGAGCGATCTTTAATTGCACAAACAAAAACAGCACAAGCAAGTCCAAATAAATAAGCCTATCTAAATAGACTCGTCTAAATAGGAGAGTGCCCGTGAATTTTACCGTTGTTATTCCTGCCCGCTACGCATCGTCACGCTTACCCGCTAAACCACTGGCTGATATAGCGGGTAAACCTATGATAGAGCATGTCTATCGACGCGCCTGCTTGAGTCAGGCTCAGCGTGTGGTCGTAGCGACAGACGATGCTCGAATTGTTGAGGTCGTTGAGCGCTTTGGTGGTCAAGTCTGCATGACTTCAGATCAGCACCCTTCAGGGACTGATCGCTTGCAAGAAGTGGCGACGATTTTAGGTTTGGGCGACGAGGATGTGGTGGTGAATGTGCAGGGTGATGAGCCCTTGATACCGCCAGCAGTTATCAATCAAGTCGCCAACAATCTTCATCAGTGTAAGCAAGCCAGTGCTGCCACCTTAGCCGAGCCGATTACATCTGTAGAGCAGATCTTTGATTCTAATGTTGTGAAAGTGGTAGTGAATGATCAACATTGCGGTATGTACTTCTCGCGGGCAAGCATCCCTTGGGAGCGCGGCAACTTTGATGGCGAATCTCCGTCTCTTCCAAAAGAGCAGCCGCTCTTACGACATATCGGTATTTACGCCTATCGTGTCGCTTTGCTCAAGGCCTTTGTAAAATGGCCAGAAGCCGCATTAGAAAAAATGGAAAAATTAGAGCAGCTACGAATCCTTGCGAATGGTCATCAAATCCATGTCGAAGCCGCCTGTGAGTTGGTGCCAGGAGGCGTGGATACCGCTGAAGATCTGGCTCGGGTTCGTGCGCTTGTGGCACCGTTGTAAGCTCTGGTGTGTACATCCGTAGCACCGAGCTCCGGATGGGTTTTTAATTTCAAAATGTACTATAGCCCTTTTTTAATTGTTTAAATGTTAAATAGTCCCTCGTGTTAATTGCAGGAAAAACCTATGACATCCACTTTATCGACCGAGAAAAAAACAGTATCTGTCCTGTTTGTTTGCCTTGGTAATATTTGCCGTTCACCCACGGCTCATGGGGTCTTTCAGGGGGTGGTCGAGCGAGCTGGCTTACAGAGCCGTATAGAAATAGACTCAGCAGGCACCTCGGGTTGGCATATTGGTAACTCCGCTGATGGGCGAAGCTCCGAGGCCGCTAAACGGCGCGGTTATGACTTATCGGCATTACGTAGCAGGGGCATGGCAGAGGATGACTTTGAAAAATTCGACTATATTTTAGCCATGGACAGCAGTAACCTGCATGATCTCGAAGCAATTGCACCCGCTGCGGTACTGAATTCAGACCCCCAGGCGGCGAAGTTAGGTCTGTTTTTGGCCTACTCGCAACAGTCCGACTACGACGAGGTGCCTGACCCATATTATGGTGGCGAAGACGCTTTCGAGCTGGTACTGAATCTTGTCGAAGACGCATGTCAGGGCTTACTGAGGGAGATAAGTTGTGAGCTATCGTGATGCATGCAAGTCTTGGTGTGAAATGTCTCTAAGACTGAGTCGAGGTTAGTTATGTTCGGTTTAGAAAGTGAAAAAGATCTCCAGTCGCTTAACACGCTCGCGGTGCCCGCAGTTGCTGCGTATTACTATCGCGCCCAGTCCATCGGCGATATATGTGAAATGCTGACTTGGGCAGAGCGGCATCAGCAGCCCGTTTTTGTTCTTGGGGGTGGCAGTAATGTCATTCTCAATGAGCGTGTCGAGGGTTTGGTGTTGTCGCCGGATCTCAAAGGCGTCGAGCTGATCGATGAGCAAAACAATGAGGTATTGATTAAATCTGGTGCTGGTGAAAATTGGCACGAGTTTGTCGATCACTGCCTTCAGAACGGTTACTACGGGGTGGAGAATTTGGCTTTGATTCCCGGCACAGTTGGCGCCGCGCCTATTCAAAACATTGGCGCCTATGGTGTTAATGTTGAAGATGTATTTGAAACCCTTGAAGCGATTAACTGTGAAACTAAACAGCTAGAGAGTTTTAGTAAAGCCGATTGCGCCTTCGCCTACCGAGACAGTGTTTTTAAAAACACGTTGAAAGGTAACTATATTATCACGAGCGTGACCTTTCGTTTGTCGCGATTGATTGCCATTAAAGTGGAGTATCCGGCGCTGAAAAAAGCCTTGGTCGATTTTGATGGTACGGTTACGCCAAGGGATGTGTTCAATACCGTAGTGGATGTTCGTCAGTCAAAATTACCGGAAGTCAAAGAAATTCCGAATGTCGGGAGTTTTTTCAAAAACCCCATTCTTGCAAACGAGGCCTACTACGACCTTGAACGTGAACACTCAGGCATCGTCTCATACATGCTCGACCGTAATCATCGAAAGCTCGCCGCGGCGTGGTTGATAGAGAGTTGTGGCTGGAAAGGTGAGGTCAGCGAGGGGATATGCGTGTATGAGCATCAAGCATTGGTAATCACCAACCATAAGCGTCAATCGGCAAAGCAGGTGCTTGATTTTGCCGCCAAAATCCAGGCGAGTGTTAAGCAGAAGTTTGGTGTCATGCTCGAAATTGAACCTCAGTGTTTGGGTTTTTGCCACCTGAATAATACGACGGCTCAAACCGCGCGTCGCGCCTAAAGTCCAGCTAAAAAAGCGTTTCGGGCTAGGTTGTTAAGAAAAAGTTGTTCTATTTCGGGTTTCTTGAGATTGCGGTTATTTGACTAGGAAAAGCCAGATAAGAGTGATAAATTGCGGGTAAGTATTTGTAAACGGGTTTAGACTAAGCGATTGTGCGTGAATCCACAGATAAGTAAAAAACTGCTCTGTTTTGGGTTGTTTTTTAACCGTCGCCTGCCCTAGGGTATCGACACCTTCGCATTAATGAATTGAAGCTCTTCTTTGGGGGTGAAAACTTGGCAAAAATTTTAGTTGCGGACGATCATGAATTAGTACGAATGGGTATCGTGCGTATGCTGGAGGATGTCGAGGGCTTTGAGGTCGTCGGTGAAGCCAAAACTGGTGAAGAAGCCGTCGAGCTTGCTCGTGAGCTTCAGCCCTGTGTCATCCTGATGGATGTCAGAATGCCAGGTATTGGCGGATTAGAAGCGACGCGTAAAATTCAGCGAGCTTGCGAATCTGCAAAAGTCATCGCTGTCACTTCGGTGAACGATGAAATGTTTACTGAGCGCCTAATGAAAGCCGGTGCCTGTGGTTACGTTACTAAAGGTGCAGGGTTTGAAGAAATCGTTAGCGCGATTAGCGCTGTGCTCAACGGTCAGCTTTATATGAGTCGAGATATCGCGCAGCAAGTGGCTTTGCGTAATGTATCGTCAACCAAGCTTGATGCGTCGCCTTTTGAAAGTTTGTCTGAGCGCGAACTTGAAACAGCCATTCGTATCTCCAACGGTGAAAAAGTTAACCATATTGCCGAAGCTTTGTTCGTTGCCCCAAAAACCGTTAATAGTTACCGCTACCGTATTTTTACCAAGCTTAAGATTAATAGCGATGTCGAGCTTGCCTTGTTGGCGGTTAAGCATAAGTTACTGGATATAGAAAACCTGTCTTAATGACACAGCAAGAACAGCCCCCCGTATTTGACCATAAAACCTTCCTGAAAACCCTTACGCAAAAAGCCGGTGTCTATCAGATGTATGATGACACTGGCCAGATACTATATGTGGGTAAGGCTAAAAATCTAAAGAACCGCCTCTCAAGTTATTTTCAAAAAACCGGCTTGCCGATTAAAACCCAGGTGCTGGTTAAGCGTATTGTGAATGTCGAGATCACCGTCGCGCCCAGCGAGGCGGAAGCCTTGGTGCTAGAGCATAACCTGATTAAAGCGCAGAAACCGCCGTTTAATGTCATGCTGCGGGACGATAAATCCTTCCCCTATATCTTTATATCAGATGGTCAGCGCCACCCTAGAGTTGGCATGCATCGTGGTGCCAAAAAGAAAAAAGGTCGCTATTTCGGCCCCTACCCAAATGCTGGTGCCGCAAAAGAAAGCCTTAGCTTTTTACAAAAAACTTTCGGTGTGCGTCAATGTGAAGACAGCGTTTATCAAAACCGCGCCCGGCCTTGCCTGCTTCATCAGATTGGCCGCTGCTCTGCGCCTTGCGTAGATGTTGTTAGCGACGAGCAGTACCAAGCCGATACCGAACATACGGCTTTGTTTTTATCGGGTAAGAGCGAGCAGTTGCACGAGCAGCTGAGTGGTGCAATGGAGAGTGCCTCGCAGGCGCTGGAATTCGAACAGGCTGCAAAATTCCGCGATAAAATCACCGCTTTGCGCCGAGTGCAAGCCCAGCAAATGGTTGACGTTGGCGATAGTGATCTTGACGCAATCGCCTGCGTTATCGAAGCTGCTGTCGTTTGTGTGCACATAATATACGTTCGCCAGGGTCGTATTATTGGCAGTAAAAGCTACCTGCCTAAAGATCGCCTAGAGCATCGTGAGGCCGAGGTGCTTAGCGCCTTTATCGCCCACACCTATCTAGGTGCAGCCAAAATGGATATCCCGCCAACACTCATCGTCAGTCATGATCTAGAGGATGAGCAAGCACTTGCTCAGGCCATTACTTTACAAACAGGCAAGGCTTGCAAAGTTACCTCTAGCGTTCGAACTTATCGTGCCAAATGGCTAGCAATGGCACTTGAAGCCGCGAGGCAAAACCTCAAAAATCACCTCAATACCAAGCAGAGTATATTTCAGCGTTTTGAAAAACTACAAAGCAGCTTAGCTCTTGATGAAATGCCGCAGCGCATGGAGTGCTTTGATATCAGCCATAGCAGCGGTGAAAAGACCGTGGCGTCGTGCGTGGTATTTAATCGAGAAGGAGCCGTTAAATCTGATTATCGCCGCTTTAATATTGACGGCATTCAAGGTGGGGATGATTATGCCGCCATGGCTCAGGCGCTTAACCGGCGTTATTCACGCTTACAAAAAGAACAGCTCAACATGCCCGATGTTTTGCTCCTTGATGGTGGTAAAGGCCAGCTAAGTGCCGCAAGGCAGGTGATGGAAGAGTTAGGTATTACCGATATATTCCTAGCAGGCGTGGCCAAAGGCACCACCCGTAAGCCCGGTTTTGAAACGCTAGTACTCGAGGATGGCACAGAGCGCGTGCTTGAGAGCGACAATCCGGCTCTGCACCTAATTCAGCAGATCCGGGATGAAGCTCACCGCTTCGCGATTACCGGCCATAAGCAGCGCCGCGACAATGCGCGCAAGCGTTCTACCTTGGAAGATATCCCCGGCATCGGCCCTAAGCGACGAAGAGAAATCTTAAAATACTTTGGCGGTTTACAAGAGGTGAAGCTCGCGAATGTTGATGATTTAGCCAAAGTCCCGACAATCAGTAAAAAAATGGCGCAAGAGGTTTACAGTGTCTTGCATAGCGAGTAACGTGCTCAGCGCACACCTTGTGCACTTATCAATAGTGTTGCTAAACAAGCACATACTACAAAGCGGGTAGGGTATCTAGTGTCGCAAAGACCATTATTAAATGTCGCCAATCAACTCACGCTAGTCCGTATTGCGGTCATCCCCTTACTGATATTGATTTATTACAGTCATTACGACTGGCGCTTTTGGGTGTCAGGTGTTTTATTTACGCTTGCAGGCATTACCGATGCGCTCGATGGCTACATCGCGCGTAAATATAATTTATCCACCCCGTTCGGCGCTTTCTTGGATCCTGTGGCGGATAAGCTTTTAGTAGCCGTGGCGCTAGCTGTACTTATCGAAAGTCATGGCAGTCTTTGGTTTACGCTGCCTGCTATCGTGATCATCTGCCGAGAGATTGTTATCTCTGCGCTGCGAGAATGGATGGCAGAGCTTGGTAAGCGTGCCAGCGTGGCCGTGTCCGCTATTGGCAAGGTGAAGACGACCTTGCAGATCATCGCGATAATTATGTTGTTAACGTTTAACGAGGCGGTTTACCCCTTGTTTAACAAAGTCGGCTACGTCACTTTATATTTGGCAGCATTGCTCACATTGTGGTCAATGATTGTCTATCTTAAAGCCGCATGGCCAGCTTTATCGGGAAAAGAGTAAAAAGAGCTTAGAAAGCGCTTAGAAAGGGCTAGGATTTGTAACTTAGATCTATTACAATTCGCACCCCGTGATGGCGCGATAGCAAAGCGGTTATGCCCCGGATTGCAAATCCGGTGAGGCCGGTTCGACTCCGGCTCGCGCCTCCATTTTTTTATATCTATTTAGTAGTTTTAAATAGTGGTTTTACATAATAGTTTGGATAGCAGCGGAGTTTCTCTGCTATCTTGTAGGTTGCCAATACCTGCATATCGCCAACTGTTTGGCGGCCTTTTCTAAAGGTTGTTAGTTAGACAGTCCCGTTGCCCGGGTGGTGGAATTGGTAGACACAGGAGACTTAAAATCTCCCGATCGCAAGGTTGTGCCGGTTCAAGTCCGGCCCCGGGCACCATTTTATACAGAACGATTATTTACCAACCACTCTGTTTTTATTCGCATATTCCTCTAGTCTGTTGATTTTAAACGCCTTTTCTGTAAAGTTCGCCAGTCTCTTTTATCCACTTCTATTCGCATTAAACCTTATAAATCCATTCCCGTTTACACGCTTTCTACACATGATGTACGCACGTGTAATAAGTAGAGGGGTAAGTGGGGTAACGGTGATAGATTCTCGGTAGTTTCGCTAGTCT